>NZ_JBQEPG010000001.1:0-363681 GCF_052045635.1 Pseudomonas sp. 22189
ATAGCGATGTATCAGTCGAAATAGATCCTGTCTGACCCGCCGCCATCGCTGGCAAGCCAGCTCCCACAGGGTTTTGTGTTGTGCCGGTAAATCAGGCCGGTTCGGCTTCGGTGGCGTAAGCCTGTTCCAGCAGCACGGTGAAGCGGTTGAACGCGTCGATTGCGCCTTGCTCGATTTCGGCTTCCTCTTCGGCGGTGAACGGCAGGGAGTCGAGAGTGCGCACGAAGCTTTTCCAGCCTTCGGCACGACCGCCTTCCGGTTCACCCAGGTGACGGGCACCAAAGGTTTCGCTCAGCTCCAGCGCCACCGCACGTTTGATCAGGAACGCAGCGCCGAGCTTCGAACCTTCGGAGACGAAAATCCAGCCCAATGCACGGGCTTTGCTCGGGTTTTTCAGCGCACCGGCCACCGGTGGCGGGATGTCGGTATCGAGATCCGCCAGGTCAGCCTTGGCCGCTTCGGCGCGGCAACGGGCCGGCAGATCCGGGACGATGGCCGTCAGTTCGGCGTTGTTATAGAGGTCGACCAGTTCCGACTGAAACAGGTACTGCGCGACCACGAAACGCGCAAAGTTGGCGCGGGTTTCGAACGGCGCGTGGGTTTTGACCAGCGCGTCGAGCTTGCTGTGCGGCTCGTGGGTGATCTGGTTCAGGCGTTGTGAACGCAGGGCTTTTTCCGAAGTGGTCATGGGGGTGTCCTTGATAAAAGAGGCGCTTGATAACGAGACGAACGGGCAGCTGCCCAACCGTAAAAAAAGCCCCGCGACGCGCTGATCAATGCGTATCGCAGGGCTGTGCGGATCAGATGTCCCAGACCAGATTGATCGCGAAGTTGCGGCCCGGCTGGGTCAGGCGATCGAGGTTGGCCGGCTGCGTTACAGAGGCTTCGCCGACGCTGTCGTAACCGCGCACGTCATCCCACAGCCAGTACTTCTTGTCGGTGAGGTTGTAGATGCCGCCGCTGACGGTTACGTCGTCGGTGACTTTGTAATAACCGGCCAGATCCAGAATGCCGAAGCCCGGGGTCTTGAACTGGCTGCTGACGCCATCCGGCGACTTGAAGTTGCTGTCGTCGACGCGGTCCTTTTTCTTCACCACGGTCCAGCTCAGCAGGCCGCCGTAGTGGTCCTGGTCGTAACCCAGACCGAATACACCGGTCAGCGGATTGACGCTGTTGAGCGGCTCGCCGGTGTCGTTGTTGCGCCCGTAGGCGTAGGCGATCGAGCCCTGGGTGTACAGGCCTTGCGGCGCGCCGAACGCATCGAGGTTCAGGCGACCTTTGACTTCGGCACCCTTGATGGTCGCGTGCTTGATGTTGCTCGACTGGAAGGTCAGCTCATCGTAACCAGGAGTGACTGCGTCTTCGTTGATGAAGTCGCGGTACTTGTTATAGAACACCGCCACGTCGAACGAGCCTTGCTCGAAGTTGCCGCGCAGACCGGTTTCATAGCTTTTGCTTTTTTCCGGTTCCAGGTTCGGGTTCGGCGCCACGTTGTAGCCGGTGGTGCTGTTTTCAAAGCGTCCGTACAGCGCTTTCGCGGTCGGCGTGCGGAAACCTTCGGCGTACTGGCCGTACCAGGTGTAGTTGTCGGTCAGGGCGTAGGTCAGGCCGAATTTGGGCGAGACTTTGTGCCAGGTCTTGTTCTCGTCGCTGACGGTGCCGTTGCCGTCGGCGGCCACGGTGTTGAGGAATTCTTCAGTGATGTGCGGCTTGAGCTGGGTGTAGTCGTAGCGCAGGCCCGGCAGGAAGGTCCACTTGTTCCAGCTGATCTGATCCTGGGCAAACAGACTGTAGGTGTTGATGGTCGGGTCCGGGAAGTCGCTGGATTTTTTCAGCACATCCGCCGCGCTGGTGGCGCCGATGGCGGTGCAGCCACGGCCGACCGCGAGGCACTTGCCGTCGCCACTGCGCGAGCCGGTGACCTTCTGCTGTTTGATCGTGGTGCCGTAGGTCAACACGTGATCGGTGTCACCGATGGCGAAGGCCTTGTCCAGTTGCGCATCGAATACCCACTGTTTTTCCTCGTAGACCGTGTCGCGGGTGCGCAGCACTTTACGGGTCATCGGGTAGTAGAACTCTTCAGTGCTCTGGTCGGTCTTGGCGATCTGGTGGTTGAGGCTCCACTTCACGTTGTCGGCCAACAGGCTGTCGAGGGCGAAGCTGTGTTCGAGGCCGAAACGCTCGCGGGTGATGGTGTCGTTGCCGGTGCGCCACTGGTACATGCCGCCGGGCAGCACGCTGTTGGGGATGGTCGGGGCACCGTTGAAGTACGGGCCGCCGTAGGCACTTTTCTGATCGGTGTCGCGGTCGTCCTTGTACTTTTCGTAGGTCAGGCCCAGACGCGAATCGTCGTTGTAGTTCCAGCCGATCTTCGCCAGCACGTTGGTGGCTTTGACGTCTTCCGGGTTGGCGGCGGTGCGGGCGAGGCCGGTGCCGTTGTTGCTGCCGTAGGAATCGGTTTCGTGACCGTCGCGCTGGCTGAAGTGCAGCAAGCCGTCGAACTGCTCGGCACGCCCGGCGACGGTGGCGGATTTCAGCCAGCTCTCATCGGCGGAGCTGTAGCCGGTCTTCAACCGGGCACCGACATCGTTGCCGGGCTTGATGATGTCGTCCGGGTCGAGGGTGTAGTAGCTGACGGCGCCGCCGATGGCGTTGCTGCCGTACAGCACCGAGGCCGGGCCACGGAGGATTTCCACGCGTTTGATGATTTCCGGGTCGACGTAGTTGCGCTGGGTCTTGGCGTACGGGCCGTTGAAGAAACCATCCGGCACTTCGACGCCGTCAACCTGAGTGAGGATGCGGTCGCCGTCGATGCCGCGAATGTTGTAGCCACTGATACCGCCGCGCTGACCGGCGCCGCCGACGGACACGCCCGGCTCGTAGCGCACCAGATCCTTGATGGTGTTGACGTTGTTGCGGTCCAGATCCTGACGGGTCTGCACGGTGACAGTGGCCGGCACGCTGTTGACCGACTGTTCCTGGCGGGTGGCGCTGATGGTCACCTGATCCAGATTCAAGGTGCCGCTGGTGCTGCGTTTTTCCAGCACCACGTTGTTGTTGCTCAGCTTGCGGAAGCTCAGGTTGGTCCCCACCAACAGGCGTTCCAGGGCTTTCTCCGGCGGCAGCGAACCGCGCACGCCCGGCGACGACACGCCCTGACCCAGTTCCGCCGGCAAGCCGACCTGCCAACCGGTCACGCTGGTAAAGGCATTGAGCGCCGACACCAGCGGTTGCTGGCCGATCGAGAACGAGTAATCACCCATGTTGCGTGCCGGTTGCTCGGTGGCAGCCATCAGCGGTGCGGTGCCGGCCATGAGGATGGCAGCCGTCAGCAGCGACAATACGCGGGAAGGGGAAGCAGTCTGGCGGGTAAGGCGAGAGGACATCGATAGCGCTCCGTGTCGCACGAATCTTTATAGGTGCTGATCCGCCTCCGAAGATGCGAATCAATTGCATTGGCTATAACGAGACGAACGGGGTTTCGCTATCGAGTAAAAATAATTCTCATTTAGTTCAGGATCACCAGCGCCGGGAATTCCTGCAGGCGCGCCGAGGTGATGTGGGCGAGGGAACGTACGACGTCCAGCGGCTGGTCGAGACGGTAATTGCCGGTGACGTTGACGTCGGCCAACTGTTCGTTGGTGTTGATGATCCAGCCCGGGTAGTAGCGGCGCAGTTCGGCCAGCACCTTGTCGAGCGGACAGTTTTCGAAGATCAACCGACCCTGGACCCAGGCCAGGTCGGTGGCGGCATCGAGTTTGGCCGGACGATCGAAACCGTTGGGGCCGATACGGATGCTTTCGCCGGCGCTCAAACGCACGCGCGCGTCGTTGTGGGTGGCGCGCAGATCGACATCGCCGCGCTGCACGTTGACCTGTGCCACACCGTCCAGATAACGCACGGCGAAATCGGTGTCGCGCACGCTGGCCTGTACCGGGCCCGCATCGATTTCCAGCGGTTGGCCACGGTTGGCGGCCACCTCGAAAAACGCTTCGCCCTGATACAGCCGCGCCACGCGCTGCCGGTCATTGATGCTGCTGGAGAAGGCCGAATTGGTGTTGAGCAGCACCTTGGAGCCGTCCTCCAGTTGCAGGCGCTGACGCTCGCCGACCACGGTCAGATGATCGGCCTGCAGGCGCATCGGCAGGTTGCTGAAACTGAACAGGCCCAGAATCAGCACCGCAGCGGTGGCCAACGGTTTCCAGTGCGGACGCAACCGCTTGAGGACGGTGACTTTCGCCGGTTTGGCCGCGAGGCTTTGCGCGCATAGGGCGACTTGCGGCCCGTCCCAGATCGCCTGCGCCTTGGCGAACGCCTCGGCATTCAACGGATCGGCCGCCAGCCATGCGTGAAATTGCCGGGTCTGCTCTTCGTCCGCACTGCCGAGCACGATGAGCCAGTCCAGAGCCTGGTCCATTGCACGGGCAGCGTCCTGCGCCGTGTCGGGCGAAGGCGGGCGGTGGGTGTCCGTCACGGTGTTTCCTCGGCAGTGTCTGTGCACGGCTGTTTTTTAGTGAAGCGTAAAAGTCGGGCAAGGGTAGCAAAGCCCGCTGATCAGTGCAGTCGATGCTGATGCTGACAGAAATCGCCTGCGACCTCAGGCGCCATTCAAGCGCTCGGCGACACCGATGCAGATCGACATGATCAGCTTGAGTTCCTTCTGCACGGTGCTGAGCGACACATTCAATTCGTCGGCGATTTCCTGGTAGCTGTGCCCGTGCAGGCGGCTGAGGATGAAAATCTGCTGCTGACGCGGGCTGAGTTGACTGAGGCTCACGTTCAGGCGCTCCAGCAGTTGTTCGGCGTGGGCGGCGTCTTCGGCGCTGCTGGCGGGGGCGGCGACGCTGTGCACCACGTCCTGCGGCACGTCATCGACCATGGTTCGCGAATGGATCTTGCGCGCACGCAGGTGATCCAGCGCCAGGTTGCGCGCGGTCTGGAACACGAAGGGTTCAAGGTGATCGATGGCGCGCTCGCTCAGCGCCCGCGTGACGCGCAGGTAGGTTTCCTGCAACAGGTCTTCGGCGGTGCTGTGATTGTTGACCATCCGCTCGATCGTACGCAGCAGGGATGTGCGCTGAGAGAGGAAGACGTGATTGAAGCGCGATTGACTCACGGGGGAACCTGATCCATTTCGAGCGAATGTTAATGCTTATCATCTAGTCGAGTGGTCAAGTGTTGTTTTTGAACGAAGCAGACAAATGTAGGAGCTGCCGAAGGCTGCGATNATCTTTTGATGTTGCTTTTAAAACAAGATCAAAAGATCGCAGCCTTCGGCAGCTCCTACAAGGAGTTGTCGGTTACTCCGCGTTGCAGAGCGCCAGGCAGTTATCCAGCATGCGGTTGGAGAAGCCCCATTCGTTGTCGTACCAGGCCAGCACCTTCAGCAGTTTGCCGCTGGATTTGGTGTGATTGGCGTCGAAGATCGACGACAGCGGGTTGTGGTTGAAGTCGCTGGAGACCAGCGGCAACGTGTTGTAACCCAAAATTTTCGAGTGCTGGCTGGCAGCCTTCATCAGTGCGTTGACTTCGTCGGCCGTGGCTTCCTTCTTCAAATGCACAGTCAGGTCCACCAGCGACACATTGATCACCGGCACGCGCACGGCCATGCCGGTCAGTTTGCCCGCCAGTTCCGGAAGCACCAGGCCTACCGCTTCGGCGGCGCCGGTCTTGCTCGGGATCATGTTCTGCGTGGCCGAACGCGCGCGGTACGGGTCGGTGTGATAGACGTCGGTGAGGTTCTGGTCGTTGGTGTAGGCATGAATCGTGGTCATCAGGCCGCTTTCGATCCCCAGTTCGCGGTGCAGCACCTGCGCCACGGGCGCCAGGCAGTTGGTGGTGCACGAAGCGTTGGAGATGATCTGGTGCGACTGGCGCAGAATGTCGTGGTTCACGCCGTAAACAACGGTAGCGTCGGCGCCTTTGGCCGGTGCCGAGATGATGACTTTGCGCGCGCCGGCAGTAAGATGCGCGGCCGCTTTGGCGCGGTCGGTGAACAGACCAGTGCATTCGAACACCACATCGATCTTTTCCGCGGCCCATGGCAGCTCGGCCGGGTTGCGAATGGCGCTGACCGCAATGCGGTCGCCATTGACTGTCAGGCTCTCATTGTCATGGGCCACTTCGGCGTCGAATGTGCCGTGAACGGTGTCGTATTTGAGCAGATGGGCATTGATGGCGCTGTCGCCCAGATCGTTGATGGCGACGATCTGCAAATCCTGTCGATAGCCTTGGGTATACAGTGCGCGCAGGACATTACGGCCGATGCGGCCAAAACCATTGATTGCGATTCGAAGAGTCATTGAACAGCGCCGCCGTCGTTTTGTTGTTGGAATTACAAGATTATTCGCATAAAAATAGAAAACAAGCCTTTTTAGTGGCAATATTTTGTTTTATCTACAACGAGTGACCTGAATCAACTGGTCCGAATGGTCAAAAAAGCCGTCTGTCATTCCAACAACAACGGCGTTTGATCAGCATAGACAATCAGGTCGCCACATCCGTTAGCCTGGAGTTCTACACATGCATCCCCGCGTTCTTGAGGTCACCGAACGGCTTATCGCCCGCAGCCGCGCCACGCGTCAGGCTTACCTTGCACTGATTCGCGGCGCCGCCACTGACGGGCCGATGCGCGGCAAGCTGCAATGCGCCAACTTCGCCCACGGCGTGGCCGGGTGTGGCAGCGAAGACAAGCACAGCCTGCGGATGATGAACTCGGCGAACATCGCCATTGTTTCTTCGTATAACGACATGCTCTCGGCGCACCAGCCGTACGAAGTGTTTCCCCAGCAGATCAAAAACGCCTTGCGCGAAATCGGCTCGGTCGGCCAGTTCGCCGGTGGTACGCCGGCGATGTGCGATGGCGTGACCCAGGGCGAGCCGGGCATGGAGCTGAGCCTGCCGAGCCGCGAAGTGATCGCGATGTCCACGGCGGTGGCGCTGTCGCACAACATGTTCGACGGCGCGCTGATGCTCGGCATCTGCGACAAGATCGTCCCGGGCCTGATGATGGGCTCGCTGCGCTTCGGCCATCTGCCGACGATCTTCGTCCCGGGCGGGCCGATGGTCTCGGGGATTTCCAACAAGGAAAAAGCCGACGTGCGGCAGAAGTACGCCGAAGGCAAGGCGACCCGCGAAGAGCTGCTGGAATCGGAAATGAAGTCCTACCACAGCCCGGGCACCTGCACCTTCTACGGCACCGCCAATACCAACCAGTTGCTGATGGAAGTCATGGGCCTACACTTGCCGGGCGCGTCTTTCGTCAACCCGAACACGCCGCTGCGTGATGCCCTGACCCGCGAAGCCGCGCATCAGGTCACGCGTCTGACCAAGCAGAACGGCAACTTCATGCCGATCGGCGAAATCGTCGACGAGAAGGCGCTGGTCAACTCGATCGTCGCGCTGCACGCCACCGGCGGCTCGACCAACCACACCCTGCACATGCCGGCCATCGCCATGGCTGCAGGCATCCAGCTGACCTGGCAGGACATGGCCGACCTCTCCGAGGTCGTGCCGACCCTGAGCCACGTCTACCCGAACGGCAAAGCCGACATCAACCACTTCCAGGCTGCTGGCGGCATGTCGTTCCTGATCCGCGAACTGCTCGAGGCCGGCTTGCTGCACGAAGACGTCAACACCGTGCTCGGCCACGGTTTGAGCCAGTACACCAAAGAACCATTCCTCGATAACGGTGAGTTGGTGTGGCGCGAAGGCCCGACTGAAAGCCTCGACGAAAACATCCTGCGTCCGGTCGCCCGTGCATTTTCCGCCGAGGGCGGTCTGCGGGTGATGGAAGGCAACCTCGGTCGCGGCGTGATGAAAGTCTCCGCCGTGGCGCTGGAAAACCAGATCGTCGAAGCGCCAGCCATGGTGTTCCAGGATCAGCAGGACCTGGCCGACGCGTTCAAGGCCGGTTTGCTGGAGAAGGATTTTGTTGCGGTGATGCGCTTCCAGGGCCCGCGCTCCAACGGCATGCCCGAGCTGCACAAGATGACGCCGTTCCTCGGCGTGCTGCAGGATCGTGGCTTCAAAGTCGCGCTGGTCACCGACGGGCGCATGTCCGGCGCGTCGGGGAAAATCCCGGCGGCGATTCACGTAAGTCCCGAAGCGTATGTCGGCGGTGCTTTGGCGCGGGTGCAAGAGGGCGATATCATCCGCGTCGATGGCGTCAAAGGCACTTTGGAACTCAAGGTCGACGCCGCCGAATTTGCAGCGCGCGAACCCGCCAAAGGCCTGTTGGGCAACAACATCGGCAGCGGTCGCGAACTGTTTGGCTTCATGCGTTTGGCCTTCAGCTCGGCGGAGCAGGGCGCCAGCGCCTTCACTTCTGCCCTGGAGACGCTTAATTGAAACTGGCTTTGGTCGGTGATATCGGAGGCACCAACGCGCGGTTCGCGTTGTGGAAAAACCAGCAACTGGAATCGGTTCAGGTGCTGGCCACAGCCGACCACGCCAGCCCGGAAGAGGCGATCAGCCTGTACTTGAGCGGCCTCGGTCTGGCGCCGGGTTCGATCGGTTCGGTGTGCCTGTCGGTGGCGGGGCCAGTGAGTGGTGATGAATTCAAATTCACCAACAATCACTGGCGCTTGAGTCGCACGGCGTTCTGCAAAACCTTGCAGGTCGAACAACTGCTGTTGATCAACGATTTCTCGGCGATGGCGCTGGGCATGACCCGTTTGCAGCCCGGGGAATTCCGTGTGGTCTGCGAAGGCACGCCGGAACCGTTGCGCCCGGCGGTGGTGATCGGTCCGGGCACGGGGCTGGGTGTCGGCACCTTGCTTGATCTCGGCGAAGGCCGGTTTGCCGCGCTGCCGGGGGAGGGCGGACACGTCGATCTGCCGCTGAGCAGTCCGCGTGAAACCCAGCTCTGGCAGCACATCCACAACGAGATTGGCCACGTCAGCGCCGAGACTGCGTTGAGCGGCGGCGGCTTGCCTCGTGTGTACCGCGCGATCTGTGCGGTGGACGGACATGAACCAAAGCTTGATACGCCGGAAGCGATCACCGCGGCCGGTCTGGCTGGCGATCCGATCGCGCTGGAAGTGCTGGAGCAATTCTGCTGCTGGCTCGGCCGCGTGGCTGGCAACAACGTGCTGACCACCGGGGCTCGTGGCGGGGTCTTCATCGTGGGCGGGGTGATTCCGCGCTTTGCCGATTTCTTCGTCGAAAGCGGTTTCGCCCGCAGCTTCGCCGACAAGGGCTGCATGAGCGATTATTTCAAGGGCATTCCGGTGTGGCTGGTAACGGCACCGTATTCCGGGCTGGTGGGTGCCGGTGTGGCCCTGGAGCAAGCAATCCCTGCCTGAAATGCAATCCAATTGTAGGAGTGAGCCTTTGTGGCGAGGGGATTCATCCCCGATGGCCTGCGAAGCAGGCCCGGTTTTTCCAGGGTCGCTGCGCAACCCATCGGGGATAAATCCCCTCACCACAGGTTTGTTCCCACAGGTGTTTTGTGGTGTTTGTAAAATCAGTGCTTAAGGCATAATCCGCCCCAATTCCAACAACAAGGATGCCTTCGAAGTGAGCTCAGTCAACAAGTCGATATTGTTGGTCGATGACGACCAGGAAATACGCGAGTTGCTGGAAACCTACCTGACCCGCGCCGGGTTTCAGGTGCGGGCCACCGCCGATGGCGCCAGTTTCCGCCAGGCACTCAACGAGGCGCCGAGCGATCTGGTGATCCTCGATGTGATGCTGCCCGACGAGGACGGTTTCAGCCTCTGCCGCTGGGTGCGTCAGCATCCGCGTCAGGCGCAGGTGCCAATCATCATGCTCACCGCCAGTTCCGACGAAGCCGACCGCGTGATCGGTCTGGAGCTTGGCGCTGACGACTACCTCGGCAAACCTTTCAGCCCCCGCGAGCTGCAAGCGCGGATCAAGGCGCTGCTGCGACGAGCGCAGTTCGGTCAGGAACGCAGCGGCAGCGACGTGCTGGCCTTCGACGAGTGGCGACTGGACATGGTCAGCCATCGACTGTTCCACACCGACGGCGAAGAAGTTATTCTCTCCGGCGCCGATTTCGCGCTGCTGAAGTTGTTTCTCGATCATCCGCAGGAAATTCTCGACCGCGACACTATCGGCAACGCCACCCGTGGCCGTGACCTGATGCCGCTCGACCGGATTGTCGACATGGCCGTCAGCCGTTTGCGCCAGCGCCTGCGTGACACGGAAAAACCGCCACGGCTGATCCGCACCGTGCGCGGCAGTGGCTACCAACTGGCAGCCAATGTGGTTGCCGGCAATGCTCACTGAGTCGCTGCGCAGGCTCGCCAACACAGTACCGGTGCCGCGTTCGCTGCTCGGGCGGATGCTGCTGCTGACGTTGCTCGCGGTGTTGTTTGCGCAGACGTTGTCGAGCGTGATCTGGGTCTCGCAACTGCGCGCCACCCAGCTCGAAGGCTTGGTCACCAGCGCCCGCAGCCTCGCCCATTCGATGACCGCCAGCGTCAGTTATTTCCGCTCGCTGCCAGTGGCTTACCGGCCGCTGGTGCTCGACCAGTTGCGCAGCATGGGCGGCACCCGTTTCGTGGTGACGCTCAACGACAAACCGCTGGGTATGGACGTGCTGCCGATCACCCCACGCAAGGCCGCGGTGATTCAAGCGGTGGATGAAGTGCTGCGCCAGTCGCTGGGGCATGACACTGATATTTCGGTGACCTTCGTCAGTCCCGAGGATCTGCGGATCTTCAATGCCGGGCTGAAACTCGATGAGCTGCCGCGCTCGTGGGCGCATTACGCGTTGACCCTGGAACCGGTGAATCCGCCGGTGCTGGTCACACAGATTCAAATGGCCCCGGGCGAATGGCTGTACATCGCCTCGTTATTGCCCGAGCCCTACACCAGTCTTGAAGAGCAAGGCCTGCCGGCGCAGCAGGTGTGGTTCATTGTCCTCACCAGCGGTTTCTTGCTGTTGTTCATCGGCCTGCTGGTGCACTGGCAGAGCCGGCCGCTCAAGCGTCTGGCGCGGGCGGCGCGGGATCTGTCGCTGGGCGCCGATGTCGAGCCGGTGGCCGAGGGCGGCGGCAGCGAAGTGGTGGAAGTGGGCCGTGCGTTCAACACCATGCGCGAACGCATCAGCCGTTACCTGACCGAACGCAGCCAGTTGTTCAGCGCGATTTCCCATGACCTGCGCACGCCGATCACCCGTCTGCGCTTGCGCGTCGAACTGCTCGAAGACGAGAAGCTGCAAGCCAAGTTCGGTCGCGATCTGGATGAGTTGGAGCTGCTGGTCAAAGGCGCGCTGCAATGCGTGAAAGACACCGACATCCACGAGAATATCGAGCCGGTGGATCTCAATCATGTACTCGACTGCCTCGTAGAACCGTACCTGGCGCCCAACGGTAATGGTCGCGTGACCCTGCAAGGCAAGGCGCTGGCGGCGTATCCGGGCAAGCCTTTGGCGTTGAAACGCTGCATCGGCAACCTCATCGACAATGCGCTGAAGTACGGGCAGAACGCGCACCTGCACATCGATGACGATGAGCGCGCGTTTGTCCTGCACGTCGACGACGAAGGCCCGGGCGTGCCGGAGCAGCGGTTGGAGCAGGTGTTCGAGCCGCACTTTCGCTTGGCCGGGCAGCAGCAAGGCTATGGTCTCGGTTTGGGCATTGCGCGCAACATCGCCCACAGCCATGGTGGTGAGGTGACGTTGCAGAACCTGCGTGAGGGCGGGTTGCGGGTGACGTTGCAATTGCCGCGTTCAGTAGACTGAAGATCAAAAGATCGCAGCCTTCGGCAGCTCCTACACCGCACTCTGTAGGAGCTGCCGAAGGCTGCGATCTTTTGACTTTGCTTTTCTAATGTCACTGCTTGGTGACAAAACCCGCCCCCTTCGTTACAAGACCACCCCGGCCCGTTGTTTAGACTGCCCGCAGTCATAACAACAAAAATGGGCCACTCATGGACACCTTTCACCCAGACTTCAGCAGTTGGCTGAATGCCCCTGCCCACCAGCAATGGCTCGCCGACGAAGGTCTGCGCCTGCTGGCTTTCGCCAGAGCGGCAAAACTGCCCGAAGGTTTCGGCAACCTCGACGAGCGCGGCCATCTGCCGGCGCACGCGCAAGCCGAAACCATGAACACCGCGCGCATGACCCACAGCTTCGCCATGGCTCACATTCAAGGCCTGCCGGGGTTTGCCGAACTGGTCGATCACGGCATCGCGGCCCTGCGCGGCCCGTTGCGGGATGCGCTGCACGGCGGCTGGTTTGCGGTCGCCGAACATCGCGACGGCAACACCGGCAAGAACGCCTATCTGCATGCCTTTGTTGCGCTCGCGGCCAGCTCGGCGGTGGTCGCGCAACGTCCCGGCGCCCAGGCGTTGCTGGATGATGCGATCGACATCATTGACACGTATTTCTGGAGCGAAGAAGAGGGCGCCATGCGCGAATTCTTCAATCGCGACTGGCGCGAAGAAGAGGCCTATCGCGGCGCCAACAGCAACATGCACGCCACCGAAGCGTTCCTCGCGCTGGCTGATGTCACTGAAGACCCGCGCTGGCTGGTGCGCGCGCAACGCATCGTCGAGCGGGTGATTCATGGTCATGCAGCAGCTAACGGCTACATGGTCATCGAACACTTCGACCGCGACTGGCAACCGCTGCGCGAGTACAACCACGACAACCCGGCTGATGGTTTTCGCCCATACGGCACCACCCCGGGCCACGGTTTCGAGTGGGCGCGGCTGCTGCTGCACCTCGAAGCGGCGCGGGTCCAGGCCGGGATGCTCACGCCCGGTTGGCTGGCGACCGATGCGCAAAAACTCTTCGAGCAGAATTGCCGAAACGGCTGGGACGTCGATGGCGCGCCGGGGATCGTTTATACCCTCGACTGGGACAACAAAGCCGTGGTGCGTCATCGCTTGCACTGGACCCATGCCGAAGCCAGCGCGGCGGCCAGCGCCTTGCTCAAACGCACCGGTGATGCGCAATACGAAACCTGGTACCGGCTGTTCTGGGAATTCTGTGAAGGCCATTTCATCGATCGCTGCGATGGCAGTTGGCATCACGAACTCGATCCGCAAAACCGTCCGAGCGCCGATATCTGGCCGGGCAAACCCGATCTCTACCACGCGTGGCAAGCGGTGTTGATCCCTCGTCTACCCTTGTCACCGAGTATGGCAACCGCTCTGGCGCAAATATCCCGGGCTGTTCCTGTGTAACCATGTGGTGACATTTGCGCGTCCCTTCGTTACCTGCGAAGGGAATCGCCCTGTTTAAACTCCTGTGCAGCGCAAGCACCAGACTTGCATGCATAACAACAAGAAAGGTACATCTCAGATGAATGCGATTTCTCGCCTCGCTACTGTCATTTCTGTCGCCTCCCTGTTCCCGCTCGCAATTCTGCCTCTCAGTGTGTCCGCTGCCGAATCCAAAGGTTCGGTTGAAGTCGTGCACTGGTGGACGTCCGGTGGCGAAAAAGCCGCTGTCGATGTGCTCAAGGCGCAAGTTGAAAAAGACGGTTTCACCTGGAAAGACGGCGCTGTCGCCGGCGGTGGCGGTGCCACGGCCATGACCGTGTTGAAGAGCCGCGCCGTGGCCGGCAACCCGCCGGGCGTGGCCCAGATCAAAGGCCCGGATATTCAGGAATGGGCCTCCACCGGTCTGCTCGACACCGACGTCCTGAAGGACGTGGCCAAAGAAGAGAAGTGGGACAGCCTGCTCGACAAGAAAGTCTCCGATACCGTGAAGTACGACGGTGATTACGTGGCCGTACCGGTGAACATTCACCGCGTGAACTGGCTGTGGATCAACCCGGAAGTGTTCAAGAAAGCCGGCATCACCAAGAACCCGACCACCCTCGAAGAATTCTACGCCGCCGGCGACAAGCTCAAGGCTGCGGGCTTCATCCCGCTGGCTCACGGCGGTCAGCCTTGGCAGGACAGCACCGTGTTCGAAGCCGTGGTGCTCTCGGTCATGGGCGTTGATGGTTACAAGAAAGCCCTGGTCGATCTGGACAACAAAGCGCTGACCGGTCCGGAAATGGTCAAGGCGCTGACCGAGCTGAAGAAAGTCGCGACCTACATGGACCAGGACGGCAAAGGCCAGGACTGGAACCTGGAAGCGGCCAAGGTCATCAACGGCAAGGCCGGCATGCAGATCATGGGTGACTGGGCCAAGTCCGAATGGACCGCCGCCAAGAAAGTCGCCGGCAAGGATTACGAGTGCGTAGCCTTCCCGGGCACCGACAAGGCGTTCACCTACAACATCGACTCCCTGGCGGTGTTCAAGCAGAAAGACAAAGGCACTGCGGCCGGTCAGCAAGACATCGCCAAAGTCGTGCTGGGGGAAAACTTCCAGAAAGTCTTCAGCATCAACAAAGGCTCGATCCCGGTACGTAACGACATGTTGAACAACATGGACAAACTCGGTTTCGACTCCTGCGCGCAGACCGCTGCCAAGGATTTCCTGGCTGACGCCAAGTCCGGTGGCCTGCAACCGAGCATGGCGCACAACATGGCGACCACGCTGGCGGTGCAGGGCGCATTCTTTGATGTCGTGACCAACTACATCAACGACCCGAAAGCCGACCCGGCCGATGCGGCCAAGAAACTGGGCGCGGCGGTTCAGTCGGCCAAATAAGCATCAGCACCGCAGCCCCTGTGGGAGCGAGCTTGCTCGCGAAAGCGGAGTGTCAGGCAATCGAAATATCAACTGACAGGATGCCTTCGCGAGCAAGCTCGCTCCCACAAGGGGAAAGCGTGTGAATTTTCTACCCTCGTACTGGATTTCCCCATGAGTTCTGTTGCTGTGTTCAGCAAAGCCTCGCCGTTCGATGCACTGCAGCGCTGGCTACCGAAACTGGTGTTGGCGCCGAGCATGTTCATCGTACTGGTGGGCTTCTATGGCTACATCCTGTGGACGTTCGTGCTGTCGTTCACCACCTCGACGTTCCTGCCCAACTACAAGTGGGCCGGTCTGGCGCAATACGCCCGGCTGTTCGACAACGACCGCTGGTGGGTAGCGAGCAAGAACCTCGCGGTGTTCGGTGGCATGTTCATCGGCATCACCCTGGTGATCGGTGTGCTGCTGGCGGTGTTCCTCGACCAGCGCATCCGTCGCGAAGGCTTTATCCGCACCATTTACCTGTACCCGATGGCGCTCTCGATGATCGTCACCGGTACCGCGTGGAAATGGCTGCTCAACCCGGGCATGGGCCTGGACAAAATGTTGCGTGACTGGGGCTGGGAAGGCTTCCGTCTGGACTGGCTGATCGACCCGGATCGTGTGGTGTATTGCCTGGTGATCGCCGCTGTGTGGCAAGCCTCGGGCTTCATCATGGCGATGTTCCTCGCCGGCCTGCGCGGAGTTGATCAGTCGATCATCCGTGCCGCACAGATCGACGGTGCGAGCATGCCGACCATCTACTGGAAAGTCGTGCTGCCAAGCCTGCGTCCGGTGTTCTTCAGTGCGGTAATGATCCTCGCCCACATCGCGATCAAGAGCTTCGACCTGGTCGCGGCGATGACGGCGGGTGGCCCGGGTTATTCCTCCGACCTGCCGGCGATGTTCATGTACTCCTTCACTTTCAGTCGCGGCCAGATGGGCATGGGCTCGGCCAGTGCGATTCTGATGCTCGGTGCGATTCTCGCGATCATCGTGCCTTACCTGTACTCCGAGCTGAGGACCAAGCGTCATGACTAGTCTCGCTGCCAAACCCGCTTTCAGCCTCAGTCGTGTGGCGATCTACGCGGTGCTGATCCTCGCGGTATTGCTGTATCTGATTCCGCTGGTGGTGATGTTGCTGACCAGCTTCAAGACGCCGGAAGACATCAGCACCGGCAACCTGCTCAGTTGGCCGACCGTGGTCAGCGGCATCGGCTGGGTCAAGGCCTGGGCCACGGTGGACGGCTACTTCTGGAACTCGATCAAGATCACCGTGCCGGCCGTGGTCATCTCCACTGCCATTGGCGCGTTGAACGGTTACGTGCTGTCGTTCTGGCGCTTCCGCGGTTCGCAGCTGTTCTTCGGTCTGCTGCTGTTCGGTTGCTTCCTGCCGTTCCAGACCGTGCTGCTGCCGGCCTCGTTCACCCTCGGCAAGATGGGCCTGGCGAGCACCACCACCGGCCTTGTGTTCGTGCACGTGGTCTATGGTCTGGCGTTCACCACGCTGTTCTTCCGCAACTACTACGTGAGCATTCCCGATGCGCTGATCAAGGCAGCACGGCTGGATGGCGCGGGGTTCTTCACGATTTTCCGGCAGATCATTCTGCCGATGTCGACCCCGATCATCATGGTCTGCCTGATCTGGCAGTTCACCCAGATCTGGAACGACTTCCTGTTCGGTGTGGTGTTCTCCAGCGGTGATTCGCAACCGATCACGGTGGCGCTGAACAACCTGGTCAACACCAGCACCGGGGCCAAGGAATACAACGTTGATATGGCAGCGGCGATGATCGCCGGGCTGCCGACCCTGCTGGTCTATGTGGTCGCAGGCAAGTATTTCGTGCGCGGGCTGACGGCCGGCGCAGTCAAGGGGTAATCATGGCAACGCTCGAACTTCGCAACGTCAACAAGACCTACGGTGCCGGCCTGCCGGATACCCTGAAGAACATCGAACTGTCGATCAAGGACGGTGAGTTCCTGATCCTGGTCGGCCCGTCGGGCTGCGGCAAGTCGACCCTGATGAACTGCATCGCCGGCCTCGAGACCATCACCGGTGGCGCGATCATGATCGGCGACCAGGACGTCAGCGGCATGAGCCCGAAGGATCGCGACATCGCCATGGTGTTCCAGTCCTACGCGCTGTACCCGACCATGAGCGTGCGCGAGAACATCGAGTTCGGTCTGAAAATTCGCAAGATGAGCCAGTCGGCGATCGACGAAGAAGTCGCGCGCGTGGCCAAGCTGCTGCAGATCGAACACCTGCTCAACCGCAAGCCGGGCCAGCTCTCCGGTGGTCAGCAACAGCGTGTGGCGATGGGCCGTGCGTTGGCGCGTCGGCCGAAGATCTATCTGTTCGACGAACCGCTGTCGAACCTCGACGCCAAGCTGCGCGTCGAGATGCGCACCGAAATGAAACTGATGCACCAGCGTCTGAAAACCACCACCGTTTACGTGACCCACGACCAGATCGAAGCGATGACCCTGGGCGACAAGGTGGCGGTGATGAAGGACGGCATCATTCAGCAGTTCGGCACGCCGAAAGAGATTTACAACGATCCGGCCAACCTGTTCGTGGCGAGCTTCATCGGTTCGCCGCCGATGAACTTCATTCCGCTGCGTCTGCAACGCAAGGACGGTCGTCTGCTGGCGCTGCTCGACAGCGGTCAGGCGCGTTGCGAGTTGCCGATGAGCATGCAGGATGCAGGGCTGGAAGATCGCGAAGTGATCCTCGGCCTGCGCCCGGAGCAGATCGTGCTGGCGAACGGCGAGGGCAATGGCCTGCCGAGCATCAAGGCCGAAGTGCAGGTCACCGAGCCGACCGGTCCGGACACCCTGGTGTTCGTCAACCTGAATGAAACCAAAGTCTGCTGCCGCCTGGCACCGGACGTGGCGCCGCAGGTGGGCGAAACCCTGACCCTGCAATTCGATCCGTCGAAAGTGTTGTTGTTCGATGCCAAGACTGGCGAGCGTCTGGGCGTTGCGGGCCAGGCGCAGACCGAAGCGCGGTCGGCAAATGTCGCCCAGTTCAAAGGTCGCTGAAGATCAATGCTGGAATGCGGTCATGTGGGAGCTGGCTTGCCAGCNCGGCACATCCAACATGGATGTCGCCTGAATCACCGCCATCGCTGGCAAGCCAGCTCCCACAGGGATCGGATTCCAAACAGGAGCACGCGCTGGATTGCCTGTAATCCATCGCAATTTATGTAAACCGCGTTGGAAAAAAACAGTTAATAACAATAAAGACGAGGATGTAGGGATGAAAAAGAAACACGTCAATGCCCGGTTGATCTGCCAAGTGTCAGCTGCGGCGGCATTGGTGCTGGCCGGCAACGCAATGGCTGCCGATGCATTCAGCTCCGATTCGAAATGGATGACCGGCGACTGGGGTGGCGAGCGGACCAAGCTGATCGAGCAGGGTATCGACATCAAGGCCGACTACGTTGGGGAAATGGGTGCCAACCTGCATGGCGGCTACAACGACGACAAGACCGGTCGCTACAGCGATCAGTTCGGTCTGGGCGTGGCGCTGGACCTGCAAAAACTCTGGGGCTGGGACAACACTCAGGCCAAGATCCAGTTGACCAACCGTAACGGGCAAAACATCTCCAACGACCGCGTTGGCGATCCGCGTGCCGGCACCTTGTCTTCCTCGCAGGAAGTCTACGGTCGTGGCCACATGGTGCGTCTGACCCAGTTGTGGATTCAGCACCAGTTCTTCGACAACAAGCTCGACGTCAAGGCCGGTTATTTCGGTGAAGGCGAAGACTTCAACACCTTCCCGTGCGACTTCCAGAACCTGGCGTTCTGCGGCTCGCAAGTGGGTAACTGGGCGACCAACATCTGGTACAACTGGCCGGTCAGCCAGGCCGCGATCCGCGTGAAGTACAACATCAACGACGAGCTCTACGCGCAGATCGGTGCGTACAACCAGAACCCGTCGCAGCTGGAACACGGCAACGGCTTCAAGCTCAGCGGCAGCGGCACCAAAGGGACTGTTCTGCCAGTCGAACTGGTCTGGTCGCCGAAGGTCAACAGCCTGCCGGGCGAATACCGCATCGGTTACTACAAGAGCACCGCTGACGCCAGCGACGTGCGTGAAGACGTCAACGGTTTCGACGCAGCGACCACTGGTGACGCCTACAAGACCCACAGCAGCAAACACGGCTACTGGTTCGTCGCGCAGCAGCAACTCACCAGCCACAACGGTGATGCCAGCCGCGGTCTGAACATTGCCGCCAACGCGACCTTCCACGACAAGGACACCAACTTCATCGATAACTATCAGTCGGTGATGTTTGTCTACAAAGGCCCGTTCGACGCCCGTCCGAAAGATGACGTCGGCATCGGCGCGGCGCGTATACACGTCAACGATGACGTGAAGAAAAACGCCGAACTGCTGAATGCCTCCAACGGTGTCTCGGATTACGACAATCCGGTGTTCTCGCCGATTCGTGAAACCGAATACAACTACGAGATCAACTACGGCTTCCACGTCACCAACTGGCTGACCGTGCGTCCTAACCTGCAGTACATCACTCACCCGGGCGGTGTTGATGCCGTGGACAACGCTTTGGTCGCTGGCCTGAAAATTCAGTCTACGTTCTGACGCGTCTGCGATAAGCTCCTCTCCATGTGCGCATATTTGCGGACAGCCCAGGCTGTCCGCTTTTTTTTGAGGGTGGCGCAACCCATGACAGTCGAATTCGGAACCGTGGCCAATGCATGAGCATCCGCTGCAACGCTTCTTCAAATCCCTGCGCGAACGACCGGTGTTTGCCTGGGAGCGCTATCAGATGCGCGATGTGCTGGTGATCGACCATCCGCTGTGTCAGGCGGTGTTCAGTCGGCAGGGCGCGCAGTTGCTGCACTTTCAGCCGCGCGGGCAGAAACCGTGGCTGTGGTGTGCGGCAAAGTGGCCCCACGTTGGCGCCATTCGTGGCGGCGTGCCGGTGTGCTGGCCGTGGTATGGCCGCCATCCGAGCGAAAACGCGTGGCCGTCCCATGGCTGGGCGCGACTGCTCGACTGGAAATTGCTCGACAGCAGCAGCGCCGAGGATGGCGTGCGCCTGCACTGGCAATTGCAGCTGTGCGACTGGCAGGTCGACCTGCATGCGCATCTGGGCGAACGCATGGAATTACGCCTGAGCACCGAGCATCAGGACGACATGCCGTGCCAGTTGAGCCAGGCTTTGCATGCTTACTGGCGTATTGGCGATGTCGGTGAGATAGCGCTGTCTGGGCTCGAAGGGGCGCAGGGTTATGACCAGTTGAGTCGCCAGTCCTGCCAGCAGGAAGGTGAGTTGCGCGTGGAGGGCGGTTGTCAGCGGGTGTTCCAGCACGACGGCGAATTGCAGCTCAAGGATCATGCCTGGCAGCGCGAATTGTGCATCGATACCGGTGGCAGCGGCGACACCGTGGTCTGGCATCCTGGCTCGCGACCATTGCTGGGGGTGAGCTGGGATGAAGTGGCGGAGTTTGTCTGTGTCGAAGCGGCGGCGGGCGGTACCGACAGCCTGCATCTGGCGCCGGGGGAGAAGGCGCATTTGAGTTTGCAGGCGTGGGCAGCTGCCTGAAAATCAAAAGATCGCAGCCTCCGGCAGCTCCTACATTTAGGTGGCGTACACATCTGTAGGAGCTGCCGAAGGCTGCGATCTTTTACGCGAAGCGTCCTAATTGAACTCGTCACCCACCGGATACCGGCTGGCATTCAAGCTCTCCTTGATCTTGCGCAGATGCGGCTGGAAATCCACCCCGCGACGCAGGGTCATGCCGGTCGCCAGCACATCCAGCACCGTCAACTGAATGATCCGTGAGGTCATCGGCATATAGATGTCAGTGTCTTCCGGCAGCGGAATATTCAGGCTCAGGGTACTGGCCTTGGCCAGCGGCGAATTTTCCGCCGTCAGGCCCAACACCGAAGCGCCGTTCTCACGGGCGATGCGCGCCACTTCCACCAGTTCGCGGGTGCGCCCGGTGTAGGAAATGATCACGAACAGCTCGCCGGTGTGTGCCACTGACGCAATCATCCGCTGCATCAGCACATCGGCATGCGCGGTGACGGCGAGGTTGAAACGGAAGAATTTGTGCTGCGCATCCAGCGCCACAGGAGCCGAAGCACCCAGGCCGAAAAAGTGGATCTGCCGCGCCTGGATCAACAGGTCGACGGCGCGGCTGATCAGGTTCGGATCGAGCGCCTGGCAAGCGCTGTCCAGCGAGGCGATGGCGCTGCCGAAAATCTTCTGCGTGTACGCCTCGGGATTGTCATCGGCCTCCACCGCGCGGCTGACATACGCCGCGCCACTGGCCAGGCTTTGCGCCAGTTGCAACTTGAGTTCAGGGTAGCCGCTGACACCGAACGAACGGCAGAAACGGTTGACCGTCGGCTCGCTCACCGACGCGGCCTGGGCGAGGGCGGCGATGCTGAAGCGGGTGGCCTGCTGCGGGTTGAGCAGGATCACCTCGGCGACTTTGCGTTCGGCCTTGTTCAGCTCTTCAAGGCGACTCTGGATCTGTTCCAGTAAATTTCGCACGCGGTCCATATGGAATTCCTAATTCACCTGCGCAAAGGTGCGCCGGGCTATGCAAATTGGGCCTTTGATGTGGCCCGTGACGGTGGCCTATCCTACTGATGGCTCCGACCGACCACCACTCGGAATCTGTATCTTGCGAAAATGTTGTGGTTATTACTACATTTTCCCTTGAGTGATGCCTTGAAAAAAGGTATTTGTAGCTTAACTTGATAAAAGAACAAACATCATGCCTTCGATTACGGTTGAACCGTGCACCTTTGCCTTGTTCGGCGCTCTGGGCGATCTGGCCCTGCGCAAGCTGTTTCCTGCCCTTTATCACCTCGATGGTGCCGACCTGTTGCACGAGAACACGCGCATTATTGCGCTGGCTCGTGAACCCGGTTCCGAGCAGCAGCACCTGGCGTTTATCGCCGCCGAATTGCGCCGTTACGTCGGCAAAGAGCTGGACGAGGCGGTGGCCGAGCGCTTTCTCGCGCGCCTGAGCTATCTGCACGTCGACTTCCTCAAGGCTGAAGACTATGTGGCGCTGGCCGAAGCGGCCGGCAGCGCGCAACGCATGATTGCCTACTTCGCCACACCGGCAGCAGTGTACGGCGCGATCTGCGAGAACCTGGCGAAAGTTGGTCTGGCAGAAAACACCCGCGTGGTTCTGGAAAAGCCGATCGGCTCCGATCTGGAATCCTCGCGCAAGGTGAACGACGCCGTGGCGCAGTTCTTTCCGGAGAACCGCACCTATCGCATCGACCACTACCTGGGCAAAGAGACCGTCCAGAACCTGATCGCCCTGCGTTTCGCCAACAGCCTGTTCGAAACCCAGTGGAACCAGAATTACATCTCCCACGTGGAAATCACCGTGGCCGAGAAGGTCGGCATCGAAGGCCGTTGGGGCTACTTCGACAAGGCCGGCCAACTGCGCGACATGATCCAGAATCACCTGTTGCAGCTGCTGTGCCTGATCGCCATGGACCCGCCGGCCGACCTGTCCGCCGACAGCATTCGTGATGAAAAGGTAAAGGTGCTCAAGGCCCTGGCGCCGATCAGCCCGGAAGGCCTGACCACCCAAGTGGTGCGCGGTCAGTACATCGCCGGGCACAGCGAAGGCAAGTCCGTGCCGGGCTACCTCGAGGAGCCGAATTCCAACACCCAGAGCGACACTGAAACCTTCGTCGCCCTGCGTGCCGACATCCGCAACTGGCGCTGGGCCGGCGTGCCGTTCTACCTGCGTACCGGCAAGCGCATGCCGCAGAAGCTGTCGCAGATCGTCATTCACTTCAAGGAGCCGTCGCACTATATCTTTGCGCCGGAACAGCGCCTGCAGATCAGCAACAAACTGATCATCCGTCTACAACCGGACGAAGGCATTTCCTTGCGGGTGATGACCAAGGAGCAAGGCCTGGACAAGGGCATGCAACTGCGCAGCGGCCCGCTGCAACTGAATTTCTCCGACACCTGGCGCAGTGCGCGGATCCCCGACGCCTACGAGCGGTTGTTGCTGGAAGTGATGAACGGCAATCAGAACCTGTTTGTCCGTAAAGATGAAATCGAAGCCGCGTGGAAGTGGTGTGATCAGTTGATCGCCGGCTGGAAAAAATCCGGTGACGCGCCCAAGCCGTATGCGGCCGGGTCGTGGGGGCCGATGAGCTCGATTGCACTGATCACGCGGGACGGGAGGTCGTGGTATGGCGATATCTGATGTGAAACTGCCTGCGGGCGTCCACGCTCACCAGTTCAAGAGTCCGGTGCTGTTGGCCGAAGGTCTGGCGCTGAATGTCGCCAAGCAGCTGAGCGATGCCATTTCGGCACGCGGCAACGCAGTGCTGGTGGTCTCTGGCGGTCGCAGTCCGGTGGCGTTTTTCCAGCACCTGGCCAAGCAGGAGCTGGACTGGTCGAAGGTCGTCGTGACCCTCGCCGACGAGCGCTGGGTACCGGTCGAACACGCCGACAGCAACGCCGGTCTGCTCAAGCAGTACCTGCTCAAGGGGCCGGCCGCCAAGGCGCAGTTCCTCAGCCTCTACAGCGCGGCGGCGAACGTCGAGCAGGCTGCGGAGCAGGCCGACCGCTTGCTTGCCGAATTGCCGCCGATTGACGTGCTGGTGCTGGGCATGGGCGATGACGGTCACACCGCGTCGCTGTTCCCCGACAGCCCGAACCTGACGCAAGCGTTGCAGGCTGACGGCAGCCGTCGCTGCTGGCCGATGCTGGCGCCGAGCGTACCGCGTCAACGCCTGACCATGAGCCGAGCGCTGCTGGCTTCGGCGAAGCACAAGATTCTGTCGATTTCCGGTCAATCGAAACTGACCACACTGAATGCCGCGCTGGCATCCGACGACGTCGCGGCCATGCCGGTGCGCGCGTTTCTGCAACCTACGTTAGAGATCTACTGGTGCCCATGAGCCAAGGAACAGCCGCTATGACAACCCCATCCCCGACCGTTTCCATGGCGGACAAAGTTGCCCTGATCGACAGCCTCTGCGCCAAGGCGCGGATCCTGCCGGTGATCACCATCGCCCGTGAACAGGACGTGCTACCGCTGGCCGACGCCCTGGCCGCGGGTGGTCTGACGGCGCTGGAAGTGACCCTGCGTTCGCAGTTCGGTCTCAAGGCGATCCAGATCCTGCGTGAGCAGCGTCCGGAACTGGTGACCGGCGCCGGCACCGTGCTCGACCGCAACATGCTTGCGGCGGCTGAAGCGGCGGGTTCGCAGTTCATCGTCACCCCGGGTATCACCCGTGACCTGCTCGAAGCCAGCGTCGACAGCCCGATTCCGCTGCTGCCAGGCATCAGCAACGCCTCCGGCATCATGGAAGGCTATGGCCTGGGCTATCGCCGCTTCAAGCTGTTCCCGGCGGAAGTCAGCGGTGGCGTGGCAGCGATCAAGGCCCTTGGCGGCCCGTTCGGTGAAGTGAAATTCTGCCCGACCGGTGGCGTCGGCCCGGCCAATATCAAGAGCTACATGGCGCTGAAAAACGTCATGTGCGTGGGCGGCAGCTGGATGCTCGATCCGGAGTGGATCAAGAACGGCGACTGGGCGCGCATTCAGGAATGCACTGCCGAGGCCCTGGCACTGCTGGACTAAACGTTTTACCTGACACTTCGTTGTGTGTTCTACGGCTTTACGGTGCGCTTGGTCGGTGCACCGTTTTTTTTGCCCGAAGAAAATCCAACCCCTGTAGGAGCTGCCGCAGGCTGCGATCTTTTGATCTTGATTTAAAAAACAACATCAAAAGATCGCAGCCTGCGGCAGCTCCTACAGTGGGGGCGTGCGGTGTCACCGTTACGCTGCGATACATAGTTACCGCACCGAGAGCGGCGCGCGCCGTTAATCTGCGTTCATCTTATGGAAGAGAGAACGCGTCATGGAACGAGACACTTCAGCCGCAACACCCCAACCGGTGTATCAACTGGCGCCCGAGCAGATCGCCGGGCCGTATTTCCGCAACCCCAAATTACTGCGACGCAATATCAGCGAGGGCGCCGAGGGCCTGCCACTGCTGCTGCGCCTGACGATCGTCGACGCGATGACCGGCGAGCCGGTGAGCGGCGCGCTGGTGGATATCTGGCACTGCAATGCGCGGGGCGCCTATTCGGGGTGGAGCCGGATCAATCCGGATCGGGAGGTCGACACCGATGCCATCGGCTCGATCCCGCGTACCGATGATGACACCTACCTGCGCGGCAGCCAGTTCTGTGATCAGCAGGGACGGGCGCGCTTCACCACCATCTATCCGGGGTTCTATGCCGGTCGGGCGCTGCACATTCATGTGGCCGTGCGCATGGTCAGCGGCAGTGAATATCTGGATGAGCGCAACGTGGCCTGGGTCGGTCAGCTGTATTTTCCCGAGGTGGTGTCCCGCGCCGTGCTCAATGCCCGGGACTATCGCGGGCGGGCCTCTGCACCGTTGAACAACGCCGAGGACAGCTACTACGCCAACATGGGCGGCGAGGGCTCAACCTTGACGGTGTGGCCGATCGGGCGTGAATCGCACGAGGACGGTTTTTTCGGCCACCTGACCATCGGCATCGACACCTTTGCCGCCTCGTCGCAGATCAAGCCCGAGGACTTCGACAAGTACACTGTGTGAACGGATCAGCGCAGCTCGTTGAGTGCACGGGTCAGCAACTGCATGTCAGCCGCCGTGGTGGTCAATCCCGGAGTGATACGGATGCTCGGCCCGCTCGCCGCACCGTTACGCACCACGGTGAACAAGTGGTACTCATCGAGCAGGCGTTCGACCATCGCCTGTTGATCGGTGTGGCGAGTGAAGCGCATCGAGGTGATGCCGCAATACAAGCGCGGATCGTCCGGGGTCATCACTTCGATCCCCGGCAAGTGGCGCACGGCGCTGACCCACAGGTTGCGCAGGTAATTCAGTCGCGCGCCCTTGGCTGCTGCGCCGCCGAGCGAACGATGCTCCTCGAGCGCCAGCGGCAGGGACATCAACGCCGGAATGTTCGGTGTGCTGTACGGCGTGCGCGCGCGGATGTCGCTGGCCGGAAAGTGCATTTCGCCCATGTCCGGATCAATGTCGGCAAGGCGCTGCGGGGCGATGTACAGAAAACCCAGAGTCAACGGTGCGCCAATCCATTTGTGCAGATTGAAGCCAGCGAACGAGATGCCCAAGGCTTCAAGGTTGAACTCTATCTGGCCGAGGGCGTGGGCGCCGTCGAGGATAATGTCTACGTCATGTTGTTTCGCCAGCGCAGCGATGGCCTGCACCGGCATCACCAGCCCCGTGCGATGAGTCACGTGGGTCAGGGCCATCAGCTTGAGTTTTGGATAGCGGACGAAGGCTTCGCGATAGGTATCCAGCAGGCTGTCGAAAGTGGCCGGATGGGTGTGGCTGATCTCGATCACCTCCACACCGCGATGGCGCGCCAGCCAGCGCATGGCGCCTTTGACCGTGTCGTATTCCAGGTCGCAGATCAGCACCTGATCGCCCGGCTGCAGGCGATTGTAATTGCGGATCAGCGACTGCAGCGCATCGCTGGCGTTGCGGGTGAAGGCGATGCTCTGCGCACGCACGCCGATCGTCTCGGCCAGTTGCGCGCGGATGTCGAGGCTGTCGTGTTGCTCGAAACGCTGGCGCACATACACCGAGTTGCGGGTGTTGATCAGCTCGATGTTGCGCTGGTAGTCCTCGATCACCGTGCGCGACATGCGTCCGAAGTAGCCGTTTTCCAGGTTCAGCGGACCGGTTTGTGCTTCGTAGCGATCGGCGAAGGTTTGCCAGAATGCTTCGTCACGGGCGCGGCGTGTGTTGTCAGGCATGGTCGACTCGGCTCAGGAGGGGGAGGGCGGTTCAGTGGCGCGGGGCGGGTTTGCCGTGTTTGGCGCGTAGCGGTTCAAGCAGCTCCGACAGACCGTTATGGTCGATTTCCTGCATCAGCGCCAACAGTCCGCCGAGCTCGCCGTGAGGGAAGCCTTCGCGAGCGAACCAGTTCAAATAAGGGCCCGGCAGGTCGGCAATGATGCGGCCCTTGTACTTGCCAAAGGGCATTTCACGGGTGATCAGCAGTTCGAGTTTTTCAGGATTCATCAGGGGCAATCATCTGGCTTCGGAACACTCTGGAAAATACAGGCATTCTGCATGCAGGCCAAATGACAGATCATGCAAATAACCGTGATACAGATAGTTCAAATATATTTAACTTGTTGAAAAATAAGGATTTATTTTTAATTGAAAAGCTGGCACGCACACTGCAATAACCCTTGCATCTTCAACCAACCGCAAGGAATTGAAAAATGACTGACATGAATAAAGAAGCCATCTCTGTACTCAACGACCTGATCGAAACCAGCAAGGACGGTCAGGAAGGGTTCAAGACTTGCGCCGAAGACATCAAGCATCCAGAACTCAAAGCGCTGTTCGCCAAGCGTTCTGCCGATTGCGCCACTGCCGCTGCCGAACTGCAGGCTACCGTGCGCTCGATGGGCGGTGATCCGGAAACCTCTACCAGCGTCAGCGGTGACCTGCACCGTCGCTGGGTCGACGTCAAAGCCATGTTCACCGGCAAGGATGAAGAGGCTGTACTGAACGAAGCCGAGCGCGGTGAAGACCATGCACTCAAGGCTTATCGTGAAGCCATCGAGAAAATCAACAAGCACAACCTGGTCGGCATCCGTGACCTGGTTGAGCGTCAGTACCACGGCGTACAACGCAACCACGACCAGGTGAAAGCCCTGCGTAACCAAGCTCGCGCGCGTTCGTAAGCGTTTGCAGGTTATAAAAAACGCCAGCTAGTCTGGCGTTTTTTTATGCGTGAGGGAGAAGCCAAAGATCGCAGCCTGCGGCAGCTCCTACAGGGGATCGCATTCCAGGGCAGGAGCTGCCGAAGGCTGCGATCTTTTCCATCAGCCGATGCTGATCGCCGGCAACGTCGGCAGGGTCACAGTCTGTTGCTTGCGCGGCGCGAGAATCTCGGCCTCCCCATCCACCACCAATTCATCACGCTGGTTGAACACGCGAGTGGCGATGCGCACGCGAAACTTCGGCAATTTCTCGAGAATTTCCAGACGCACGGTCAGGGTATCGCCAATCTTCACCGGCTTCTGAAAGCTCATTTGCTGACCGATGTAGATGGTGCCCGGCCCAGGCAGCTCGCACGCCACGGCCGCGCTGATCAACGCACCACTGAACATGCCGTGGGCGATGCGTTCCTTGAACATGCTGGCGGCGGCGAACTCGGCGTCCAGGTGCACCGGGTTGTGGTCGCCGGACATCGCGGCGAACAGCTGAATGTCGCGCTCTTCCACCGTCTTGCTGTAGCTGGCGGTCTGGCCGACTTCGAGGGCTTCGTAAGGGATGTTGGTAACCTGGGTCATCGGTCTTGATTCCTGTGACGGATTAAAGTGAATCCACAAAAAATTATTCGCTGCGATGAGGGCGACGATGGCTCAGCGCCTGGTCGATCCAGGCCAGCACATCGGCGATCACTTCGTCGCGATTGGTTTCATTGAACAATTCGTGCCGTGCCTGCGGGTAGATCTTCAGTTGCAGGTTCTGGCTGCCGGCCGAGCGCAACGCTTCGGCCAGATCTGTCAGACGTTTGCCTTCGCTCACCGGATCACATTCACCGCCGATCACCAGCAGCGGCAGGCCCGGGTCGATCTGGGCGAGATTGGACGCTTTGCTGATCTGCTGCAAGCCGCCGAGCAAGTCGATCCACAGTTGGTTGGTGCAGCGAAAGCCGCAAAGCGGGTCGCTGGCATAGCGATCGACCTCCACCGGGTCGCGGCTCAGCCAGTCGAACGGGGTACGCGCCGGTTTGAATTTTTTGTTGAACGAGCCGAATGACAACCACTCGATCAACGCACTGCGGCCCTTGCCGCCTTGACGCAGTTTTTCGAAACGGGCGATTTGCCGCGCCGCGCCGTAAAGCGCGACAGGCTGAAAATTCGAGCCGCTGAGAATCGCCCCGTGCAGGCTGGCGCTGTGATGCAGCAGGTAACCCTGGGCGAGGTAGCTGCCCATGCTGTGCCCGAGCAGGATGATCGGTACCTCGGGATGCTGCTGGCCGATGTGCTGATTGAGGCTGGCCAGATCGCCGATCACTTTGCACCAGCCGTCGTCATCGGCGAAATGCCCGAGCGTCCCGTGTTCGGCGGTTTTGCCATGCCCGCGCAAATCCGGGGCGTACACACCGTAGCCTTGTTCGCAGAACGCATTCGCCAGCCTTTCGTAGCGAGCGCTGTGTTCGGCCATGCCGTGGGCCAGCAGGATCACTGCTTTCATTGGCGCGGCGGGCAGCCACTGGTTGACGAACAGGCGGCTGCGGTCACTCGCGTCCAGCCAGAAGGCACGGTGGATCATGGCAATTCCTTTTTGATCGAGCGGTTACGGCCCGCAGTCGTTGCATTGTATAGCGCGTCCGATCAGCTCACGCCACGGCAGGAAGATTCATACGATCAATGTCGCCATTGCCCTTATTTGCCTCAATGGCCATAACTGCTAGTGTCCGTGAAGCTCCGCTTTTTGCTTTGTGCCCTCAGGGGTAAGCGCGAAACCACAGAAAAGCGGCTCCCGGATCGATTCAGGTAAAGAGGACAAGAACAATGCAACCTGATTTCTGGAATGACAAACGCCCCGCCGGCGTACCCCTGGACATCGACATGGGCGAGTTCAAGTCGGTGATCGAGGTGTTTGAGCGTTCCTGCAAGAAATTCGCGGACCGTCCGGCCTTCAGCAATATGGGCGTGACCCTGACCTACGCGGAACTCGAGCGCTACAGCGCGGCGTTCGCCGGTTACCTGCAAGCCCACACCGACCTGGTGCCGGGGGATCGCATCGCGGTGCAGATGCCCAATGTGCTGCAATATCCGATTGCCGTGTTCGGCGCCTTGCGCGCCGGGCTGATCGTGGTCAACACCAACCCGCTGTACACCGCGCGCGAGATGCGCCACCAGTTCAAGGACTCCGGTGCCCGGGCGCTGGTGTACCTGAACATGTTCGGGCAGAAGGTCCAGGAAGTGCTGCCGGACACCGACCTGCAATACCTGATCGAAGCGAAAATGGGCGATCTGATGCCCACCGCCAAGGGCTGGCTGATCAACACTGTGGTCAGCAAAGTGAAGAAAATGGTCCCGGACTATTCGCTGCCGCAGGCCATCTCGTTCAAGAGTGCGCTGCGGCTGGGCCGTGGTTTGGGAATCAAACCGCTGAAAGTCAGCCTCGACGACATCGCCGTGTTGCAATACACCGGTGGCACCACCGGGCTGGCCAAGGGCGCGATGCTGACCCACGGCAACCTCGTGGCGAACATGCAACAAGTGCGCGCCTGTCTCGCCCAACTGGGGCCTGACGGTCAGCCACTGCTGCGTGAAGGGCAGGAGGTGATGGTGGCGCCGCTGCCGCTGTATCACATCTATGCCTTCACTGCGAACTGCATGTGCATGATGGTTTCCGGCAACCACAACGTGCTGATCACCAATCCGCGAGACATCGCCGGCTTCATCAAGGAACTGAAGAACTGGCGATTCTCGGCGTTGCTCGGGCTGAACACGTTGTTCGTCGCGCTGATGGATCACCCGGACTTCAAGACTCTGGATTTCTCCAGCCTCAAGCTGACCAACTCCGGCGGTACCGCGCTGGTCAAGGCCACCGCCGAGCGCTGGGAGCAGATCACCGGTTGCCGCATTACCGAAGGTTACGGTCTGACCGAAACCTCGCCGGTGGCCTGCACCAACCCGTATGGCGAAAAGTCGCGCCTGGGCACGGTCGGCCTGCCGGTGCCGGGTACGCTGCTGAAAGTCATTGATGACGAGGGCGTCGAGCAGCCGATGGGCGAGCGCGGCGAGTTGTGTATCAAAGGCCCGCAGATCATGAAAGGCTACTGGCACAAACCCGAGGCCACCGCCGAAGTGCTGGACGCCGAGGGCTGGTTCAAGTCCGGTGATATTGCGGTGATCGACCCGGACGGCTTCGTGCGCATCGTCGACCGCAAGAAGGACATGATCATCGTCTCGGGTTTCAACGTGTACCCCAACGAGATCGAGGACGTGGTGATGGCTCACCCGAAAGTCGCCAACTGCGCGGTGATCGGTGTGCCGGACGAGCGTTCGGGCGAGGCGGTGAAGCTGTTTGTGGTGGCGCGGGAAACCGGGGTCAGCCTCGAAGAGCTCAAGGCGTACTGCAAAGAGAATTTCACGGCCTACAAGGTGCCGAAACACATCGTGCTGCGTGAGTCATTGCCGATGACGCCGGTCGGCAAGATTTTGCGGCGGGAGTTGCGCGATATCGCCTGATCGGTGAATGGCCGCGCGTTGCGCGGATCGCGGGCAAGCCACGCTCCCACAGGGATCTTCATCAGCCTTGTTGGAGCGGGCTTGCCCGCGATCCTTTTTGGGGGTGAAGGCCCGGAAAACCGGGGCTTTCAGGGTGATATAGGATTTTTGCTCTAAAATGACTGTTAGAAAGTCTTGAGTCATTAAAGTGACCATGGAGGCCGCTTTTGGCTCTAGTCGGCCCTTGGCAAAGCTGCTACTCTCGGCGCGCTTTGTGACTTCTCGGCCTGTAGAAAAGCCAGATTCACCAATACAAAACACACACCAATAATAATCGCATCAAATGCGGTGAAGAATTCGCGTTGCTGAGGAGTGGGCTTCCATGATCGAAGACTTTTGGAAGGATAAATACCCGGCTGGAATTGCTGCCGACATCAATCCAGACGAGTACCCGAATATTCAGGCAGTGTTGAAGCAGTCCTGCCAACGCTTCGCCAACAAACCGGCTTTCAGCAACCTGGGCAAGACAATCACCTACGGTGAACTGTACGAATTGTCCGGTGCGTTTGCGGCGTATCTGCAACAGCATACCGACTTGCAGCCCGGTGATCGAATCGCCGTGCAACTGCCCAACGTTCTGCAGTACCCGGTCGCCGTCTTCGGTGCGATCCGCGCCGGGCTGATCGTGGTCAACACCAACCCGCTGTACACCGCGCGGGAAATGGAACACCAATTCAACGACTCCGGCGCCAAAGCCCTGGTGTGTCTGGCCAATATGGCGCACCTGGCGGAAGCCGTGGTGCCGAAAACCGGCGTCAAACACGTCATCGTCACCGAAGTCGCCGACCTGCTGCCGCCGGTCAAGCGCCTGCTGATCAACAGCGTGATCAAGTACGTGAAGAAGATGGTGCCGGCCTATCACCTGCCTAAAGCCGTCAAGTTCAATGACGTGCTGAGCAGGGGCCAGGGCCAGCCAGTGACCGAAGCCAACCCGCACAGCAGCGACGTCGCGGTACTGCAATACACCGGCGGCACCACCGGCGTGGCAAAAGGCGCGATGCTCACCCATCGCAACCTCGTCGCCAACATGCTGCAGTGCAAGGCGCTGATGGGCTCCAACCTCAACGAAGGCTGCGAGATCCTGATCACCCCGTTGCCGCTGTACCACATCTATGCGTTCACCTTTCATTGCATGGCGATGATGCTGATCGGCAACCACAACATCCTGATCAGCAACCCGCGCGACCTGCCGGCGATGGTCAAGGAACTGTCGAAGTGGAAGTTCAGCGGTTTCGTCGGCCTGAACACACTGTTCGTGGCGCTGTGCAACAACGAAGGTTTCCGCAAGCTGGATTTCTCCAACCTGAAAGTCACCCTGTCCGGCGGTATGGCCCTGCAACTGGCCGCGGCCGAGCGTTGGAAAGCCGTGACCGGCTGCTCGATCTGCGAAGGTTACGGCATGACCGAAACCAGCCCCGTGGCCACGGTCAACCCGATCCAGAACATCCAGATCGGCACCATCGGCATTCCAGTGCCGTCGACCCTGTGCAAAGTCATCGACGATGCCGGCGTCGAGCAGCCCATGGGCGAAATCGGCGAGCTGTGCGTCAAGGGCCCGCAAGTGATGAAGGGCTACTGGCAGCGTCAGGAAGCCACCGACGAGATCCTCGACAGCGAAGGCTGGCTGAAGACCGGTGACATCGCGCTGATCCAGCCCGATGGCTACATGCGCATTGTCGATCGCAAGAAAGACATGATCCTGGTGTCCGGTTTCAACGTTTACCCGAACGAACTGGAAGACGTGCTGGCGACCTTGCCGGGCGTGTTGCAGTGCGCGGCCATCGGCGTGCCGGACGAGAAGTCGGGCGAAGCGATCAAGATCTTCATCGTGGCCAAACCGGGCGTGACCCTGACCAAGGAAACCGTGATGGAACACATGCGCGCCAACGTCACCGGTTACAAGGTGCCGCGTTCGGTGGAATTCCGCGATGCGCTGCCGACCACCAACGTCGGCAAGATCCTGCGCCGCGAGCTGCGTGACGAGGAGCTGAAGAAGATCAAGGCGAAGAACGCCGCGTAATACAGAAAGCCCCGCAAATGCGGGGCTTTTTATTGGGCGGCGTTCTTCGACCCTGTGGCGAGGGAGCTTGCTCCCGCTCGGCTGCGCAGCAGTCGTAAGTACGGTGAATGTGGTGTGTCAGGACTCAACTGACACGGGGTTATGGGGCTGCTTCGCAGCCCAGCGGGAGCAAGCTCCCTCGCCACGGAGTCCAGTTGCCACGAGGAACGGTTACTGCCGAAACGGCGCGAAATTCACGTTGGTCCCCGCCGGACGCATGTCCTGCAGGTACGAATCCTTGTCTGCACTCAATTCCAGGCTCAACGCCGCCTTGCGCTTGCCTTCGTTGCGAATCACCAGGCCTTCGAGCTTTTCCCGCAGGAACACGGTTGGTACTTTCAGGTGCAGCAGTTCGTCGGTAGCCGGGGTGTGCATCAGCAGGTGAATCCACTCGTACTGACCGACGGCCAGACGCGACACCGGCAGGTCGAACCACCAGATGTTGCGGTTGCGGTTCAGTTCGGCGAAGTGGCAGTTGTTGGTGCCGAGCACAGCGCCGCCCAGTTCCTGGTTGCGACGGGCAATGGCCTGCTTTTTATCGAGTTTCATAACATTCCTGCGGGGTCTGATCGTTGGCGCAGCGCGCCCATAGCTGCGCATTCTCGGGGCTTGGGGGGCAAACATAAAGCCCAACCTGCATTGCACGACGAAATGAAGGGCAAAAATAAATGAAACTCGTGGCAAACCCGGCCAGTCAATCATTACGTACTGACTTTTCCCCTTCAATGCACCAAGGAGAAACACCATGAGTAGCACTGGCGATAAAGTAAAAGGCATGGCCAACGAAGCCGTCGGCAACGTCAAGCAAGGTGTCGGTAAAGCCACCGACAACACCAAGCTGCAAGCCGAAGGCAAGCTGCAAGAGAAAAAAGGCGAAGCCCAGCAAGCTGTCGGCAAAGCCAAAGACGCCATCAAGAAAGGTGTCGACAAGGCGTAATTCCCGCCTTGAACGAAACACACGAACGGCCATCCAAGGATGGCCGTTTTTGTGTCAAAACCCGACGGTCATCCACGAAGGTCGCCAAGTAGGCTACCGTGATGTAAAAAACGGCCCCTGAGTCGCCACGACTTCAACCTGTAATGCGGCGAAAGGAGACGCGAATGATTTTTCCGGACATGAAAGGTCTGCCCCTGCATCGAGTGATGATGCGCACGGTCACCGAATTCGTCGACGACGAGATGTCGACCTACGCCTCGGCACTGGCCTACCAGATGCTGTTCTCGCTGTTCCCGTTCATTCTGTTTTTGATCGCCTTGATCGGTTTCCTGCACCTGCCGGACTTCTTCAGCTGGCTGCGTCTGCAGTCGGAACTGGTATTGCCGCCGCAGGCACTGGAGCAGGTCAACCCGGTGATCGATCAGTTGCAGCAGTCCAAGGGCGGCTTGCTCTCGGTGGGTATCGTCATCGCCCTGTACACCGCGTCGGCTGGTGTGCGCCTGATGATGAGCGCGATGAATGCCGCGTATGACGTGGTCGAGGGACGGCCGATCTGGAAACGCTTTCCACTGTCGATTTTCTACACCGTGGGCATTGCCGGCATGCTGCTGGTAGCCGCCGCGCTGATGGTGCTCGGGCCGCAAGTGATGGGCTGGATTGCCGCGCAGGTAGGGCTGGAAGACTTCATCGTCACCGTGTGGACGATTGCGCGCTGGCCGGTGATCGTGATTCTGATGATGGTCGCGGTGGCGCTGATCTACTACGTGATGCCCGACGTCAAACAGGAGTTCCGTTTCATCACCCCCGGTTCGGTACTGGCCGTGGTGGTGTGGATCATCGCCTCGCTGGGCTTTGCGTTCTACGTCAAAACCTTCGCCAACTACAACGCGATGTATGGCAGCATCGGGGCGATCATCGTGCTTTTGCTGTATTTCTACATTTCCTCGGCGGTGCTGTTGCTCGGCGCGGAGATGAATGCGGTGATCGAACACATGTCCAGCGAGGGCAAGGACGCGGGCGAGAAAGTCCCCGGCGAACTCGATGTACATCCCAAACAACACGTCTCGGGCCTGGGGCGCGATCATTCGCTCAAGCCGGACACTGACGAAGCCTGATCATGATTCGTGAAATCCTCAAAATGGGCGACGAACGTCTGCTGCGCATCGCCCCGCCAGTGCCGCCGGAGATGTTCGACAGCCCCGAGCTGTGGCAACTGATCGATGACATGTTCCAGACCATGGAAAGCGTCGGCGGAGTTGGCCTGGCCGCGCCGCAGATCGGCGTCGATCTGCAACTGGTGATCTTCGGTTTCGAGCACAGCGAACGCTACCCGGACGCCGAAGCGGTGCCGCAGACGATCCTGATCAATCCGCTGATCACGCCGTTGAGTCCGCTGACCGAGGAGGGTTTCGAAGGCTGCCTGTCGGTGCCCGGCTTGCGTGGCGCGGTGGATCGTTATCAGCAGATTCGCTACGAAGGTTTTGATCCCAAGGGCGAACCGATCGTGCGCGTGGCCTCAGGTTTTCATGCGCGGGTGGTGCAGCACGAATGCGATCATCTGATCGGCCGCTTGTATCCTTCGCGGATTACTGATTTCAGCAAGTTCGGTTTTACCGAAGTGATGTTCCCGGATCTTGATCCGAGCGCAGACGATTAAGCAAAAATCAAAAGATCGCAGCCTTCGGCAGCTCCTACACCAATCCCTGTAGGAGCTGCCGCAGGCTGCGATCTTTTGATCTTCAAACAAGCCCCATCGCAATCATCGGCTTGCTCCGCGCATACCGGCTCAACCGTTCGGCCATTGCATAGGGCAGGGCAGGATCGAAGCTGAAGCCACGCCGCTCGTAAAACCCGCGCAAATCCGGATGGCAGAACAGCCACACCGGTTCCTGCACATCCTTCACCGCCGCCGCGATCAACTGCCCGGCAATTCCTTGCTCGCGGCAACCCGGATCAACAAACAATCCGGTCAACCAGTGGCCGCCCACCACCGGTCGCAAGCACAGCGCGGCAACGATTTCCTCGCGACGGGCCACCCACAGTTGCGCATCGCGCACCGCTTTCATCGACGATTGGTGGCGGCGGTAAAACTTGTTCATCAACGGCCACAAAGGCTCATCGAGCAGGCTGTACTGGATATCGGACATAGGATCGGACTGGCGGCGGGCAAAGCGCCGATTATAAAAGAACGCGCGCCGCGCGATAGGTGTATACCTGAGCCTACATCCCTGTGAGTGGAGTACGCATCATGTCCAAAGGTATGGATTCAAAGAAAGCCGCGAAGAAGAAACCGGCCAAGACGGCGATTGAAAAGCGTGCAGAGAAAAAAACCAAGAAGGTCGATATTTTCGGTCATTGATCACGTCCCTCGGGAGTCCGTCCTCCGGGCTCCCGCCTCAGCGCAAAAATAATCTGCAAGATTGCCCGGCTTCGTTGCACAGAAGGGGAAGATTCCCGTTCCGAGCCACGCCATGCCGAATTACTTCGACGCCGACCATCGCCAGCAAATCGAAACCCTGCGCCAGCGCTTCACCGCCCGCACCGAATGGCCGACATGGCTGTTGCTGATCGGCGTGTATGGCGGCTGGTTTGCGATCATCCTCAACAGCGCATGGCTGGGGCGCGGCCTGAGCTCATTGCTGCTGATTCCGCTGCTGGTGCTGTGGCTGTCAGTGCAGCATGAGTTGCTGCATGGACATCCGACCCGTTCGGTGCTTTGCAATAAAATCCTCGGCTATGCACCCTTTGCGGTGTGGTACCCGTACACCTTGTATCGCGACAGCCATCTGTTGCATCACCGCGATGAAGACCTGACAGTGCCCGGTGTCGATCCGGAAAGCCGTTATCTGACGGCGGTGCGTTGGCAGGGCAGTTCCTTGTTCGAACGCAGCCTGCACTGGCTGAACAAGACCGTGCTCGGGCGGTTCGCGATTGGCGCGCCGCTGGCATTGCTGGCATTGGCCGCGGAAGAACTGCAACGCCTGAAAAACCGCGAGCGGCAAGCCTGGCTAATGTGGCTGACCCACGGTGCGTTCACCGTGCTGATGCTGTGCTTTGTCGCGCGCTTCAGCGTGTTGCCGGTCTGGCATTATCTCTTGCTGATCAGCGTACCGGCGCTGTCGATTGCGATGATCCGCTCCTACTACGAACACCGCCCGCACGCACAGCCGGAGCAACGCACCGTGCTCAACGAGGCCGGCTGGCCATGGCGCTGGCTGTTTCTGAATCTGAATTTTCATCTGGTGCATCACGACCTGCCGGGGCTGGCGTGGTACGACTTGCCCCAGGCTTACCGTATGCGCCGCGAGCAATGGGTCGCGCGTAGCGGCGGATTTCTGGTGCAGGGTTATGGGCAGTTGTGGTGGCGCCACGGGTTCAAGCCGATCGACAGTCCCGAGCATCCCTTCCACTGACCCCAGGAACACCACAGGTAAGTATTTGCAGGGAAAAAATGTGTATGACCCAACACCACCTCGAACTGCTGATGTACACCGCCCCCGAGCCCATTCGCGCGGCCAACGAGCGCTGGATTTCCCGCATCCTCAAACACCTCGGCCACTCCCGCCTGAACGCCGCCAGCCTGTCGCTGCCCGAACTGTGGTTGTCGCCCGATCTGCTACTGACGCAAACCTGCGGCTACCCGTTGATGACCTTGCTGCGCGATCAGGTGCGCATCGTCGGTCGCCCGCGCTACGAATTGCCCGACGCCAGCGCCGGCAATCACTGCAGCCTGATCCTCAGCCGTGCCGATGATGTGCGCAAAACCCTGGCGGATTTTCGTGGCATTCGCGGGGTGATCAACAGTGAAGACTCCAACAGTGGCATGAATCTGTTGCGCCAGCGCTTGGCGCCGTTGCAGCGCGACGGGCAGTTCTTCGCCACGGTCGGTATCAGTGGCGCACACCGCGAGAGTTTGCGCTGGTTGCGGGACGGCCACGCCGATCTGGCGGCTGTCGACAGCGTGACCTATGCCTATCTCGCTCAGCATGCGCCGGAAGACGTCAGCGGTTTGCGGGTGGTGGCGCGCAGTGCGTTGAGCCCGACGTTGCCGTTTATTACGGTTGCTACTGCCACTGATGAGCAGGTCGAACACCTGCGCGAGGTGATGAATCGGGCGTTGCGTGAACTGCCCGATGTGGCGCAGATCCTTGGCTTGCCTGAGGTGTTGCCGGCCAGTGAAAGCGATTATCGGGTTGTGCTCGACTATCAGCGTGAGGCTGAAGAATTGGGCTATGGCCGCTTGCGCTAAAAGATCGCAGCCTTCGGCAGCTCCTACAGGTTGAGCGCATTTCAAATGCAGGCGCTGCCGAAGGCTGCGATCTTTCGCTCTTATATCTCCAAAAAGAATATAAAAATGAAATATAAATATTATTAATGCATAAGGCGCCTTGCTACGATCGCGCCACCGGATCACCGGACATTCAGCGACCCCTTACCCAGGAGCCCCTATGTCCGGCGCCGACACCGTTCACCACAATCATCTCGACGTGCTGTTCCGCGCCCACTATCGCTGGCTATGCACGTACTTGCGCCGGCAGTTGCACGACGCCGAAAACGCGGAAGACATCGCTGCCGAAACCTTCGCGCAATTGCTTCAGGCGCCCAGTGTCACGGCGATACGTGAACCCCGCGCGATGCTCACCACAATTGCCCAACGCTTGCTCTATCAGCGCTGGCGCCGGGCGGATCTGGAGCGCCGGCATGCGCAGCAGATCGGCGTCGATGTCGCCACTTCGCCTGAAGAACTCGCACACCTGAGCCAGACCCTCAAGCGCCTCGACCATAGCTTGCAACGCCTGCCCGGCAAGGTCCGCTCGACCTTCCTGCTGGCGCGGATCGATGGCCTGACCTACCCGCAAATCGCCGCCGAACTGGGCATCTCGCAGCGTTCGGTCAGCGTTTACATGAGCCGTTCCCAGGCCCTGTGCGACCGCCACAGCGCCAACCAAATCCTGACAGACAAGAGGTCCGCATGAGATCGATCAAAACCCTGCTCGGCCGTTCGTTGCTGGCACTGAGCCTGAGCATTGGCGCCGTTGCCGCCAGCGAAAAATCCGCGCCGATCCACTTCGGTGACATCACTTGGGAAAGCGGCAGTTTCATCACCGAAGTGCTGCGCCTGATCGTCGAGAAAGGCTACGGCTACCCCACCGACACGCTGCCGGGCAGCACCGTCAGCCTGGAAGCGGCGCTGGCGAAAAACGATATTCAGGTGATCGGCGAGGAATGGGCCGGGCGCAGTCCGGCGTGGGTCAAGGCTGCCAATGAAGGCAAGGTGTTCGGCCTTGGGGACACGGTCAAGGGCGCAACCGAGGGCTGGTGGGTGCCGGAATACGTGATCAAGGGCGACCCCGAGCGCGGTATCAAACCATTGGCCCCGGAGCTGAAATCGGTGGCTGACCTGCCGCGCTACAAGGACGTGTTCCGCGACCCGGAAGACCCGCGCCGTGGACGCTTTCTCAACAGCCCGACCGGCTGGACTTCGGAGATCGTCAACAGCCAGAAGCTCAAGGCCTATGCGCTGAGCGACAGCTACGTCAACTTCCGCACCGGCTCCGGCGCGGCGCTGGATGCCGAAGTGGCGTCGTCGATCAAACGCGGCAAACCGGTGCTGTTCTACTACTGGTCGCCGACGCCGCTGCTCGGTCGCTTCAAACTGGTAAAACTCGAAGAACCGCCGTTCGATGCCGAGGCCTGGAAAACCCTGGCCGATGCCAATAATCCGAATCCCAAGGGCACCCGCTCGATGCCGGCCAGCCTGGCGATTGGCGTGTCGGCGCCGTTCAAGGCGCAATACCCGGAACTGGTGGCGTTCTTCGAGAAAGTCGACTTGCCGATTGATCTGCTGAACCAGACGCTGGCCGGAATGAGCGAAAAGCGCCAGCCACCGCGGCAGGTCGCCGAAGCGTTTCTGCGCGATCAGCCGCAGGTGTGGCAGGCGTGGGTGCCGGGGGAGGTGGCGAGCAAGGTGACGGCGGGGCTTTGAGTTTCTGCCGGTTGATCTGCGTTGTTTGAGCGAACGCCTTCGCGAGCAGGCTCGCTCCCACAGGGGATTTTGGCCTGCACAACCTCCTGTGGGAGCGAGCCTGCTCGCGAATGATCTAAAGACTTACGCCGCTTCCGCTGCCAATGCCGCCACCACGGTCGGCCGCTGTTCAATCCGCGCCTGAAACCGCGCCAGCGCCGGCCACTGCGCCAGGTCAATGTCAAACAACCCGGCCCAACGCAGCACCACAAACAACAACGCATCCGCCACGCTGAAGCCGCTCGGCAGCAGATACTCCTGCTGCTCCAGCACCGTGACCAACACGGCAAAACGCTTGAACAACTTCTCCTTGATGACCTCGGCCGGCAACCGCTCATCGAACAGCGCACCAAGACCGCCGTGGATCTCGCTCGAAATGAAATTCAGCCACTCCTGCAAACGCAGCCGTTCGAAACTGCCGGGCGCCGGCGCCAGCCCTGACTGTGGTTGCAGATCCGCCAGATATTGCAGGATCACCGGGCCTTCGGTCAGCACCACGCCGTTGTCCAGTTGCAGGGCGGCGACATAGCCCTTGGGATTGATTGCCAGGAAGTCTTCGCCGCTGGCCGTGCGCTTGCTGCGGTTGTCGACGCGGATCAGTACGAAGGACAGCTTCAGTTCGCGCAACACAATGTGCGGCGCCAGCGAACAGGCTTGCGGGGCGTAATACAGCTTCATCGGCAGCTCTCTGGTGAGGATTTGGCGCCAGTGTCATAGTGCGCCGCACCCTCGGTAAAATTAATCTTTCAGAAAGCAGCCATAAGGACAGCTACTGTCATGATGAACCTGATGCATTGGCGGCTGGTGGTCGCTGTGGCCGATCACGGCAACATCACCCGCGCGGCCGAGCGGGTCGGCATGACGCAGTCCGGCGCGAGCCAGGCCCTGGCGCTGATGGAACAAACCCTCGGTGTGCAACTGTTCAGTCGCGAAAGCCGGCAAACCTTGCCCACCGCCATTGGGCTGCCGGTGATTGAGCAGGCGCGCGTAATGCTCGGCGCGCTGCAAACCATTCGCCAGACCGTCGACAGCGTGCGCCCGATGCTGCGCGGGACGATTCGCCTGGCAAGTTTTCCCATGGTCCTGGCGAGTTTTCTGCCGCCGCTGCTGCGCCAGTTCAATCGCCTGTACCCCGGGATCGAAGTGGTGGCGCTGGAGGTCAGCGATGACGAGGTGGAAACCTTGCTTGCGGCCGGTCTGGTGGATGTCGGTGTGGTGCTCAACCCGGCCCCCGAGCGCAATGCCGGGCCATTGGGCCGTGATGAATGGGTGGCGGTCGTGCCGACGGGCCATCCGCTGGCGCTGCGAGGAACCGAGCAAGGCGTCACCCTGCAAGAACTGACCGCGCTGCCCTTTGTGCTGGCCACCGGCGGTTGCTCGACCAACGTCCGCAGCCTTGCCGCCGAAGCCTGTTTGCAGTTGCAGGATGTGCGGGTCGAGGTACGCGAGTGGAGCAGCGCCTTCACGCTGGTGCGGGAAAACCTCGGCGTGACGCTGGTGCCGGAAATGACCTTGCCGGTCGACCGTCAGGGCTTGCGCGTGATTGCTCTGCAACCACCTGTCGAGCGGGTGTTTTCGCTGGTGTTGCCTGCGGGGCAGACGGCGTCGGCAGCGGTTCAGGCGCTGCTGGATTTGGTGGCGGAGACTTCGCTTGCCTCCGTTCGCTGAACCGTTTCTTGTGCAAAAAGTGCCAGATACTGGCCGACTAGTGGCCTTGCGCGTGGCAGGGCGCTGGCTATGCTAGCTGTAACTAACTATGTCGACCGTCATCGGTTAGCCGTGATTTCAACGCTGCCAGAGTGCGCAATCAAAGGCACCGGACACTGAACCAACAAGGAGCCAGTTGTACATGGAAGTTCTTCTGCACGTTAGGGCTGGCCCGCTCGCGGGCTATCAAGAGAAGGATGTCTTGATGAGAGCGTCGCGGCATGCACGCTCGGATTAAACATCATTTATCACCTGACAACTTCCTCCCATGGAGGAATGCGTGTGCCTGTTCTGTGGAACGTAGTGGTGGATTCTGAAAGACCTGAACTTTCATCAAATCAAAAGACCGCGCGGAAGGTGATACAACCATGTTCAACCTACATCACAAGGCTGACCTGCAGGAAATCGAGCGTTTCAGCTGCGCCTTGACCGAAGCCAACGCCAAGCTCGAAGCGATCAGCCGCTCGATGGCGATGATCGAATTTACCCCCGAAGGCATTGTTCTGGATGCCAACGAAAACTTCTGCAAGACCATGGGTTACAGCGCCGAGGAAGTGCGTGGCAAACATCACCGGGTATTCTGCGAAGAAGCGTTTTACCGCAGCGAGGAATACGCCAGATTGTGGCGTGACCTGGCCCGGGGCGAGCCGATCAGCGGCACGTTTCTGCGCTTGAACAAGTCCGGCAGGGAGATCTGGCTTGAAGCCAGTTACATGCCGGTGTACGGCCCGGACAAACAAGTCAGAAGCGTCATAAAAGTTGCCGCCGACATCACCGCCCGGGTCAACAAAGAGCACGAAGAAGAAAGCATGCTGGCGGCAATCAGCCGTTCGATGGCGGTGATCGAGTTCACCCCGGAAGGCAATGTGATTACCGCCAACGACAACTTTCTGCGCACCATGCAATACACGCTGCCGGAAATCGTCGGCCATCACCACAGCCTGTTCTGCCACCGTTCCGAATCCGAATCGGCGCAGTACAAAGCGTTCTGGGCGTCGCTCAATCGCGGCGAATATCACTCGCACCGTTTCGAGCGCAAGAACAAGTCCGGACAGATGGTTTATCTCGAAGCCTCGTACAACCCGCTGTTCGACACCAAGGGCCGTCTGTACAAGGTGGTGAAGTTTGCCAGTGACATCACCCAGCAGATGACCACGCTGCAGAACGCCGCGGAATCGGCCCACAGCACCTCGGTACAGAACGATGCCTGCGCGCAAAAAGGCTCACAGGTGGTGCAGCAGACGGTTCAGATCATCCAGGACATTTCCCGCGACCTCAACGAAGCGGCGCGGAGCATCGATGCGGTGAACAAGCAGTCGGACATCATCGGCACCATCGTCCAGACCATTCGCGGGATCGCCGACCAGACCAACTTGCTGGCGCTCAACGCCGCCATCGAAGCGGCCCGGGCCGGTGAGCACGGGCGCGGGTTTGCCGTGGTCGCGGATGAGGTGCGCAGTCTCGCGGCGCGCACCAGTCAGGCGACCCTGGAGATTGTCGAAGTGGTGCGCAAAAACCATGACCTGTCGCTGAGCGCGGTGTCGAGCATGCAGTCGAGCCTGAGCCGCACCGGGCTGGGTGTGGAACTGGCGAACGAGGCGGGGGAGGTGATCCTGGAGATTCAGCAGGGTTCGCGACATGTGGTGGATGCGATCGGGCAGTTCAATGCGACGTTGCAATTGAATTAGCCGCCACGCCGAACACCTGTAGGAGCTGCGGCACGCTGCGATCTTTTGATTTTGTTTTTTTAGATCAAAAGATCGCAGCGTGCCGCAGCTCCTACATGGGTTTGCAGTCAAAGCGCCGCGAGAAACTTGTCCGCCAGTTTGTCGCTGTCCTTGACGTCATTGGCGTTGTCTTTTTCCGTCTGCGCCAGTTTCATCTTGTCCTGCAGACGCTCGGCGATCTCTTTGCCGATGGCCAGTTGTTTCTCCGGCGGCATGGCTTTGATGTCGTCTTCGGTGATGCCCATGCTTTGAAGGATACTGTCGCGCAGACGCTGTTCCGGCGACTTGCTCATGTAGTCCTTGAACGCGTCGGTGGCCGAGGTGCCGCTGGTGCTGCCGGCAGTCGTGGCGTCGGTGGTTTGCAGGCCGACACGGGTCTTGGCGAAGGCTTCGTCGACGTTATCGCTGATGCGCGTGGCGGCGGCCACTTGCTGGGTGGCGATCTGCGTGGCCGAATCCTGGACCTTGGAGGTCGCATCGGTGGCTTGCGACTGAGTCTGGTTCTGCAGCGATTGCAACATGGCGCCGTGCAGGCCGCTTTGCAGACCGGCAGCGGCGGTCGTGGTCGCGTCATCCGCCAACCGCTTGGGCAGGTGGATGAGTTGCTGCTGTTTGGCACTGACCAACATCATGATGGAGACCTTTGGATAATTGCTGACGGGCATATCCGAGCAATTAGCGTGCCTTTGCAGCAAATCCCGCTATTTCAAGGCTTTACTGTTGGTGCATGCGCAATCAGGCGGTCATCCGTTGCCGCCGGGCGGCAGAGGATGACCGTGTGGCCGTCAGCGATGGGCAATGTTTTCCAGTGCCAGATTGCGCGTGCGCGGGCCGAACCCGCCGATGGTCAGCATCACGATCAGCATGCTGCTGACGATGAACGCCAGCACGCCGGGCGTGCCGAAGTGGTCGAGGAACAACCCGATCAACAGGCTGCTGAACACTGTCGACAAGCGACTGAACGAATAACAGAAACCCACCGCCCGGGCGCGGATGTTGGTGGGGAACAGTTCGCTCTGGTACGAGTGATAACTGAAACTCAGCCAAGCGTTGCAGAAGGTGATCATCACCCCGCAGAAGATCAGGCCGAAGGCGCTGGTCTGTAACGCGAACAAGGTGCCGAAGGTCATGGCGCCAAGGGCTGAGCCGACGATCTGCCATTTGTTCTCGAAACGGTTGGCGAACTTCACGAACAGCAATGGCCCGAGCGGGTAGGCCAGGGTGATGATGAAGGCGTACATCAGGCTGTGAGTGACGCTCACGCCCTGGCCGGAAAGCAGCGCCGGCAGCCAGTTGCCGAAACCGAAGAAACCGATCGCCTGGAACACGTGAAACACGATCAACATCAGCGCCCGACTCCGATACGGTGGTTGCCAGATATCGGCGAAACGGCCCTTGCCCTCGACATCCACAGGCACCGCTTCCGGGGCGTCCAGCGGTTGTCGGTGATCCTTCTCGCAGCGGGCTTCGATGGCGTCGAGAATCTTGTTCGCTTCATCGAAACGCCCATGCTGCGCCAGCCAGCGCGGCGACTCCGGCAGACGCTTGCGCAGCCACCAGATGAACAGCGCAAACACCGCGCTCGCAAGCACCACCCAACGCCAGCCCGACACACCGAACGGCGCCTGCGGCACCAGCCACCACGACATCAACGCCACCGCTGGCACCGAGAGAAACTGCACGAAAAAGGCGAAGGCAAACGCCGAACTGCGCATGCGCTTGGGCACCAGTTCCGAGAGGTAGGCGTCGATGGTCACCAGCTCGATACCGAGGCCAATCCCCACCAGAAAACGCATGCAGATGATGCCCAGCGCCGAGCTTTGAATGCCCATCAGCACCGTGGCCACCGTGTACCAGACCAGCGCAAAGGTGAAGATCGCGCGGCGGCCGAAACGATCGGCCAACGGACTGAGCAGGCTGGCGCCGAGAAACAGACCCAGGAAGGTCGCCGACGCGAACGCCGCCTGATCGGAGAAACCGAACACACCCTGATTGCCGGTGGCGAAGATCCCGTCACGGATCAGCCCGGGGCTGATGTAGGCCGTCTGGAACAAATCGTAGAGTTCGAAGAAGCCGCCAATCGACAACAGCGCCACCAGTCGCCAGATGGTGGCGACGGCGGGCAGGCGGTCGATGCGAGCGGAAATCTCGGCGGCGCGTATCGGATCGATGCCGTCGCATGGCGCGGCGGCGGGGGCGTGAGCAGTCATGGGGCTGGTCCATTTTTTATTGATGGAAAAGCTTAGCCTGCTATCGGAGTGGATGGATTGTGAATATCGGCGGTTCTCCCGCAGATACCGCCGATTTTTCGCAATAACTGCTTACGAATTAACGATTTATGCCGCTGCGGCCGAGTCGGGCAGCGCTGAGGCCGGCAGGCCGAAAATGCGATCGAACAGCCAGTTGAAGGTGAACGTGTAGCACGGGATGAAGATAATCAGCGCCAGATCCAGCAGGAACGCCTGCACCAGACTGATGTTCATCCACCAGGCGATCAGCGGGATCAGGAACACGATCAGTGTCAGCTGAAAACCCACGGCGTGGGCGATACGCCGCTTGACCGTGCGGGTGCGTGACTGCTGGCGGCTTTCCCAGTGCTCGAACAGCGAGGTGTAGATGAAATTCCAGGTCACGGCGATGGTGGTGATGATCACCGCCAGCGGGCCGGTGCTGCCCGGTGAAGTGCCGGACAACAGCGCCAGGCCGAGGGCGGAGAAGGTCATGCCGATCACTTCGTAAAGCGATACATAGACCAGTTTGCGTTTGACGCCTTGCATGGGGATTTGCCTCTTTCTTGCAATGTGTTGGCCAGCGGGGCTGGCGGAGGCGGCGAAAGATAGCTTCAATAGTGGTGACAGAAAAAGTCAGTAGCTTTCAGTTTTGGTGATAGGTGGTGGTTTGAATTTCAACAGCGACAGCATCGAGCTGTTTCTTGCGGTGATTGATCGTGGCTCGTTCTCCGCCGCCGCCCGCGCTTTGGGCAGGGTGCCTTCGGCGGTCAGCATGGGCATCGGCAATCTTGAGGCGGAGCTTGGCTATGCCTTGTTCGACCGCAGCCATCGCGAACCGCAGCCAACCGCGATGGCGCTGTCACTGGTGCCCCATGCGCGGTTGATTGCCGAGCAGCTCAAGCAGCTGCAAGTGCACGCGGTGGAGTTGTCGTTGGGGCTGGAGAGCAAGCTGTCGATTGGTGTGGTCGCCGACATCGATCGCCGGCGCTTGCTCGCCGCGATCAAGGTGATTGCCGAGCGTCATCCGTTGCTCGACATCGAAGTGCTGACCGCGCCGCAGGACGATGTGCTGGCGATGCTGCACCGTGGCCGCGTCAGCGTCTGTCTGGCGTTCGCCGGGTTGAGCATGAACGTGCTGGAGCGTTTTCAGTTTGTCGGCAGCGAACGGATGATCGCCACGCTGGCGGCAGACAGTCCATTGTTGCGGGGGCAGGATCTGTTTCTCGAAGATCTCGTGCATGTGCGGCAGATCTTCGTCGCCAGTCGCGACTTGCCGATCAGCGAAACCCGGCCGCTGGTGGCCGAATCGCACTGGCGCACCGATACGCTGGAGGCGGCGCTGGAGATGGTCGAGGCAGGACTGGGCTGGGGCAATTTCCCGTTGTCGGTGGTGCAGCCGTGGCTGGACAGCGGGCGCTTGCAGCGCCTGAATTTTCGCAACATCGAAAACGGCCTGGTACTGCCCGTGCACGCGGTGTGGCTCAAGAGCCAGCCACTGCAGAAGGGCGCATCGGCCCTCGTCGAACTGCTCAGCCACTGACCGCAACACATTCCCCCTGTAGGAGCTGCCGAAGGCTGCGATCTTTTGATCTTGATCTTGAAAAGCAAAATCAAAAGATCGCAGCCTTCGGCAGCTCCTACATGGGAAGGGGCTTCAGGTACTCTCGCGAATCTTCAATTCAAAACCCATATCCTCAACCGGCCGCGCCACGCTGTTGCCGGCCATCAACGTCAACATCTGCTCCGCCGCGCGCCGGCCAATCGCCTCGCGCGGGGTGTTGATGCTGCTCAGGCGCGGCACCATGTGCTCGGACATCGGCAAGTCGTTGAAGCCGAGAATCGCCACCTGCTCGGGGATCTTGATCCCGTTGCGCAGCGCTTCGAGCAGGGCGCCCTGCGCCAGGTCGTCGTTACCAAAGAAGATCGCATCGACGTCCGGATGCGCCGCCAGCAGTTGCAGGAACAGCTCTCCGCCTAATCCCACCGACGAGGAGCGCGGGGTCAGCACTTCCAGGTCCGGGTCATAGCGCCCGGCCTTCTGCAGGGCTTTGCGAAAACCTTCGCCGCGCAACAAGGTGCGCTGATCGAGTTGTGCGCCGATATAGGCCAGACGCTTGCGACCGCGCGAGAGCAAATGTTCGGCCGCGGTTTCGCCGGCGCTGAGCTGCGAGAAACCCACGCAATTCACGCCGGCCGCGCTGTCCAGTTCCATCATGTACACGCAGGGAATGTTGCTGGCCTCGATCATCCGTCGCGAACTTTCCGTGCGATCAAACCCGGTCAACAGCAAACCACGCGGCTGATAAGCCATGTAATTGCGCAGCAGGTTTTCTTCTTCATCGCGTGAATAGTGGAAGTTGCCGATCAGCACTTCGAAGCCCTTGGGTGTCAGCACCCGATGAATGGCTTCCAGCGTATCGATGAACAACAGGTTGGACAGCGACGGCACCAGCACCACCACTGAATGGCTCTGCGCCGAGGCCAGGGCGCGGGCGGCAGGGTTGACCACGTAATTGAGTTCGAGCGCGGCTTTCTGCACTTTTTCCACCAGTTCGGTGGCCACGGTGCTGACCCCGCGCAAGGCGCGGGACGCGGTAATCGGGCTCACGCCGGCAAGGCGGGCAACTTCATTAAGGGTGGGACGGCCGGTGGTGCGAGTGTTTTTATCGTTTTTAGGGGTGGTCATCGGGCGGCTTGCCAAACAAAAATCAAGGCACTAAGGTAGCGCTGTCCTGATGCAGCTGCAAATGCGTAAGCGAGGTCCTGCCTGATCCTCGCTTTTTGGCGTTGGGCGACAACCTGCTGCAACCCAAAAAAACGACAAGAAGGCGTCGGCAACTTCTGCCTGTGCACTAGAGTCATAGCTAGCAAAGGTAGCGCTGTCTGCGCGCTGAGGTGTTATATGAGTCATCCCATCACCGCCCTGGTCATCATGGGCGTTGCCGGTTGCGGCAAGACGTGCGTCAGCGAGGCCCTGTGCCAATTGAGCGGCGCCACTGCCATTGAAGGCGATACTTTTCATCCGGCCGCCAACATCGAAAAGATGAGCGCGGGGATCCCCTTGAACGACGACGACCGTGCCGGCTGGCTCGACAGCCTGTGCGTTGAGTTGCGTCGTGTCGATGCACTCGGCGAGCGTCCGGTGCTGACCTGCTCGGCGCTTAAACACAGTTACCGCGAAGTGCTGCGCAGTGCCTTGCCGGGCCTGGGCTTCGTGTTTCTCGAACTGACCCCTGAAGTGGCTGCCGACCGCGTGTCCCATCGCCCGGGTCATTTCATGCCGGCGACGTTGATCGAAAGCCAGTTTGCCACCCTCGAATCGCCGGTCGGCGAGCCGTTGACCCTGGCGCTGAATGCTTCGATCCACAGCGTTGAAGAGCTGGCGGCCCAGGCGCACGTCTGGTGGCAGGCTCATGGTCTGAAACAGGCGGTATGAGTGTGTTGAAAGAGCTAGCGCTGTCCTCACGAATTCTGTTTAACCCGCTTTAATAACAACAACAAGCCAGGAGACACCCCCAATGTTTGGCATGTCCCACGACGCCTACCTGCTGCTCGATGCAGTGGTCACGGTAATCGGTCTGATTATCCTGATCACCAAATTCAAGATTCACCCCTTCATCGCCCTGACCATCGCGGCCGCGTTCCTCGGCCTGACGTCCGGCATGCCGATCGGCACCATCATCAAGGCGTTCCAGGACGGCTTCGGTGGCGTGCTCGGTTTCGTCGGCATCATCCTTGCGCTGGGCACCATGCTCGGCAAAATGATGGCCGAATCCGGTGGCGCCGATCAGATCGCGCAGACCCTGATCCGCGCGTTCGGCAAGGACAAAGTGCAGTGGGCCATGATGTTCGCCGCGTTCCTGGTCGGTATTCCGCTGTTCTTCGAAATCGGCTTCGTGCTGCTGATTCCGCTGGTGTTCATCGTTGCCCGACGCACCGGGGTGTCGATCATCAAGATCGGTATTCCGCTGCTCGCCGGTCTGTCTGCGGTACACGGTCTGGTGCCGCCGCACCCGGGCCCGCTGCTGGCAATCGGCGTGTTTGGTGCCGACATCGGCAAGACCATCCTCTACGGTCTGATCGTTGCGCTGCCGACCGCCATCATCGCCGGCCCGATCTTCGGTACGTTCATTGCCAAGCACATTCCCGGCACGCCGAATCAGGAACTGGTCGATCAACTGGCCCGCGAAACCGATTCGCAGAACCTGCCGAGCTTCAGCATCACCCTGGTCACTGTGCTGCTGCCGGTGTTCCTGATGCTGCTGAAAACCTTCGCTGACGTCGCGCTACCGGACGGTCATTTCTTCCGCACCTGGATGGACATGATCGGCCATCCGATCTCGGCACTGCTGCTGGCCTTGCTGCTGTCGCTGTACACCTTCGGTCACAAGCAGGGCATCGGTTCACAGCAGATGCTCAAGTGGCTGGACGCGAGCCTGGCGCCGACCGCCGCGATCATCCTGATCATCGGTGCCGGTGGTGGCTTCAAGCAGATGCTGGTGACCAGCGGCGTGGGCGACGTGATCGGCCACATGGCGGTCAGCGCGCAGATCTCGCCGATCCTGCTGGCGTGGCTGGTGGCGGCGGTGATTCGTATCGCCACCGGTTCGGCCACCGTGGCGACCATCACGGGCGCCGGCATCGTGGTGCCGGTGGTGGGGATGATTCCGGGCGTCAACCGTGAACTGCTGGTGCTGGCCACCGGTGCCGGGTCGTTGATCCTGTCCCATGTGAACGACGCCGGTTTCTGGCTGGTGAAGCAGTACTTCAACATGACCGTGGCCGAGACGTTCAAGACCTGGACAGCGATGGAAACCATCCTGTCGGTGGTGGGCCTGGGCTTCATTCTGTTGCTGTCGCTGTTCGTGTAAGCGGCGTTTTGCAGGCACAAAAAAAACCGCAGCGATGCGGTTTTTTTGTGGGTGATGATCTTTGCAAACACGGCACCTGTAGGAGCTGTCGAGTGAAACGAGGCTGCGATCTTTTGATTGTAAAAAACAAGATCAAAAGATCGCAGCCTTCGGCAGCTCCTACAGGGGATGTGTGTCAGTTATTTGGTAACTAACCCATCCGCCCGGAACATCCCCCGAATCCCGCGCACCGCCTGCCGAATCCGGTCCTGGTTTTCGATCAGTGCGAAGCGCACATGATCATCGCCATACTCACCAAAACCCACCCCCGGCGAGACACAGACCTTGGCCTCGGCCAGCAGCTTCTTGGCAAACTCCAGCGAGCCCAGATGCGCGTAAGCCTCGGGAATCTTCGCCCAGACGTACATCGACGCCTTCGGATTCTCGACCATCCAGCCCAGCTCGTGCAGGCCTTTGACCAGCACGTTACGGCGCTGGCGATACTGTTCGGCGATGTCACGCACACATTGCTGATCGCCTTCCAGCGCAGCAATCGCCGCCACTTGCAGCGGAGTGAAAGTGCCGTAGTCGTGGTAGCTCTTGATCCGCGCCAGGGCGTTGACCAGTTCCGGGTTGCCGACCATGAAACCGATGCGCCAGCCGGCCATGTTGTAGCTCTTGGACAGGGTAAAAAACTCCACCGCAATGTCCTTGGCGCCCGGCACCTGCATGATCGACGGGGCTTTCCAGCCGTCGTAGACGATGTCGGCATAGGCCAGGTCGTGCACCACCAGTACGTCGTACTGCTTGGCGAGGGCGATCACCCGTTCGAAGAAATCCAGCTCCACGCACTGTGCGGTGGGGTTGGACGGGAAGCCGAGGATCATCATCTTCGGCTTCGGGATCGAACCGCGAATGGCCCGTTCCAGCTCGGCGAAGAAGTCCACGCCCGGCACCAGCGGCACCGAACGCACCTGGGCACCGGCAATCACCGCGCCGTAGATGTGAATCGGGTAGCTCGGGTTCGGCACCAGTACCGTGTCGCCCTGATCCAGGGTCGCCAGCATCAAATGCGCCAGGCCTTCCTTGGAACCGATGGTGACGATGGCTTCGCTTTCCGGGTCGATGTCGACCGCGTAGCGTTCCTTGTACCAGTTGGAAATCGCCCGGCGCAGACGTGGAATGCCCTTGGACGTGGAGTAACCGTGGGTGTCTTCACGTTGGGCAACTTGTACCAGTTTTTCGACGATGTGCGGCGGCGTGGCCCCGTCGGGGTTGCCCATGCTCAAGTCGATGATGTCTTCACCACGGCGCCGCGCGGCCATCTTCAGCTCGGCGGTGATGTTGAAAACGTAAGGGGGGAGTCGATCTATGCGCGCAAAGCGGCGCGGCGAACCTTGTTCAGCCATTGTTGCCTCGGATAACGTAAGCGCCCGGAACCGTCCGAGCGACGCTGGTCACTGCGGTGACCTGTGGCGGAAGATAAGGGCTGTGATGGCAGGCTGTCCAGCCTGCATGTAAACAAATTTTTCCCAAGGAAATCGGTAGATGGAATTCACCAGCGGCTTCTTGCTGAGCCTTTCGCTGTGCCTGGACATCGGCGTAGCCAACATCGCAATGATCACCCTGGCGATGCAGCGCGGTTACTTTCAGGGCTTCGCGCTGGGCCTGGGCACCTGCGTCGGTGACCTGATCTACGCGGTGCTGGCGCTGGCCGGCATGACCGTGCTGCTGCAGTACGAAAGCGTGCGCTGGGTGCTGTGGATCGGCGGGTCGGCGCTGCTGATTTACTTTGCGGCGAAGATGATCTATTCGGCGATTCACCACGAGGCGCAGTTGGCTGCGACCGCCGAGGTGGGGCAGAACTCGCATCGCAAGGAGTTCTTTCGCGGGATTTTCCTCGCCATGTCTTCACCGAGCGCGATTCTCTGGTTCGCCGCGGTGGGCGGCACCCTGATCGCCCGCTCCGGTGGCGGTGGCCCTGCAAGTTCGGCGCTGTTCCTCGGCGGCTTCCTGTGCGCCGGGCTGCTGTGGTCGGCCGGGCTGTGCTTCGCCGCGAGCCACGGCGGCAAGTTGCTCGGCGACAAGCTGTTGCGCTACTCGTATATGGCATCGGCAGCGATCTTCTGCTATTTCGCGGTGTACGTGATCGTATCCGGTTATAACGAGTTCGTCGGTTCCGGGGCCGCCGACCAGTTGCACGCCCTGTAGCATTGCGAATCGGGTTTGGCTTCTATACTCAGCAGCCGAACCCCTTCTTTTGTTCCAGGAGTCGAGTCATGGATGAGCAAAAACGCGTCGAAGTGGCTGAACCTCGCTTCGAACATGGACACTTCCTGCTGATCGCAGGATTTCGTGGTCGATTTACCCAGGACACCGCCAAGGACATCCCCGCGCTGTGGGAAAGGTTCTTGCCGCACTTGGGAAAGATACAGGGACAAAAAAACGAAGTGACCTACGGCGTCTGCAGCAATTTCGACGGCCAGGGTGGCTTCGATTACATCGCCGGGGTGGAAATCAGCAAGCTCGACGACCTCGACCAGAAGGTCTATCAGTGGGTCGAAGTGCTGCCTCGTCAGTACGCCGTATTCGAGCACAAGGGACCGCTCGATCAGTTACCTCAGACTCTGCAATACATCTACAAAACCTGGCTGCCGACTTCCCACTATGTGGAGCTCAACGCCCCGGAGCTGGAACGCTACAGCGCCGATTTCAATCCGCGACTGCACACCGGCAAACTGGAAATCTGCGTGCCGGTCGATACCAAAGCCTGAACCATAACGATGAGGCGGATCACTGATCCGCCTCATGTTGTTCAACCGCGCTTGCCTTTGCCCAGCCGTCGCGCCCGCAACAGGTCGATGCCCAAGGTGATAAAGCCGAACGTACTGATGCCCAACACCATCAACAGGCCGATTTCAACGCTGCTCATAAGCGGTTACCCCCAAGGGTGATCAGAGACACACCGCAGAAATAGCCTGCCGCCCGCACGAAGAAAAGCGCTTATACGCAAGCTTTACGCCCCCCGCGCGGATCGATATGCACACCTTATTCCTTTATGCTTTGCGCACTTTTCTCCGCTGATTTTCGAGCTGCCATGAACACCGTCATCCGCAACGTCACCGCCGCCGACCTGGACCGCTGCTACGCCATCGAAACCGTTGCCTACGAAGGCGATGAAGCCGCCACGCGCGAAAAGATCGCTACGCGCATCGCCACCTGGCCGGAGGGTTTTATCGTCGCCGAAGTGGAGGGCGTGGTCGCCGGGTTCATCAATTCGGGCGCGGCGTTTGACGTGCAGATGTCCGACGAGGCGTTCAAGGAACTGATCGGCCACGACCCCAAAGGGCCGAACGTGGTGATCATGTCGGTGGTGGTGCACCCGGACTATCAGGGGCAGGGCCTGGCCAAGCGATTGATGGCCGAATTCATCGAGCGCATGCGCGGGATGGACAAGGCGACGATTCATCTGATGTGCAAGGAACGACACATTGCGCTGTACGCCGGATTCGGCTTTGCCTACATCAAGCCGTCGGAGTCAGACCATGGCGGGATGGCGTGGCACGAGATGATCCTGACCCTCTGAACCTGACTCAAACTCCCCTGTAGGAGCTGCCGCANGATCAAAAGATCGCAGCCTGCGGCAGCTCCTACAAAGGGGTCGGGTGGGTCAGTAGAGGGTGTCGATTACCCGCTTCGGTGCTTCGCGATCGTAGGTCTCAGCATCGAACTGCCCGCCGTTCAAACGCTTGTGAAACGCGCCCGCAGTGGGCAGCGCCGAGCGCGGCAGGTGAGTCTCGGGGTTCCACGCATCTGAACGCACAAACGCTTTCGAACAATGGAAAAACGCCGCCTCCACCGTCACCAGCAGCACCGTTTTTGCCGGTTTGCCGTTCACCGCAAAGCTTTCCAGCAGTTCGGGATCGGCGCTGATGGTCGCGGTGCCGTTGACCCGCAAGGTCTCGCCGATCCCCGGAATGATGAACAGCAGCGACACCCGTGGATCCTGCAGCACATTGCGCAAGGTATCGATGCGGTTGTTGCCCGGGCGATCCGGCAGGGCCAGGGTGTTCTGGTCGATGATCCGCACAAATCCCGGCGCATCGCCGCGTGGCGAATTGTCCAGGCCGTCGGCGCCCACCGAGCTGACGATCACCAGCGGCGAAACCCGCACCATCGCCTGATAATCCTCGTTGAGAAAACCGATCTGCTTGCGCACCGCGCGCTCGTGGGGCAGGCCGTAAACAGCTTCCAGTGCTTCGATTGAATCGATCATCGTGCATCCCTCGATGATTTAGAAAAACAGCCCCATGCGCCGCTCGTAACCGATCCGGCCCTTGTACGCTTCGCCGCTGTCGACGAAACCGTGTTTGGCGTACAGCGCGATCGCCGCGTCGTTATCGGCATCCACCGACAGTTCCAGCCCTTTGATCTCCGGCCATGCTTCACGCGCGACGTCGGGCAAGGCCTGCAGGCAGGCCTTGCCATACCCCTTGCCTTGCGCGCGGTGATCGACCTGCAAGGCGTGCAGGGTGGCGCTGTGTTCATCGGCCCAGGCTGGCAACACCGGCGGGCGCTTGAGCAGCAGGAACGCCACCGGCACTTGATCGGCCAGCAGGGCAAAGCCTTTCACGCCGGGGCCGGGTTTGGACAGCAGCGTATGCAGCGCACCGTGAATGTCGCCGGAAAACTTGATCTGCTCGGGATGGATTTCAATCGCCTCGACCTGCTGACGCTGCAAGGCGTTCAGGCTGTCGTACGGCACGAGTTGGGCTGACACGGGAATTTCCTTTTTCCTACAAAGGTAAGCCTTGGATTCTAGCGATTTTGTCTTTGGCGGAAATTTTTTGTTTCGACTGTCGATCTGCCCGATGGCCGAACGACTAAGGGTGTCTTCACTACAAAAACCACGGAGAACACCATGAGCGCACACACTGAAATCCAGGCCCTGATCAACACTTACCGCGAAGCGGTGATGACCAAGAACGTCGACAAAGTGATGGCGTTGTACGCCGACGACATCGTCTCGTTCGATGCGATCAAGGCCCTGCAATTCAAAGGCAAGGCGGCCTACCGCGCGCACTGGGAAGCCTGCATGGAGATGTGCCCCGGCCCGCACGTTTTCGAGTTCCACGAGATCGCCATCGAGACCGCCGACAACCTCGCCTTCGCCCATTGGGTAACGCATTGCGGCGGCACCAACGACAAGGGCGAAACCCAGAGCTGCTGGATGCGCGCCACCGCGTGCTATCGGCAGGTCGGCGGGACGTGGAAAATCGCTCACGAGCACTGGTCGGCGCCGTTCGATCCGATGAGCGGCAGCACGCTGTTCGATGTGCAACCCTGATCTTCAGCCATAGTTGATCCGTTCGATTCAGGAGAAAGCCATGAAGTATCTATGCCTGGTCTACAGCGATGAGCGCCTGCTGCACACCTCGCCCGACAGCCCGGAAGACGCCGAGTGCTGGGCCTATGCCGAGTCGATTGAGGGCAGCGGGCGGATGGTTGCCGCCGAAGCGCTGGAGTCGGTGCAGACGGCGACCACGGTGCGCATGCGCAACGGCAAGCTGTCGATCACCGATGGCCCGTTCGCTGAAACCAAGGAGCAACTGGCCGGGTTTTACCTGATCGATGCCAAGGATCTGAACGAAGCGATTCAGGTCGCCGGCCACATTCCGGCGGCCCGGGTCGGCAGCGTCGAAGTGCGTCCGGTGCGGCAGTTGAATGTCTGAAGTCCGGGCGCGGGTCGAGCAGGTCTATCGCGAAGACTCGCGGCGGATTCTGGCAACCCTGATTCGCCTGCTCGGCGATTTCGACCTCGCCGAAGAAGCCTTGCACGAGGCCTTCTTCGTCGCGGTCGAGCGCTGGCAGCGCGACGGTGTGCCGGACAATCCGCGCACCTGGCTGGTGTCCACCGGGCGTTTCAAGGCCATCGATGTGTTGCGCCGCCGCGCCCGCTTCAAGGCCTCGCAGCCGCTGTTGCTGGCGCAGCTCGAAGAACTGGAACAGGCCGACTGGAGTGGCGAAGACGTGGAAGACGACCGCTTGCGGCTGATCTTCACCTGCTGTCACCCGGCCTTGGCGGCGGATGCGCAAGTGCCGCTGACCTTGCGTGAAGTCTGCGACCTGACCACCGAGGAAATCGCCCGCGCGTTTCTTTCGGCTCCGGCGGCGATTGCTCAGCGCATCGTGCGCGCGAAGGCGAAGATTCGCGATGCGAAAATCCCTTATCAGGTGCCGAGCCTGAACGAGTTGCCGGAGCGCCTCGACAGTGTGTTGCGGGTGATTTATCTGGTGTTCAACGAAGGCTATTCGGCGTCGATGGGCGCTGAGTTGATCCGTGAAGACCTGACCCGTGAGGCGATCAGGCTCGGGCGTTTGCTCATGGAATTGCTGCCGGAGCCGGAGGTCATGGGCTTGCTGGCGTTGATGCTGCTGCATGAGTCGCGGCGACCGGCGCGAACCTCGGCCCAAGGGGAGTTGATTCTGCTCGACGATCAGGACCGCTCGCGCTGGGATGCCGGGTTGATCGCCGAGGGTTGCGCGCTGATCGAGCGTGCGCTGAGTACGCGGCGTTTCGGGCCTTATTGCCTGCAAGCGGCGATTGCTGCGGTGCATGCTGAGGCGCCTTCAGCAGCGGATACGGACTGGCAGCAGATCGTCGGGCTGTATGACGTGCTGTTGCGGGCGGTGCCGTCGCCGGTGATCGAGTTGAACCGCGCGGTGGCAGTGGCCAAGCGCGATGGGGCGCTGGCCGGGCTGACGCTGATCGAGGGGATTCTGGATCGCGGCGAATTGCAGGATTACCACCTCGCGCATTCGGCGCGGGCGGAATTTTGTCGGCAGTTGGGTCGGGTAGAGCAGGCGCGGGCGGCGTATCGGCGAGCACTGGAGCTGACCCGGCAAGAGCCGGAGCGGCGGTTTATCGAGGGGCGGCTGAGCGAACTGGACTGAGCTGAACGCTTCGCTGGCACTGCCGACCTCTTCGCGAGCAGGCTCGCTCCCACCTTTGGAATGCATTTCTCTGTGGGAGCGAGCCTGCTCGCGAATGGGCGCGCCGCTATTCCAGCATCTTGCTCAGCAACCAGCTCCCCGCCGGCCCCGGCGGATAGACCCGCGACCACAACGCATCGACATACACCGGCCGTGGCCAGCCACGCACCGTCAGCTCCACCAGCGAGCCATTGCCGAAACGCGCCACCAGCCAGCGTGGCAACGCCGCCCAGCCGAAGCCCATCTCCGCCATCTCCATCAGCATCAGGTAACTCGGGGCGGACCACACCCGGCCTTTGGCCCGGCTGTCGTAGGGATTGACGATGGTCGCCAGGCGCAACTCGCGATGCTGCTCCAGCACCTGCTGATCGACCTGTTCGAGGCTGGTCAGCACGTGGTCACGTTTGACGAACAGCGCGATGTCGGTGCGCTCGGCGACCGTCGAGGTCACCAGGTCCGGCGGATAGCTGTCGCGCATCTCCGCAAACGCCAGATGGGCGCGGCCACGCTGAACCAGTTCGATCAGGTCGTCGCATTCGGCAATCAGGCATTCCAGCTCCAGGTCCGGATAACGTTGCTCGAAATCGACCAGTGCCGCTTCAAATCGCGCTGACTGGTAGGTGTCGGAAATCGCCACGGTCAGCTTCGGCTCGACGCCTTGGGCCAGTTGCCGGGCGCTCATTGCCATACGATGGGTGGCCGCCAGAATCGCCTCGGCCCGTTGCAGCATCACATGCCCGGCCGGGGTCAGGGTCGGTTTGCGGCTGCTGCGGTCGAACAGCATCAGATCCAGATCGATCTCCAGACTGGCCACCGCCGCACTGATGGTCGACTGACTGCGTCCCAGTTTGCGCGCCGCTGCCGAAAACGAACCCTGAGTGGCCGCTTGCACAAACGCCAACAGCACTTCCTGCGAAGCCATGAACTATCGCCTTGATCGATGGTTATTGGTTATGAAGTATCGGGGCGACGATGGATCATGGCAACTATCTTCACTCAAGGAGTCAGGCCATGACTGCCAGCAAATCCATTACTGAACGTATCCTCCAGGCCATCGGTTTCGAGTGTCTGGCGATCCTGATCTGCACGCCGTTGCTGGCGTGGATCATGGACAAACCGCTGCTGGACATGGGCGCGGTGACCGTGCTGATTGCCGCGCTGGCGCTGGCGTGGAACGTGCTGTTCAACGGCTTTTTCGACCGCATGCTCAAACGCCTGCACGTCGCGCACAACGCCTGGACGCGTGTGGTTCATGCGCTGCTGTTTGAGGGCGGGTTGATCGTGATGGGCGTACCGCTGATTGCCTGGTGGCTGTCGGTCAGCCTGTGGCAGGCGTTCTTGCTGGACATCGGCGTGCTGCTGTTTTTCCTGCCGTACACCTATGTGTATCACTGGGGGTATGACGTGGTGCGCGAGCGGTTTGTGACCCGCCGGGTATGCGCGGGATAACCACAACCTGTGGCTAATGCAAAACCTGTGGCGAGGGGATTTATCCCCGATGGGGCGCGTAGCGGCCCCTCTTTTTNTCAAGAAAAGAAGGGCCTGCTGCGCAGTCCATCGGGGATAAATCCCCTCGCCACAGAGGCTCTCACCAAGAAAGTTTTTAGTGAGTCGGGGGTTTAGAGGAACATCCCGCCCGATGCTTCAACCCGCTGCCCGTTGATCCACTGCGCACCCGGCGCCAGCAGCATCGACAGTGCGCCACCGATGTCATCCGGTTGCCCGGCGCGACCCAGTGCGGTGTTGCTGGCGACCATCGCGTTCAACGCCGCGTTGTCGCGCACCGCGCCGCCACCAAAATCAGTCTCGATAGCGCCCGGCGCCAGAATGTTCACGCCGATCTGCCGCGCCCCCAGCTCCTTGGCCTGATAGCGGGTCAACACTTCCATCGCACCTTTCATCGCTGCGTAGGCGGCGTAGCCCGGCAGGCTGAAGCGGGTCAGCCCACTGGAAATGTTGATGATACGTCCACCGTCATTGATCAGCGGCAGCAGTTGCTGAGTCAGGAAGAACGGCCCTTTGAGCTGGATATTCATCAGCAGATCGAACTGTTCCGGGGTGGTCTCGGCAAACAGCGCGTGCACGCCAATCCCGGCGTTGTTGATCAGGAAGTCGAAGCGCGGACGATCAAAGTACTGCAACGCCTGCTCAACCCGCGAAGCGAAATCGGCAAAGGTTTCGCTGCGGCCCACATCCAGTTGCAGCATCACGGCTTTGGCGCCGCGTTGTTCCAGTTCAGCCACCAGCGCCTGGGCTTCATCGGCGCGGCTGTTGTAGGTGCCGATGATGTCCACGCCTTCGGCGGCGAGGTGCAGGGCGGCGTTCTTGCCCAGGCCACGGCTGGCGCCGGTGATCAATGCGATTTTGCGGCTCATGTGAAATCCTCGATTGCGGTGAGTGGGGATGAGCAAAGTTTATTTATCCGCCATGGGGTGATAAACAGGCTGAAACCGGAATCACTGATCGGATCAGCCGAACAATCAACGGGTGTTCTTATGAACAAACTGGAACTGCTGCGCACCTTCGTCCGGGTCAGCGAACTGTCGAGTTTCACCCTGGCCGGCGAGAGTCTCGGGCTGCCGCGCTCGACGGTGTCCGAGCATGTGCAGGCCCTGGAAAGCCTGCTTGGCACGCGCCTGTTGCAACGCACCACGCGCAAGGTGCAGGCGACGCAGGACGGTCTGGTGCTGTATGAACGCAGCAAGGATCTGCTGTCGCACATGGACGAGATCGAGGGGCTGTTTCGCCAGGATCCGGCCTCGCTGAGCGGGCGGATTCGTGTCGACATGCCGAACATCCTCGCGCGGCGCCTGATCATGCCGCTGCTGCCGGAGTTCATGGCGCGCCACCCGAATCTGGAACTGGAAATCAGCAGCACCGACCGCCGCGTCGATCTGCTCAGCGAGGGTTTCGATTGCGTGGTGCGCATCGGCGCGCAGCCGGATCAGTCGGTGGTGGCGCGGCATTTGGGCGACTTCCCGATGATCAACTGCGCCAGCCCCGCGTACCTTGAACGCTACGGCGTGCCGCAGACGCTGGAGGATCTGGCGCAGCATCGACTGGTGCATTACGTCGGGGTGCTCGGTTCGCGCTCGGAAGGGTTTGTGTATGAACAGGGCGGTCAGGTGCGGCGCCTGCCGATGGCCGGCAGTGTCACGGTCAACAGCACCGATGCCTATGAGTCGGCCTGTCTTGGCGGGTTCGGCCTGATCCAGGTGCCGCGCACCGGCATGCAGCCGCACCTGGACACCGGAGAGCTGGTGACGGTGCTGCCGCAGTTCACCGCGCCGGCGATGGGCATTTCAATCCTGTATGCGCGGCAACGGCATTTGCCGCTGCGGGTGCGGGTGTTCATGGAGTGGTTGGGGGAGGTCATCCGCTCGACGCTCTGACGACATCCCCCTGTAGGAGCTGCGGCACGCTGCGATCTTTTGATTTTGCTTCTAACAAAAAGATCNCAAAAGATCGCAGCGTGCCGCAGCTCCTACAGGGATTTGTGGAGTCAGAAGATTTGGGTGAACAGCCAGTACAGGCTGCCCGACAGCAGAATCGCCGCCGGCAAGGTCAGCACCCACGCCATCAGCAGATTGCGGATGGTCTTCATCTGCAAGCCACCGCCATTGGCGACCATGGTCCCGGCCACGCCCGATGACAGCACATGGGTGGTCGAGACCGGCAAACCGAACATGTCCGCCGCGCCGATGGTCAGCATCGCCACGGTTTCCGCCGAGGCGCCCTGGGCGTAGGTCAGGTGGGTCTTGCCGATCTTTTCGCCGACCGTCACCACAATCCGTTTCCAGCCAACCATGGTCCCCAGCCCCAAGGCGATGGCCACGGCGATCTTCACCCACAGTGGAATGAAGCGTGTGGCGTTGTCGATCTGCTGTTTGAACAGTTGCAGTTTGTCCGTGGTGTCGGCGTCGAAATTGCCGACCTTGTTCTTCTCCATCAAGCGAATGCTTTCGCTGGCCAGGTACATGTCGTTGCGCACGTTGCCCATGGCTTCGGCCGGGACTTTCGACAGCGAACCATAGCCTTTGACCTCTTCGCCAATGTGCCCGGTCAGGGCGGCGAGGGCGGGGATCAGTTGCGGCGTGGCTTGCTTGCTGCGCACGTAATCCGACAGCACCGGACGCGGATCGACCGGGGCTGGCAGCGGGGTATTTTTCACCAGCGCTTGCTGGGTGACTTCGGCGACAGCGGCAAACTGCAGCGCCTGATCGGCGGGCATGGTGCGGTTCAAGGCGTAAGCCATGGGCAGGGTGCCGACCAGAATCAGCATGATCAGGCCCATGCCTTTCTGCCCATCGTTGGAGCCGTGGGCGAAAGACACACCGGTGCAGGTGGCGATGAGCAAACCGCGAATCCACCACGGTGGCGGGTTGTTGCCTTGCGGCGCCTTGTACAGCGCGCGGTTCTTGATAAAGGCGCGCATGGCCAGCAGCAACAGCGCCGCGCAGCCGAAGCCCACCAGTGGCGACAGCAACAGCGCGTAACCGATCTTGGTTGCCTGCGCCCAGTCCACGCCGCTGGTGCCGTCGCGTCCGTGCATCAGGGCATTGGCCACGCCGACGCCGATGATCGAGCCGATCAGCGTGTGGGAAGAGGAGGCCGGCAGGCCCAGCCACCAGGTGCCGAGGTTCCACAGAATTGCCGCGATCAGCAGGGCAAAGATCATCGCGAAACCGGCGGACGAACCGACCTGCAGAATCAGCTCCACCGGCAGCAGGGCGATGATGCCGAACGCCACCGCGCCGCTGGACAGCAGCACCCCGAGGAAATTGAAGAAGCCCGACCAGACCACCGCCACATTCGGCGGCAGCGAGTGGGTGTAGATCACCGTCGCGACCGCGTTGGCGGTGTCGTGGAAACCGTTGACGAACTCGAAGCCCAGCGCAATCAGCAACGCCACGCCGAGCAACAGGAACGGGGTCCAGGTGGTGACGGTGGTGCCCAGCTCATGCATGTCGTGCATCAGGCTGTAAGCGGTGAACAACATGCCCATGGCCAGAACCGCGAAGAACACCACGTAAGTGAACGGACCGGGTTTCTTATCAAGTGCCGGCCGGCCGCCGTGGGCGGACGCGGGGCGGGCGGCGGTCAGGGAGGGAGTAGCCATGAGCGGACAATCCTGAGCGAGGGAAGGTTTGTTCGTCATGATCGTTGCTAAATATTACAGAGAGACTGCGATAGATCAGTGTTTGGCGGATTAGCTCACCGCTGATCTGATAGCGAAAATCAAAAGATCGCAGCCTGCGGCAGCTCCTACNTTACCGTGCCCTGTAGGAGCTGCCGCAGGCTGCGATCTTTTGATCTTAATAATCCCCACGCTTGCGAAACGCCCAGCGCCCGGCAATCACGGTAAACGTCGCGACCAGCGCCACCAGAATCCAGAACCCCTCGGGATCCGTCGCCAGCGGCACGCCGCCGACGTTCATGCCGAAGAAACCGGCGATGATGTTGATCGGCAGCGCCAGCACCGTGACCACGGTCAGGGTGAACAGCGTGCGGTTGCTCTGTTCGTTGAGGTTGGCGGCGATTTCTTCCTGGAGCAGTTTGATCCGCTCGCCGAGGGCGGTGAGGTCGTTGATGATCAGCGCAAATTCCTCGGTGGACTTGCGCAGCTCCTTGACGTCCTCCTTCTGCAGCCACGCCGGCGGCCGGTTGAGCAAGCGCAGCAAGGAGCCCGGCTCCAGCGCCAACAGGCGTTGCAGGCGCACCAGCACCCGACGGTTGGCGCCGAGTTCGGCGCGGTTGGTCGACAGGCGTGAGGAGAGCAATTCGTCCTCGACCAGATCGACGCTCATGCTGGTCTTGCGCACGATCTGCGTCAGCACTTCACCCTGATCACGCAGCAAGTGCACCAGCAGTTCCGACGGCGAGCGAAAGCATTCGCCGGCCTTTACCGATGAACGCAATTTGTCCACCGAGTGCAGCGGTTGCAGGCGTGCGCTGACGATCAGTTTGCTGCGCACGCAGACCCACAGCGTCGACACGTCTGAGGACACCATGCTGCTGAGGTTGAACACCACGTCGTTGACCACTGCCAGCAACGCCGAGTCAACGTGTTCGATGCGCGTCGAGCGCGAACCTTCGTGCAGCGCCTCGAAAAACTCTTCGGGCAATTGCAGATGACTTTTCATCCAGCGCTCGCACGCGGCGTGCGCCAGGTTCAGGTGCAGCCAGAGGAATTCATCACGGTCGCTGTCGTCTTGCAGACAACGCAGGGCGGTCGCCGAATCGACTTCGCGGCCACGCTCACCGGGACGAAAACGGAAGCCGTAAAGCAGACCGAACAAATCAGGATCGCGATGACTGAGGTCGAGGCTGTGGTTCATGGAGGCTCGCTGCGAGGAGGGCGTCTGGCGTGGAGTTTTCAGATTCACCTGAGCCGCATCATCGCAACCGGATATGACACTTGTGTGACGACAAAATGACGCCAGATCAATGTCTTACCGGCGGTCGGATTTCCTTCAAGAAGCGCTCTGGTGCGCCGATCACGCTTGGGTTACGTTGCGCGCGCTTGGCCATGAGCCAAGGCTCGCCGACACGGATGTCCGGCAAAATTCCACGCCTTATCGGGCGTGCCTCATCCCTGTCCTGAGTATCTCGCGATGCTGCAAAAATCCCTGAGAGCACAAATTCTCGCCCTGCTGAGCGGCAGCCTGCTGGCGATGCTGTTGATCGCACTGGCCTGCTTTCATTTCCTGTCCAATGGCGTGCAGAACTACAGCCAATTGATCGCCGGCCCCTTGCACACCTCACAATTGATCGACGAGGCCAACCTGCAATTCAAGGTGCAGGTGCAGGAGTGGAAAAACGTCTTGCTGCGCGGCAAGCAACCGGCGGACCTGGCCAAATACTGGAGCCAGTTCGAAGATCGTCAGCGCGATGTGCAGAACATTCTCGGTGAACTGGCCGGCCAGAAAGGCCTGGAGCCGGCGCTGAAAACCCGCATCGAACGCCTGCGTGAAGAGCACCGCCAACTCGGCAGCGCCTACCAGAAAGGTCGCGATGCCTACGTCGCGGCCGGTGCCGATCCAACGGCTGGCGACAGTGCGGTCAAAGGCGTGGACCGCGCCACCAGCGATCAGATGAGCGAACTGGTCGCCGAGCTGCGCAAGCAGGGCACCGAACAGTCGGCGCAAAACAGCGCCAGTGCCGACAGCACCGTGCTGCTGGGGATTGTGGTGATGCTCGGTTCGGGTCTGCTGATCGGCTTGCTCAGCCTGTGGCTGGTCAACCGCAACCTGATCGAACCGATCCGCAAACTGATCGATTACGTCACCCAGTTGAGCCGTGGGCGCCTCGCCGAGCGCGTCGCCAACGACCGTCAGGACGAGTTGGGCAACCTTGCGGCCGCCGCCAATACCCTGCGCGATTTCCTCGCCGAAACCTTCACTCACCTGCAACGCAGTGCCAGTGATCTGGACAGCGCCAGCGGCGAACTGAATGCGATCGCCACGACCATGGCCGGCGGCACCAACGAGCAGTTCAACCGCACCGATCAGGTGGCCACGGCAATGAACGAAATGTCCGCCACCGCCCAGGAAGTCGCCCGGCATGCGGCGGATGCGGCGCGGGCTGCCGACGATGCCGACCAGTCCGCCCAGCAGGGTGAAAAGGTCATGCAGGGCACCATCCACACCATCACCCGGATGCGTGGCGAAATCGCCAACACCGCTGAAGTGATTCGTCGCCTGGAAAGCGACAGCGGGCGCATCGGCAAGGTGCTGGAAGTGATTCGCGGCATCGCCGAACAGACCAACCTGCTGGCGCTCAACGCAGCGATTGAAGCGGCACGGGCCGGTGAGGCCGGACGCGGTTTCGCGGTGGTCGCCGATGAGGTGCGCAACCTTGCGCAGCGTACCGCCGAGTCGATCATCGAGATCAATCAGATCATTCAGAACGTGCAGACCGGTGCCGTGGATGCCGCGCAAGCGATCGAAAGCGGTCAGGCGCGCAGCGACGAAAGCGTCGAACAAGTGACTCAGGCCGGTGCGATGCTGGAGCGCATCACCCATGCGGTGGAAGCGATCCGCGACATGAACCGCCAGATCGCCACCGCCGCCGAAGAGCAGACCTCGGTGGCCGAAGACATCTCGCGCAACCTGACCGAGATCACGTCCATCGCCAGCACCAACCTCAACAGCGTGCAGCGCACCGAAAGTGCCAGCCAGAATCTGCATGGCCTGTCCGGGCAACTCAATGAGGTCACCGCGCGCCTGAGCGCCTGACGTCCGCCGACGTGTACCGGTTCGGTTACCGAGTCGGTACACAGTCGATCTCAAATCCGTGCGAGTGCCGCCGATGGCCGGTTATCTATAACCGGCATTGGAGCCAGCCCATGGTCAGCATCACCTCTGTTTCAATCAATCAAACCGTCACCACCGCCACCAGCAAAACCAAAATCAGTGACGCCAGTGAAGACACCTCGGCCACTGCAACCAGCAGCGCAAGCGTCAGCGCCGATACCAGCAAAGTGGCGGCCGGCGGGGGCGCGGCTCCGGCAGGCGACAGCAGTTCCGACAGCAGCGGTGAATCGGATTCGGTGAAAGCACTGCGCAAGCAGATCGCCGAGCTGCAAAAGCAATTGCAGGAGCAACAGCAAGCGCTGCAAGCGGCTCAGGCCAAGCAGGAAGACGCTGATGCCAAAGCGGCTGACGTGGCCTCCGCCGAGTCGCAAATCTCCAGCACTTCGGCTTCGTTGCAGACCGCGACGGCGGCATTGTTGCAGGCGTTGCAGGATTCCGGGTCGAGCAGCTCGGGGTCGTTGGTCAGCACGTCGGCCTGATTTCTCAAGAGCACTGAAGGTCCAATGTGGGAGCGAGCCTGCTCGCGCAGGCGCAGTGCCAGTCGCCTCAGATGTGGCAGACAGACCGCTTTCGCGAGCAGGCTCGCTCCCACAGGGATCTGTGGTGGATTTGAGTTTGTGGTGTTTCAGGCAGTGGGCAGGCTGAAGGTGAACAGCGTGCCGCTCTGTGCGGTGGACGCCACATGCAAATGCCCGCCATGGGACTGGGCGATCTGACTGGCGATATACAGCCCCAGACCGAGCCCAGCCTGTGGCGTGCTGGCGCTTGGGCGCGAGTAAGGCTGGAACAGATGCGGCAAAACCGCCTTGGGAATATGCCCCTGATTCTTCACCGCCAGCATCAACGCGCCGTGCTCGACTTGCGCGATGACCTCAATGTCACCCGCCGGGTCGCCATGGGCCACGGCATTGGCCAGCAGGTTCGACAGCAGTTGAGCAATTCTCGCGCGGTCACAGGGCAAGCCCTGCAAGTCACCGATGGACGCGTGAATGGTGCGCTGCGGATGCACGTTACGAATTTCCGTTACCACTTGCTGCACGGCTTCGGTCAAATCGGCGCAGGGCTGGATATTCACCGGAATGCCCTTGCCCAAGCGTCCGCGAGCAAAGTCGAGTACGTCATCCACCAGCCGGGTTGCCCGTTGCGCACTGCCGAGGATATTGCGTACCCGAACGTCGATGGCCGGATCCGGATGCTTGCGCAGGAGCATCTCGGCGCCAGCGCTGATCGCGAACAACGGGTTACGCAAGTCGTGGCCGAGTACGGCAATGAACTGTTCGCGCAACTCGGCGGTTTCGCGCTCCTGCAACAACGCGGTTTCGGTGAGCTGCGCGTTTTCCTCGGCTTCGATCTGCAACGCAAGCATCCGCGCGAACGACTCCATGGTGCTCTGGATGCTGCTGGACTTGAGCTGTGCCGGGTTCGGATCGAGGGCGCAGATCGTGCCGAAAAACCGCCCGTCGGTGCGGAACACCGGCACCGAGATATAGCTCTCGAATTTGTACAGGCGCGGGGTGTGATGATCGCGGTAGAGCGGGTCTTCGCTGGCCTTGTCGATCACTACCGAAGTGTGGGCAGCGCGGATTTCGTGGCACAGCGTGGTGACCACATCCAGTTCGCCACCGACCTGCAGGCCAAAATCCAGCTGGTCGAGGACGGCGCAGGCTGTCCATGACTCCTCGGTAACCCGCGCCACGGCGGCGAAGCGCAGGCCGGTCAGTTCGCGAATCACCTGAAGAATCGCCGGAACCGCGCTGATCCGTTTGATCGTTGCGATGTCTGCTGCCGCTGTCTGCCCCATGCCCATCGCTCTCGGCTGCAATTGTTTATCTGATGGTCGCCATACTAGCCGTCTGATGGCGGTTTTGGCATCCCTTCAGGCGGCATCCGCGTGATTCGCCGGGCAACGGACGCAAAAAAGCCGCAGGATCCGGGATCGTGCGGCTTTGCGTTGGCGGTGTATCAGGTGTCTTGCTTGTTGCTCAGCACCTTGCCGGTGGTGGCATCGAAGTCGACGTCATACTCTTTGCCATCGGCGGTTTTCAGCTCGACTTCGTACTCGTAACCGTTGAAGTGGTTATCCAGATCGGTGTCGGTGATGGTCGCACCCGGATGCAGTTTCAGCGCTTCGGCGTTCATCGACTCCAGCGACTTGATCTTGCCGGATTTGACCAACTCAGGGATCTGGTCGACACGCACATCGGCTTGGGCCAGGCCAGCAGTCAGGGTCAGGGCAGCGGCGGTAAACAGGGCAGTCAAAGTTTTCATCGGGTCATTCCTTGGGTTGTTCGTTGAAGTGGGCTCAGGTTAACCACCACAACTTAATTCACCCTTAAAACCCCGAATACAAAACGGGCAAGCCATGCCCGACACAAAACCTGTGGGAGCGTGGCTTGCCCGCGATGAAGGCGCCTCGGTTTTTTCAGATCAGAACCCGTTGTTCTTCAACACCTGATCAACACTGGCACTGGCCGGACGCTTGTAGAACTTCAACAATTCGCTGGCGCGGTTGGTGAAGATGCCATCAACCCCGGCCGCCATGACTTTCTCGAAGTCCACCGGTTCATCGACGGTGTACACGTGCACCAGCATGCCCTGATCGTGGGTGTACTGGTTCATCCACGGTTGCACCAGATCCGAGTAGCTCTGATCGCCACCCTGGGTCAGTTTGGCCGAAGGGCCGGTGCCGATGGCGCCGTGAGCCTTGGCGAAATCCACCCATTGCTTGAATTCGGCTTCGGACTTCGGCTCCTGCTTACCGTAGAACACGTTCTTGTCCTTCTCGCCGGATTCGGCAAAGGTCACCTTGGATTTTGGCTCGATGCTGCCTTCACCGACCCACAGCAGCAGGATCTTCGGTACTTGCGGCATTTCCTTTTGCAGCAGTTCGAGGCTGTTCTTCTCGAAAGTCTGCAGGATCACTTTGCCTTTGCCCTGGCCGACGCCCAGCTCGCTCTTGGCCAGTTTCGAACCGGCCGGGCTCAGCCAGCCGCGATCCTGCAGTTTCTCTTTGAGGTCATGCTCGATCCCCGGAAACAGTTGCGGTTCCTTGGTTTCGATGTACAGGCCCGGCTTGTGTTTCGGGTTGGCCTGGGCGATGTCGATGATTTCATCGAGGGTGAGGATTTTCAGCCCGGCATAGGTCGGACGTGCACGATCCGGGTAAGCCTTGTTGTACCAGCTGCCGGCGTCGAGGGTTTTCAGTTCGGCCATGGTGAAGGCGGTGGCCGGGCTGTCTTTGCGCTCGGGGAATTTGGTGGCGACGTCGGTGGTGCGTTGCAGGTTGTTGTCGTGCAGGGCGAACAGCACGCCGTCCTTGCTGCGCTGCAAGTCCATTTCCAGGTAGTCGGCGCCGAGGTCGCGGGCCAGTTTGTAGGAGGCGGCGGTGGACTCCGGCGCATCGAAGGACGCGCCACGGTGTGCGATCACGGCTGGATGCGGGATGCCATGGGCGGCGGCCAGCGCGTTGACGTCAGTCGCGGCGGCGTGGGCCTGGCCGAGACCGAGCATCAGGCTCAGCATGAGGGCGCTTTTGGTGAAAGTGGCGGGCATGTTCGAGTTCCTTTCGCAGGGCATTTTCAAAGACGTACCTTTTAACAACTGAATCGGTTGCGTGCTATCGCCAGACCGACATAAACGTATTAAAAGCGATTTTTCCTGCACTTTTGTGGCGCGGTTTGCAGTACGCTTGGCCTCGGCAGACGCTCCGGCAGAGGGCGCGCCGAGTCTGTTGCCCTGCGTGTAAACCATCGATGATTTTTCGTGAGGTTTACCATGCGCATCACTTCCCAACTCATCTGTCAGGCCGCCGATGACCTCAAGGGTTTTGTCGGCCTCAACCGCAAGACCGGTCAGTACATCGTGCGATTCAGCGAGGATTCGTTCGGCATGGACGTGGCCGATGACGGCATCATTCCCACCAGCGAATTTGTCTGGGCGCCGGTTTCGGATACCACCATGACCTTGAAGCGCGAGCTGATTCAGTTGCTGCTGGATCAGAACATCGATGAGCGGATCAACATCACTGAGCCGTTGCGGGTGTACATGAGCAAGGTTGAGGTGCCGGAGATTGTGGCGGTGCGCAGTCTGGTGCAGGGCTGAGGTTTTTGTATTGACGCTACTGGCCGCATCGCGGGCAAGCCACGCTCCCACAGGTTATTCGTTGTTCTGAAGATCACGCAGTACCTGTGGGAGCTGGCTTGCCAGCGATGAGGCCAGTGAGAACACCACCCAACTCCCTACCCAAACCGATACTCCCGCTCCACCCGGCACACCCGCGTCTGAAACGTCGAATACCACTGCGCCCGCCCACGCGCCTGAATCACCCGGTGCTCAGGATGCTCGCGCCAGGCCAGAATCGCCGCCTCGCTCTCCCAGTAGGAAATGGTGATCCCGACGCCATCTTCCCCGCGAATCGAATCAATCCCGAGAAACCCCGGTTGCTGGCTGACCAGCTCCATCATGCGCTCGGAGGCCGCGGCATAACCGTTGTCACCTTCGGTGCGGGTCGAGGTGAAAATCACCGCGAAGCAGGATTCGTTCGGCTTCATGGACGTCGCTCCGCACACGCTTCGACAAACGCCCGCACCAGCGGCGGGACATGGCCCCTGAGCGCCGCACGTTCCGGTTGAAACAACGTGGCGACAAAAAACACATGGTCAGTCAATTCGATCGCGCGCAAGTCGCCCGCCGAATCGTGCCCCACGGCACGTAGCGGAGGGGTCAGTAATTCCTTTTCGAACTGTGGGTTCACACCGAATCGGCAGCGATAACCTTCATGAATTTCAGACGTTTCGTACGCCTTGGCGATCAACGAACCGGCGACCAGATGAATGCTGTCTACCGCCTCCACCAACGAACAGGTCAGCGGCGTCAGTACCGCTCGCGGCGAATCCGGTGACGTTTCGCCATGCTCGGCATCGGCCCAGCCCAGCACATTGCGGGAAAATTCCAGCAGCGCATGCTGAAAACCGCCGCAGGTACCGAGGAAAGGGCGCTGTTGTTCGCGGGCAAAACGGATGCCCCTGAGTGCACCGGCCTCACTTTTGTAAGGGCTGGCCGGAACGCACCAGAAGCCGTCGTAGTGTGCCAATGGTGTATCGACGTGGATTTGATCCGTGGCCAGCCAGTCGAATTGCACATTGTGGCCGGACTGCTCGGCGATCATGCCGAGGGCAACGGGGATCGCCTGGTGGGCGGTGACTTGCGGGTCGTGATCGCCGATCAGGGCGATGGAAATGGCGTCCATGGGATTTCCTTGATTTGAGTAAGTAAACCTCTGTGGTGAGGGTGTGCAGTTGTCGATCACCGGGGCTCACTATAGATTGGCGTTCACGCACTCAATATTGGCGTTTTCCCAAGTGATCAATGCAGCGACGCACTATCGACTCGACTACCCCGATCTGGCGCTGATTCTCGCTTTGGTACGCGGCGGCTCTCTGGCCCGGGCGTCGCAGTTGCTCAGGGTCGACGTGTCGACGGTGTTTCGCGCAGTGCGTCGTCTGGAGTCGGCGCTGGGCCAGCAATTGTTCGAAAAGAGCCGCGCCGGTTATTTGCCCACCACCCTCGCGCAGACGCTGGCCGAGCAGGCCGAGCGCGCCGAGCAGGCGCTGGAAGCAGCGCGAATCGGTGTCGAGCAGGGCGGAGAAGTGGTCAGCGGTACGGTGCGCCTGACCTGTACCGATTCGGTGCTGCAAGGCCTGCTGTTGCCGGCGCTGGCGCAGTTCATGCCGAACTACCCGGCGCTGACTCTTGAGCTGAGCACCTCCAACGATTTCGCCAACCTCAGCCGGCGTGATGCCGACATCGCCCTGCGCCTGACGCGTACACCGCCGGAGCATCTGGTCGGACGGCAACTGGCGAAGGTTTCCTACCGGGTCTGCGCCAGTGCGCGGTATCTGCAGAATGTGGATGCGACGGATCTGGCAGCGCTGACCTGGATCGCCCCGGACGAGTTTCTGCCGGATCACCCGACCGTCGCCTGGCGCCGCCAACAGTTGCCCGGCGTGATCCCGAGTTATCGCTGCAACAGCATGCTCTCGGTGACGGAACTGGTGCGCGGCGGTCTCGGCGTGGCGGCGTTGCCGGACTTTCTGATCACGGAAGGTTTGCAGCCCCTCAGCGCACCGCTGCACGGCTATGACACCGCGCTGTGGCTGCTGACCCGCGCGGACTGCCGCGCGTTGCGCGCGGTGGTCACGCTGTTCGATGAACTGGGGCGGGCGCTGCGTCTGCCATGATCAGCGTTGCGGATCCTGGCAGATGTGCGCATGCAGTTCGCGGGTCAGGCCTTCGATGCGTTCAGTCAGGCTCTTGGTCATCTCGGTGAGTCGGGTGTTCTGTTCCAGCAATTCGAGCAGTTGCGCGGTGGTCTGTGCGGCCTGCGCCTGGCGCTCGCTGTTGGCCACCGCCAGCGCTTCACGGTGTTGCGCGTCGGCGTCCGACTGCGCCTTGTCCCGCGCGGCCTGTCGGGTTTGTGCCAGCAGGATCAACGGCGCGGCGTAGGCGGCTTGCAGGCTGAACGCGAGGTTGAGCAGGATGAACGGGTAGACGTCGAACTGCGTCACGCCCGAGACGTTGAGGCCGATCCACACTGCGACGATCAGCGTTTGCGCGCCGAGAAACAGCGGCGTGCCGAAGAACCGTGCGAAGGCCTCGGCACGCAGGGCGAACGCATCGTTGCCGAAGGTGGTGTTGAGGTGGGCGTGGGGGCGGTGGAAGCGCAGGTGATCGACCGGGGCGGGCGCGGGGACGTTGGGTTTTTCTGTGGTCATGGTGGGCTCGGCAGGACTTGGGACTGGAGGTCACTATAGTCCTGCATCGAGGCTGATGGCCCTTTCGCGAGCAGGCTCGCTCCTACAGGGATTGATGAGTCGATCACTTAACTTGTGATCAACCCAGAACCTGTGGGAGCGAGCCTGCTCGCGAAAGCCGCGACGCGGTCTCTCAGCCCGGCGCCCGCTCATTGGCAAACATGCTCACCGCCTGCACCGCTTCACTGGCGCCATCGCGGATCTGCAGAATCACGCTGCCGGCCTGATCCGCCAGTTCAACGCCTTGCGCCGCCCGCCCGCGGGTGCCTTCCATGCTCTTGATCGCCTGCCGTGTCTCGCTCTGGATCAGGCCGATCATGTTGGAAATCTCCGCCGTCGAGCCGCTGGTGCGCGCCGCCAGTTGCCGCACTTCGTCCGCCACCACGGCAAAACCGCGGCCCTGATCCCCGGCGCGCGCCGCTTCAATTGCCGCGTTGAGCGCCAGCAGATTGGTCTGGTCGGCAATCGCGCGGATCGTATTGACGATCGCGGTGATCTGCTCCGAGCGCTCGCCAAGTTGCGCAATCAGCGTTGATGACTGCGCGATGTCGTCAGCAATTTCACGCATTTCGCTGGCCGCCTGCTGGATCACCTGAGTGCCTTGCTCGGCGACTTTCCGGGTTTCCACGGAGATGTGATAAGCGGCGCTGGCGCTACGGGCATCGTGCTCGTGCTGCTCGACGCGGGCGGTGACGTCCGTGGCGAATTTCACCACTTTGCACAAACGTCCGGCGGCGTCATACACCGGGTTGTAGTTGGCCTCCAGCCAAATACTCTGGCCGCGCTTGTCAACGCGTTCGAACTGGCCCTGGAACAGTTCACCCTGATTCAAGCGTCGCCAGAAGTCCTCGTAGGCACTGCTGTTGACCAGCTCAGCGCGGCAGAACAAACGGTGATGTTTACCCTTGAGTTCAGCGAGGGTGTAACCCATGCGTGTCAGAAAATTCTGATTGGCCGTGAGAATGCCACCGTCGAGGTCGAACTCGATCACCGCCATCGCCCGGTCGATTGCCTGCAGTTTGGCGTTGGCCTCGCTTTCCTGCTGCACCTTGGTCGTCACGTTCATGGCGAACTTGACCACTTTGACCACGCGTCCCGACGCATCCTTGATCGGGTTGTAATTGGCTTCCAGCCAGATCGGCTGGCCCTGGCTGTTGATCCGTTCGAAAGTGCCGGACTGGAACTGACCGTTTTTCAGGCGCGACCACAGTTCGGTGTATTGCGCGCTACGGCCAAACTCCGGGGTGCAGAACAAGCGATGCGGCTGGCCGATCACCTGTTCGGCGCGGTAACCCATGGTTTTGAGGAAGTTGTCATTGGCCTTTAACACCACGCCTTCAAGATCGAACTCGATCACCGCCATGGAGCGATTGATCGCTTCAAGCAGGCCGTTTTGTTCGGTGATGGTGTGTTGAAGCTCGTTGAGCTCGGCCTGATGGCGTTTGAAAAACATAGAGGCAGTACCTGGAAGTAGGGAAAGACGAGGTTTGTGTCCCTGTTTCCGCGCTGGCAGAGCAAATGCTGGATGAGCATTTGTCATTGACTGCAAAGTGCCAGCATCCAGGCTGACGAGCTGATCTTATACAAACCCATTTGAGTTGTACAAGAAAATGCGCGTCGGTACGGTTTCGGTTTTTCAAAGTTCGAGTCGGTGACACCGGGCGGCTGCCGAAAATGCCGGTTCAGAGCTGATAACGTGCCAGAAACATCTCAAGTGCCGACTCGGCCACGGCTTTTTGAGTGTCTGCATCCAGCGGCGGCAAACCCATGGAAATCTGCGGCCAGAAACCGAATGACTTCAACAGTCCCTGCACCTGCTGCGCGGCGAAATCGGCATCCACGGTTTTCAACCGACCATCGGCCAATGCGGCGCGAATCCACACTGTCAGGCCTTCTTCCCGCTCACCCATGCGCGCCACCATGTCTTGCGCGCGCTCCGGTGAATGAATGGTGGCAGCAATTGCCACCCGCGCCAGCCCGAGAAAATTGTCATCGGCCATCATCTGCAGTTTGGCCTGCAACATGGGCAGCAGTTGCTCGCGCAGCGGCTGATCGGCGCGGTAGCTCACCGTCTGCTCTTCGGTAATTCGTGCCCAGAGTTGGTTGAGAATTTCGGCGAACAGCTCTTCCTTGCTGGGGAAATGGTTGTACACCGTGCGCTTCGACACCCCGGCGGTAGCCGCGATCTTGTCCATGCTGGTGATCTCGAACCCGTTGGCCCGGAATTCGGCTATCGCCGCCTGGATGATGGCTTCGCGTTTGCGGTCGGTAAGGCGCTGTGCAGCTGTCATAAGTACGCTTCGGCAGAGAAAGAGTGGAATTACACTTCGCAGTTTACTTGTCATCCGGTTTGATGCAACCTAGAAACTACACCGTCGAGTGTAATGTTGCGTTAATCCGCGCAACCTAAAAACCAGACAGTTCGGCTGATGCGTGCGTGCCTTGGCCATTTATCGTCCCACCGTGAAAAACCGTGAATTGCGCGGTTTTTCTGGAGTCTCTCAGTCATGGCCAATCCAGATTTTTCTGCGGATCAAACTTCCACGCCTGAAGCCTCTCGCCAGGATCAAGGGCTATTCCGTAACCATGCGCCGGTGCAACGCGAAGGTGGGCGCAAGATGCTGCGGATCATGTGGAACATGATTTTCAACAAGCCGCGCAATACCCGTCCCGCCGCTGCGATCCCGGTGCAGTCGCTGACAACTGAAGACCTGCTGGCCGCGCCTGACCACAGCGTCTATCGCCTCGGCCACTCGACCCTGCTACTGAAAATGCGCGGCAAATTCTGGATCACCGACCCGGTCTTCGCCGAGCGCGCTTCGCCCGTGCAGTGGGCCGGCCCGAAACGCTTTCACCAGCCGCCGATCAGTATCGACCAGTTGCCGCCGATCGAAGCGGTGATCCTCTCGCACAACCACTATGATCACCTCGATTACCAGGCAGTGCTGAAACTGGCGGCCAAAACCAACTACTTCCTGACCCCGCTGGGCGTCGGCGATACCTTGGTCAAATGGGGCATCGATGCCAGCAAAGTCCGCCAGTACGACTGGTGGCAGGGCACCGAAATCGCCGGCATCCGCTTCGTCGCCACGCCCTCGCAGCACTTCTCCGGCCGCGGCCTGTTCGACAGTAACAGCACGCTGTGGGCCTCGTGGGTGATGATCAATGGCGACACCCGCATCTTCTTCAGCGGAGACAGCGGCTACTTCGACGGCTTCAAACGCATCGGTGAACAATACGGCCCGTTCGACCTGACCCTGATGGAAACCGGCGCCTACAACGTCGAATGGCCGCACGTGCACATGCAACCCGAAGAAACCCTGCAAGCGCACATCGACCTCAAGGGCCGCTGGCTGTTTCCGATCCACAACGGCACCTTCGACCTGGCCATGCACGCCTGGCACGAACCGTTTGATCGCATCCTGTCACTGGCCTGGGAGCGCAGTGTGGCGATCACCACGCCGCAAATGGGCGAGGCGTTCAACCTGATGCAACCACAGCGCGGGAGTGCGTGGTGGTTGGCGGTTGAAGGGGAGAGTGAAGGGGTGGTGCAGAACGCCTGACCCCCATTAGTGAATGCTGATGTTTGGTGGTGAGGGGGTAAATCCCCTCACCACAAATGTTCATTCAGCCATCGCATAATCCCCACGCCCCACTGCATCCGATGGCGCACCCATACTCGCACTGCGACCCGGTGCAAACCCCGGAAAGAACACCAGCCCCTGCGCCTCAAACCGGTAAGCCAGCGCCAGCCGCGCAGCATCCGCCACATCTTGCTGCGCTTCAAACCGCTGAATGTCGTCCACCGCAACCTCCGCCTCGCGCGACAGTTGTTCCACGCTCCAGCTCAGCATCGCTCGGGCCTGGACGCAGTGCGTCGGGGTGAACTGGAAAAGGGCAATGCGTTCGAGGATGTGGTTCATCGCAAGAGAGGCCATGGTGTGCTCCGGGCTCAAGAGTGCTGATTGAAAATGTACTGGGTTTTTGTACAGTTGTTTTCGGCCGGGATCAAACGCATTTTTTGATTTGCCCTAGTTCGCCGCCTCCAACCAGACGGACGGTGCCTGGCCGAGGATGCGCCGGAACATCGTCGAGAACGCCGCCGGGCTCTCATAACCGAAATCCAGGGCGATCCGCGTCACCGCTTCACCGGCGGACAACCGCGCCAGCGCCAGCACCACGCAGGCCTGTTGCCGCCATTGACTGAAGCTCAACCCGGTCTGCTGCCGAAACACTCTGTTGAAGGTGCGCAAGCTTATGTGCAACTGCTCGGCCCAGTGTTGCGGTGACTGATGGGCGTTCGGCTGATGCAGAAAGTTCTGACACAGAGCGAGGAGCTTTCCGTCAGTCGGCAGCGGAATGTGCAAGGGCAGAGGGGCACTGCGCGCCAGTTCATGCAGCAGCAAGTCGATCAGTACGCCATCGCGTCCTTCGAGGTCATAGGCCAGCGGCACTTCCACCGCCTCCATCAACAAGTGCCGCATCAACGGCGAAACGCTGATCACCTGGCAGCGCTGCCCCAAATCCACCGACCCCGGCTCGATGTACAGACTGCGCGTGCTCACGCCCAGCATCAGCACCTCATGCGCCACTCCCGGCGGAATCCACACTGCCCGTTGCGGCGGCACCACCCAGTTGCCGTCATGGGTACGAACCTGCATCACCCCGGTCGCGCCGTACAACAATTGCGCCCGTCGATGCGTATGAAATGGCAACAGATGGCCGTGGGAATAATCCGTACCGATCGCCACCACCGGGCGCGGCGTGTCATCCAGCAGATTGATCGAAATATTGCGCATCGAGCGTTTCCGGTAGTTGGCGTAAACGCAAACATTATTGGCTGAGTTGCTGAAGCAGGCCAAGCCGCGTCGCTCTATCGTCGACCGCTCCCCATCACCGGAAGACGCGCCGTGTTCTACCTCCTGCTAACCCTGTTCGGCTGTATGACCGGCATCACCGCTGTGCTCTTCGGCTTCGGCGGCGGCTTCGTCGTCGTGCCGCTGCTCTACCGCATGCTCAGCGCCAGTCATGGCGTCGACGACCCCATCAACCAATCGGCCATGCACATCGCCGTCGCCACCTCGACCTGCGTGATGATCGTCAACGCCCTGATCGCCACCGACAAACACCGCCGCGCCGGCAACCTGATCCGCCATTACCTGTGGCCCCTCGGCGGCTTCATCGCCCTGGGCGCGATCATCGGCGCGATCGCCGCGGTGTGGGTCAGCGGCGAGGTCATCCGCTACGCCTTCATCGCCTACCTCGGCGTGACCATCATCGACTGCCTGCTCAGACGCGGCTTCCTCATCCGTGACGAAGGCGTCATCCCACGCCGATTGAATCGCAAGGAAATATCCGCCGGCGGTGTAGGCATCGGCGCCATCGCCACGTTCCTCGGCGTAGGAGGAAGCGTCATGACCGTGCCACTCCTGCGCCGCTGCGGGTTGAGCATGTCTCAATCAACGTCCATGGCGAATCCGCTGAGCGTGCCGGTAGCCGTGGCCGGGACGCTGACGTATATAGCGCTAGCCGGTTTCAGCGAGACGGATCTGGGCGTGTGGTTTATCGGGTGTGTGGATTTGCTGGCGTTTACGGTGCTGACGCTGGGGGCGTTGGTCGGGATTCGATTGGCCACGCCGTGGATCGGGCGGATACCGGATCGGGTGCATGCTTGGGTCTATATCGGATTGCTGGTCTTGGTGATGCTGAGTATGTGGACTAAATGAGCCGCTGCTTTGTATCTTCGACATCCGGCCGAAACAATCGAACAGCTCAAGAAACAGCGCGGAGGGAAACAATGTCGATCATTGAAAGTGACTGGAAGAAGTTCAAGGAACTGCGCAAGATCGCACTCGACCGATTTTGCCAAGGCGTTCTCGCCGATACTAAAACCATCACCCAGCACGGAGCCCTTTCGGCGCATACCCGTTACGGCATGATTTACGGACTGATCAATGATCGCAATCGCGATATGGCGCGCATGTTCGATGGCCTCGCTCGATCCTCCGCGTTATGGAAATTGACCTTGATGGTTTCGCATGACCTGCTGACTGATGCAGAGTTGTCGATCTTGAGCGATGACGCCCGTAAGCTGGTTTCCGACATTGTGCGCCGCCCCTACGAAATTGAGTGGGTTGACGATGTTGTCCGCGATGAGTGACCTGCGCTCCGTATCTGTTACCTTCATCCGCTGCGAGTCCCCGTCATGATCCGCCGCTAAATTTACCAGCGCCTTTCCAGACGTACCGGCGCAACCGTCACGCCAACCCCGGCGCCTCCCGCACAATAAAGTGATCCAGGTTCTCGATGTTGGCACTGAACACCCCGAACGTCTGTTCGGGGTTCTTCTTGCTCGGCACCTGCTTCAACTCCGGCGTCACGCCATAGAAGAAACAGAACAACTCCTTGTCACTGTCGATCGCGTGCTTGATCTCTTCCAGAAACGCTTTGCGCTTGCGGTAGTTGTCGATCAACTTCTTGCTCAAGTAAACGTTCACCGAATACGGCTTCTTCTTCGCCTCATCCGCCTGCTTGAACCAGACCTTCTGCTCGAAATCGATGCGAAAACTCTGGGTGTAATCCTTGATCTCCTTGATCTTGCCCCAGTAAATCAGCCCCTTGTTGTCCGTCAGATACTCAATCTTCTTGAAGAACGAGCCATAAGGCGCCGTGTGCTCGCCAACTTTCAACGGCATACGCTTGAGCAACTCCTTGTCGGCGAAGTTCGACACAAAACACTCCACCGGATGCGCAAACACACTGGTCTTGTCCGGCGCCGTCTCACGACCCGGCGACTCCCTGGAACTCATCTGCGCCACCCGCACCGGATCATCCCGCAACACATCCGCCGCCCCCGCCGGCGCAGCAGGCTTGCGCACATATTCACGCCGTGTCAGCAACAACTCCGACGGAAAATGCTCCTCGCGAGCGTCATCCGTTTCGCCATCCGCCGCCTCAACGCCAGATGCCGACGCCTTCAAACTCACATACGGACAACCTGCCACATGCTGCGTACCGGGCAGGTTTTTGAAGTGCGGCGTGCGAACGTAATTCACATTCTTGGCGTTGAACGTGCCCAACTCGTTAGAGGCATCAAACGCCAAACGACAGGCATCGTTGGGGCACTGGAAGTGTTCCTTGGCCGAATCGAACGCCACCGTCTCATCGAAATTGAGATCGCGAACGTCATAGATCGACAACTTGTCGTCGAGGCTGAGGCAGTAGGCGAGATCGAATTTCATGGTGGGGCTCGGATCCTTGAGTGGGGGAGAGGTATTAATAGCGGGAGGCGCGGCGGGTTGCACTGATTGTTTTCAAGATGATGCGGAATTTGTGGGAGCCAGCCTGCTGGCGATCCCGGGCATCAACTCAGTCCTGCTGCCAGATACCCACTTTGCAGCAACACATCTCAATTGTGGTGAGGGGATTTATCCCCGATGGGCAGCGGAGCTGACCCAAGCCATTAAAAAGCGATCGTCAGAAAGTGTTAGTTTGGCGATCGCTTTGCAGTCGATCGGGGATGAATCCCCTCGCTACAGGTTCCATATAAACCAGTTACTCGCGCTTCAGTCGCTTCACTTTTTGATAAAGCGAATCTGTGAATTCCTTCCGATCGCTAGAATGGTGGCAGCGTCTATGGCAATTCGGACACAGTGCAACTGTGTTGCTTTTGCGATCTCTACCCTGCTGTGCCAAATGCTTAACGTGATGAACTTCAAGATATGGCTCTCCATCCATTTCGAACGGAGCCGGTTGCCCGCAGCCTTCGCAGATACCCTTAGCGTTATCGAGAATCCAACCTTTGATTTTGGAGTTTCGAACAAAGTATTTGGTTATGGTCACCCCTTGTTGAGGCGGTGCATCATTTTCCGGTTCGCTTACGAAGTTCGGTGTTCTAGTGGGCTTTATGTGGCGATTGCGAATTGCAGCCTCGTCAGAAGGAGAGCCGATACTCCGAGTCAGAATAGCTTTTGACTCTAAAATTTTGGTTAGGCGCGCAGTGATACCTGAACCAAGGTTAACTTTTGGTTTGTAGTGAACAATCGTCTTCAGCCCCAGCTCATCAAACAATGCCGAGATGTTCTGCAGGCGATAGTCGATCGACTTGGTATTACGATTAGCAAGTACACCGTCCTGCAGATGCTTGTGCTCCGCAGACTTGTTGAATTTTTCATCGTTTGGATATCTCACTTGAATCGAGAGATAGGCATCGACAGAGGCTTCCAATTCTTCATCGGTCCAGCCTTTTTGTTCCTTTTTCGTATCCATACAGTCGCCGAGGGTTGAAAACCCTCGGACGATACTGAGTGGCCATTACTGCTGTCTACGAAAATTCCTACAGAAAACAGCGACGGATCCCGCGCAATCCTACAAACCTCTCCCTAGCCCATCGAGTGCTTCGAGGACTGAAACACCTGCGTAACCCTCCGCCACCAGGGTTTCTCTAGAGAAGCTCGTCGTAGATTTTGATCATTTAACAGGTAAGGCATATCCCGAAGCCGAATCCAGCCCTCATCCTGCCAATGCAGCAAACTCAAAGACATCTCCGGCCAATCCAACAAACTCAACATTGGCCGATTTGAATCTCCTGAATCCGCAGCATCCCGCAATGTCGGCACTACCTCGTTGGTCAGCCACTCGCGAAACAACCGATTCCCCGGAACGTAGTGATAAACCAACAGCGCGTACACCCCAGATTCACTGAGCATCAGATGCTGTTCAGGTTCTCGAAAGTACTCAATCCACATGACGCGGCGTTGATCGCTATCTAGCTTGTTGACCACCCGATCATTCAGGTGGAAGCCCATCAAACGGCCAACATCCCGGGCGGAGAACCATGGCTGGTTTTCGAGTAGAAGGGCATGCAGAGAAAGGTTGTGGCGAGAGAATACTGTTACCGAGCATGGATCAGACATATCTATGACCTCTACGTTTTGGATTTTGGGAGGACCTGACCCCAACGTAGAGCGGACTTAAGAAATCCCAACGAGCAGAGCAGTTGTCACCGACGAATCACACGTCTCTGTCACTGACCAAGCTTTCTACGTTGGGCGTTTCTTAGGCACCTGCGATAGAGCTTAGTAGTGCTTGTAGCGGGCTTCAATGGGACGCGGCTGTAAGTGCTGTAGGAGATTGAGCGCTGTGACGTAGGCGTAAAAAACGATTACCAACCGTCCATAAAAAAGCCCCGATCAGATCGGGGCTTTTCGCATTCTCGACTTGGCGACTCAAGCAGCAATCGCCAAATCGTGCCAAGCGAGACCATTAGTCCCAGCTCAACGCACCACCAGTTTGGTATTCGATCACACGAGTCTCAAAGAAATTCTTCTCTTTCTTCAAGTCCATAATCTCGCTCATCCAAGGGAACGGGTTAGTCGTCCCTGGGTACTCTTCTTTCAAACCAATCTGCGACAAACGACGGTTAGCGATGAACTTCAGATAGTCCTCCATCATCGCCGCGTTCATGCCCAGTACGCCGCGAGGCATGGTGTCGCGGGCGTATTCGATTTCCAGCTGCGTACCCTGCAGGATCATCTGGGTCGCTTCTTCCTTCATCTCGGCATCCCACAGGTGTGGGTTTTCGATTTTGATCTGGTTGATCACGTCGATGCCGAAGTTCAGGTGCATGGATTCGTCGCGCAGGATGTACTGGAACTGCTCGGCGACGCCGGTCATTTTGTTGCGGCGGCCCATGGAGAGGATCTGGGTGAAGCCGCAGTAGAAGAAGATGCCTTCCAGTACGCAGTAGTAGGCGATCAGGTTGCGCAGCAGTTCTTTGTCGGTGTCCGGGGTGCCGGTTTCGAACTTCGGATCGGAGATCGAACGGGTGTACTTCAGGCCCCAGGCTGCCTTTTTGGCGACCGATGGGATCTCGTGGTACATGTTGAAGATCTCGCCTTCATCCATGGCCAGCGATTCGATGCAGTACTGGTAGGCGTGGGTGTGGATCGCCTCTTCGAAGGCTTGGCGCAGGATGTACTGGCGGCATTCCGGGTTGGTGATCAGGCGGTACACGGCCAGCACCAGGTTGTTGGCAACCAGGGAGTCGGCGGTGGAGAAGAAGCCGAGGTTGCGCATCACGATGCGGCGCTCGTCGTCGGTCAGGCCTTCCGGGTTTTTCCAGAGGGCGATGTCGGCGGTCATGTTGACTTCTTGCGGCATCCAGTGGTTTGCGCAGCCGTCCAGGTACTTCTGCCAGGCCCAGTCGTACTTGAATGGTACGAGTTGGTTGAGGTCGGCGCGGCAGTTGATCATGCGCTTTTCGTCAACGGCGACGCGGGCGGAGGCGCCTTCGAGTTCAGCGAGGCCTTCGGCGACGTCGAGGGAATCCAGTGCAGCCTTGGCGCGGGCCACGGCGGCCGAGTCGTCGGCGGTCACGGCGCGGGCTTCCAGCGCTGCGGCACCGCCGGCGCTGTCGAGGCGGTCCATGTTGGCTTCAGTAGCGTGGCCGGCGTTGGCGCCTTTCACGGTTGCTACTTCACTGTCTTCTTTGTCGAATTCGTCCCAGCTCAGCATGACGTGTCGTCTCCTGCGTGAGGGCCTGTCGCCCCGTGTGAAACCTGATTGGTTGGTTTTTCACACGGTCGTACAGACCGCGTTGGATCTTAAGGAATCGTTTTTTGCGGCAGCCAAGGCAGGCAATAAAACAGAATTTTGTACGGGTTTCCGAGAGCCTCTGACGGGCGCAGATCAGCGTTGACGCTGCTGCGGGGCTTCAGAATGGCTTTTGCTCCCTGTAAGGGAATATTGCTGACCCGATTAGGGCGGCATTATAGGGAAAAAAACACGGCTGTGCTGAGGCGAATCCGCGCATGGCGCGGTCGAGGAGGCTGGTTTTTCGATGAGAGTGCGGGTTTACAGGGCTTTGCCGGGGATAGATTTTTTTTCGTAAAAATCTCGCGATTGTGGAATTGCTCAAAAAACGAACAAAAAAACCGGGTTTTCACTACATCTAGTGTTTTGCAAGCATTTTTGACGACTCCAGACACAACTGAGCCCGACCGAAGCCGGGCTGGAATCGACCCTCAAATGAGGCGTTGAGCGGTCCGATTCGGTGCAGTCTCAATCATCAATTGGTGCAGCCATTGCCCATGACGCTGTAACGCAGGATGTGGCGCTGACCCTTGGAGTCGTCGTACTCCATTTTCATCGGAACAACTTCGCAGACGTTTGGAACTTCGCTCATGGACACTACGTTGGCGATGTCCAGGTGAGTCGAGTAAGTGTATTCCTCGATAGCCGGTTGTTGCTGTGCGACATCAGTCGGGACCTCGTCTGCCATGGCGGTTGCGCACAGACTGCTGAGGGCCAGAACCAATAAAGCTTTCATTTCAGATTTACCTTTTTGAGGTCGAGTGGGGTCACGCAACCTTTTTAGGGTTGCGTGTGGAACTTCATCATTTGCAGTTATTACTTGAGAGCTGGATTAACGGCCTTCGTGGGGGCTGTAACGTTGTTAATCGCGTTTGCCTTGTCGGCGAGGTGGATTTTAGGCAGGTGGGGTGGGGGTAAACAGGTGGGGTTTTGATAAACACTTTTGGTGGTTTTGGTAACAATCCCCACAAAACACCGCCCAACCCTTGTAGGCGCTGCCGAAGGCTGCGATCTTTCGCCTTTGATTTTTGCAAAGCAAGATCAAAAGATCGCAGCCTGCGGCAGCTCCTACAACCATCGTCGAATGGTTCTATGGGGCCGGCCCGGCTACAACGGGGTCATACAAAAACAACTATTCCACCGAGGTAAGAAAGATGAGTGCGGCTTCTCTGTATCCCGTTCGTCCCGAGGTTCTGGCCAATACGCTGACTGACGAGGCGACCTACAAAGCCATGTACCAGCAGTCGGTCGTCAACCCTGACGGTTTCTGGCGCGAGCAAGCCAAGCGCCTCGACTGGATCAAGCCTTTCACCACGGTGAAGCAGACTTCCTTCGACGATCACCATGTCGACATCAAATGGTTCGCCGACGGCACCCTGAACGTTTCCTACAACTGCCTCGACCGTCATCTGGCCGAGCGCGGCGATCAAGTCGCAATCATCTGGGAAGGCGACGATCCTTCCGAAAGCCGCAACATCACCTACCGCGAACTGCACGAACAAGTGTGCAAACTGGCGAACGCCCTGCGTGGTCAGGACGTGCATCGCGGCGACGTGGTGACTATCTATATGCCGATGATCCCCGAAGCCGTGGTCGCCATGCTGGCCTGTACCCGGATCGGTGCGATTCACTCGGTGGTGTTCGGTGGCTTCTCGCCGGAAGCCCTGGCGGGGCGGATCATCGACTGCAAATCGAAAGTGGTGATCACCGCTGACGAAGGCATTCGTGCCGGCAAGAAGATCTCGCTGAAGGCCAACGTCGACGACGCGCTGACCAACCCGGAAACCAGCAGCATCCAGAAAGTCATCGTGTGCAAGCGCACCGGTGGCGACATCAAATGGAACCAGCATCGCGACATCTGGTACGAAGACCTGATGAAAGTGGCGGGCACCGTCTGCGCGCCGAAAGAGATGGGCGCTGAAGAAGCGCTGTTCATCCTGTACACCTCGGGTTCGACCGGCAAGCCGAAGGGCGTGCAGCACACCACCGGCGGTTATCTGTTGTACGCGGCAATGACCCACGAGCGCGTGTTCGACTATCGTCCGGGCGAAATCTACTGGTGCACCGCCGACGTCGGCTGGGTCACCGGCCACAGCTACATCGTCTACGGCCCGCTGGCCAATGGTGCGACCACCGTGCTGTTCGAAGGCGTGCCGAACTACCCGGACATCACCCGGGTGGCGAAGATCGTCGACAAGCACAAGGTCAACATCCTCTACACCGCACCGACCGCGATCCGCGCAATGATGGCGTCGGGTACCGCTGCTGTTGAGGGTGCGGATGGCAGTAGCCTGCGTCTGCTCGGTTCGGTGGGCGAGCCGATCAACCCGGAAGCCTGGGACTGGTACTACAAGAATGTCGGCAAGTCGCGCTGCCCGATCGTCGATACCTGGTGGCAGACCGAAACCGGCGGCAACATGATGAGCCCGCTGCCCGGTGCGCATGCACTGAAGCCGGGTTCGGCGGCACGTCCGTTCTTCGGCGTGGTGCCGGCGCTGGTCGACAACCTCGGCAACATCATCGAGGGCGAGGCCGAGGGCAATCTGGTGATTCTCGATTCGTGGCCGGGTCAGGCGCGCACTTTGTATGGCGACCATGACCGCTTCGTCGACACCTATTTCAAGACCTTCCGCGGCATGTACTTTACCGGTGACGGTGCGCGGCGTGACGCCGATGGTTACTACTGGATCACCGGGCGCGTGGACGACGTGCTCAACGTTTCCGGCCACCGCATGGGTACCGCCGAGATCGAAAGCGCAATGGTCGCCCACCCGAAAGTCGCCGAAGCGGCGGTGGTCGGTGTGCCGCACGACATCAAGGGGCAGGGCATTTATGTCTACGTCACCCTGAAGAATGGCGAAGAGCCGAGCGAGCAACTGCGCCTGGAACTGAAGAACTGGGTGCGCAAAGAGATCGGCCCGATTGCTTCGCCGGATGTGATCCAGTGGGCGCCGGGGCTGCCGAAGACTCGTTCGGGCAAGATCATGCGGCGGATTCTGCGCAAGATCGCCACGGCGGAGTACGAAGGGCTGGGCGATATCTCGACCCTGGCGGACCCGAGTGTGGTGCAGCATTTGATTGATACGCACAAGACGATGAATGTGGCTTAAGCCTCTCTGATGCATTGAAAAGCCCTGTCCGGTGATGCCGGGCGGGGCTTTTTTGTGTCAGGTGGGTTTGTGCTGGCTGTGCCGGCCTCATCGCTGGCAAGCCAGCTCCCACAGGTTTCCGAGGTGTGAACGGGATTTCAATCTCAATCGAAATCCCTGTGGGAGCTGGCTTGCCAGCGATAGCCATCTGTCAGACGCCGCAGTATTCCCCTGTCAGAAACCCAAACCACCCAACCAATAATTATCGATCTCCCCCGTAAGACATTTCCCGCTGTTACCGCCTGCCTTCCACGTAACCGAATGTGTAACCGCCCGCGTCAAACCGGGGCGAAGGGAAACGCATCGCCCCGTTTTAGAGCCTCAAAATCCCCGCTGAAAAATAAGACCCAACGCTGCGCTTGCCGGATTAGAAGGGTTTGCGAATAATAGGCCCGCAATTTGCAGCATAGATCGGTTCACTGTCTTTCGCTCTTGCATGAATTTGCAAGGCTGTCAATGCGCTCAAGCGGGTTTCTCTGTGCATCTGTAATTAGTTGTCGCATTGAAGAAATATCGGCTTCGGGCCTGTCGTTAGAATGCCGATCACTCGCTCATCGTGGCTGACGTTGAAACCCCTGGTGGTTTCAACGGGAAATTTCCCACCGATGCTGCACCGCTTTCCCGATTCACCCATTCGCATATTGGGCTGTCGCTCACTCTGCCGTTTTTGCCCTTTACCGATGGAGTCCCAAGATGAAGAAACTTGTGCTGCTTGGCGCCCTGGCACTGTCCGTGCTGTCGCTGAATTCCTTCGCTGATGAAAAACCTCTGAAGATCGGTATCGAAGCGGCTTATCCTCCGTTCGCTTCCAAAGCGCCGGATGGCAGCATCGTTGGTTTCGACTACGACATCGGCAATGCCCTGTGTGAAGAAATGAAGGTCAAGTGCCAGTGGGTCGAGCAAGAGTTCGACGGTCTGATCCCGGCACTGAAAGTGCGCAAGATCGACGCGATCCTGTCGTCCATGTCGATCACTGAAGACCGCAAGAAATCCGTGGACTTCACCAACAAGTACTACAACACCCCGGCCCGTCTGGTCATGAAGCAAGGCACCGTTGTCAGCGACAACCTGTCTGAGCTCAAGGGCAAGAACATCGGCGTGCAGCGTGGTTCGATCCACGAGCGTTTCGCTCGCGAAGTCCTGGCTCCGCTGGGTGCTGAGATCAAGCCATACGGTTCGCAGAACGAAATCTACCTCGACGTGGCCGCCGGTCGCCTCGACGGTACCGTGGCGGATGCCACCCTGCTGCAGGACGGCTTCCTGAACACTGACTCCGGTAAAGGCTTCGCCTTCGTCGGCCCGCAGTTCACCGACGTCAAATACTTCGGCGACGGCGTAGGCATCGCGGTGCGCAAGGGCGACGCGCTGAAAGACAAGATCAACGCGGCGATCGCGGCTATCCGTGAAAACGGTAAATACAAAGCTATCCAGGACAAGTACTTCGCCTTCGATATCTACGGCAAGTAACACGTCTCTGCGACAAGTCAGAAATGGCGCAAGCAACAGGATCTCTGCGGTTTGCGCCATTTTTTCATCCCAACTTTCGAGGACCTGAATCATGTTGAAAGGCTACGGGGCTGTCATCCTCGATGGCGCATGGCTGACGCTTCAGCTCGCCTTGTCGTCCATGGCCCTGGCCATCGTTCTCGGGCTGATCGGGGTCGCGTTGCGCCTGTCGCCGATTCGCTGGCTGGCGTGGCTGGGCGATCTGTATTCCACGGTGATTCGCGGGATTCCCGACCTGGTGCTGATCCTGCTGATCTTCTACGGCGGTCAGGACCTGCTCAACCGCGTCGCGCCGATGCTTGGCTATGACGACTACATCGACCTGAACCCGCTGGCCGCCGGTATCGGCACCCTCGGTTTCATCTTCGGTGCCTACCTGTCGGAAACCTTCCGTGGTGCGTTCATGGCGATCCCCAAGGGCCAGGCCGAAGCGGGCATGGCGTACGGCATGAGCAGTTTTCAGGTGTTTTTCCGGGTGATGGTGCCGCAGATGATTCGCCTGGCGATTCCCGGCTTCACCAACAACTGGCTGGTGCTGACCAAGGCCACCGCGCTGATTTCGGTAGTCGGTCTGCAAGACATGATGTTCAAGGCCAAGCAGGCGGCAGACGCCACCCGCGAGCCTTTCACCTTCTTCCTCGCAGTGGCGGCGATGTACCTGGTGATCACCAGTGTCTCGTTGCTGGCGCTGCGTCACCTTGAGAAGCGCTACTCGGTAGGCGTAAGGGCGGCTGATCTATGATCTTCGACTACAACGTCATTTGGGAGGCCATGCCGCTGTACCTCGGCGGCCTGCTGACCACCTTCAAACTGCTCGCGCTGTCGCTGTTGTTCGGTCTGTTGGCGGCACTGCCGCTGGGCCTGATGCGCGTTTCCAAGAACACCGCGGTCAACGGCATCGCGTGGCTTTATACCTACGTGATCCGCGGCACGCCGATGCTGGTGCAGCTGTTCTTGATCTACTACGGTCTGGCCCAGTTCGAAGCGGTACGTGAAAGCTTCATGTGGCCGTGGCTGTCCAGCGCGACGTTCTGTGCGTGCCTGGCCTTCGCGATCAACACCAGCGCCTACACCGCCGAAATCATCGCCGGCAGCCTCAAGGCCACGCCGAACGGCGAGATCGAAGCCGCCAAGGCGATGGGCATGTCGCGCTTCAAGATGTACAAGCGCATCCTGTTGCCATCGGCCTTGCGTCGGGCGCTGCCGCAATACAGCAACGAAGTGATCATGATGCTGCAGACCACCAGTCTGGCGTCCATCGTGACCCTGATCGACATCACCGGCGCGGCCCGTACCGTCAATGCGCAGTACTACCTGCCGTTCGAGGCGTACATCACCGCTGGCCTGTTCTACCTGTGCCTGACCTTCATTCTGGTGAAGCTGTTCAAGCTGGCCGAGCGTCGCTGGCTGAGCTACCTGGCCCCGCGGAAGCACTGATATGGAACGCATCGACCACGTATTGCCGTGGAGCCATCTGGGCAGCGAGCGCAAGATCTCGGTCTTCCGTTTTGGGAGCGGCGAGCGCAAGGCCTACATTCAGGCCAGCCTGCACGCTGATGAACTGCCGGGTATGCGCACCGCCTGGGAGCTGAAAAAGCGCCTTGGCGAACTCGAAGCCCAAGGCCTGCTCAACGGCGTGATCGAGCTGGTGCCAGTCGCCAACCCGCTGGGCCTCGGCCAATTGCTGCAAGGCAGTCATCAGGGGCGCTTCGAGGCGGGCAGCGGCAAGAATTTCAACCGCGATTTCGTCGAGCTGAGCGCGCCGGTTGCAGCGGCGCTGGCCGAGCGTCTCGGTGACGATCCGCACGCCAACATTCGCCTGATCCGTCAGGCCATGGCTGATCATCTGGCGGCATTGCCCGAGGCGAGCAGCCAGTTGCAAGGCATGCAGCGCGTGTTGCTCAGCCATGCCTGCACCGCCGATGTGGTGCTGGACTTGCACTGCGATGCCGAAGCCGCGCTGCACATGTATGCACTGCCTCAGCACTGGCCGCAGTGGCGTTCGCTGGCCGCGCACCTGAATGTGAAGGTCGGTTTGCTAGCGGAAGACTCTGGTGGCAGCTCCTTCGATGAGGCGTGCTCGTTACCGTGGCTGCGTTTGTCGCGGCAGTTCCCGGACGCGCAGATTCCGCTGGCGTGCCTGGCGACGACTGTCGAGCTGGGCGGTCAGGCCAACACCGATCGCGACGATGCGCTGGCCTGGGCCGAAGGCATTCTGGCGTTCCTCGCCGAGCAAGGCCTGATCACTGGCGAGTGGCCGAAGCCGGCCAATGAACCGTGCGAAGGCATGCCGTTCGAAGGCACTGAATTACTGTTGGCGCCGCACCCCGGTGTGGTGAGTTTTCTGCGTAAACCCGGCGAGTGGGTTGAAGCCGGGGATGAGATTTTCGAAGTGATCGATCCTGTGTCCGATCGGGTCAGCACGGTGTGTGCTGGTACCTCCGGGGTGCTGTTTGCCATTGAACGGCTGCGCTATGCCCAACCCGGTTTCTGGCTGGCCAAGGTGGCGGGGCGCGAAGCGCTGCGTCACGGGCGCTTGCTCAACGACTGACTGACTGTTTTTGTGAGAACCGACCGCATGTACAAACTTGAAGTCCAAGACCTGCATAAACGCTATGGCAGTCACGAAGTGCTCAAGGGCGTGTCCCTGAAGGCGGCAGCCGGCGATGTGATCAGCATCATCGGCTCCAGTGGCTCCGGCAAAAGTACTTTCCTGCGCTGCATCAACCTGCTTGAGCAGCCGCACGCGGGCAAGATCCTGCTCAACAACGAAGAGCTGAAGCTGGTGGCCAACAAAGACGGCGCGCTGAAAGCCGCTGATCCGAAACAGCTGCAGCGCATGCGTTCGCGCCTGTCGATGGTGTTCCAGCACTTCAATCTGTGGTCGCATATGACCGCGCTGGAAAACATCATGGAAGCGCCGGTCCACGTGCTGGGCGTGTCCAAGGCTGAAGCGCGCGAGAAGGCCGAGCACTACCTGAACAAGGTTGGCGTGGCCCATCGTAAAGACGCGTTCCCGGGGCACATGTCCGGTGGCGAGCAGCAGCGTGTGGCGATTGCCCGTGCGCTGGCGATGGAGCCGGAAGTGATGCTGTTCGACGAACCGACGTCGGCGCTCGATCCGGAACTGGTGGGCGACGTTCTGAAGGTGATGCAAGCGCTGGCTCAGGAAGGTCGCACCATGGTCGTGGTCACGCACGAGATGGGCTTCGCCCGTGAAGTGTCGAACCAGTTGGTGTTCCTGCACAAAGGTGTGGTGGAAGAGAGCGGCAACCCGCGCGAAGTGCTGGTCAATCCGCAATCGGAGCGTCTGCAGCAGTTCCTGTCGGGCAGTCTCAAGTAATCAGAGCTGCCGATATGCACCCAAATAGTGCATGCTTCGCAGCCTGAAGGTTGGCTCCAATCCCCTGTAGGAGCTGCCGAAGGCTGCGATCTTTTGCCCTTGCTTTTGACAATCAAAAGATCGCAGCCTCGTTTCACTCGACAGCTCCTACAGTGGGAGCTTTGCAGGTTTCGAGATTTGCGTTCATTTACGGGCTAGCATTGGCCCATGCCTTCATCACCGTTCTTCGTTTCGGATTGCCCGCCCATGACTGCCCATCGAATTGGTTTCCTGATTTGGCCCAGCACTAAAGCTCTGACGCTGGCGCTGGCGGAGGAGGCCTTGCGTGTTGCTCAGCGGGTGCATCCGGAGGTGGTTTACGAACTGTCGTTCCTGCAGGCCGAAGCCAATCCTGAAGCGGCGGCCGACGGAGCCTGGCAACTGCCCGGCGAAGCCTGGACCGGCAAGCTGGAAAACTTCCAGAAACTGTTCCTGCTCGCCGACGAGCCGCCGACCACCCTGGCCCCGGCCCTCAGCAGTGCGCTCAAGCAACTGGTACGTGCTGGCTGCGTGATCGGTGGGCTGTCGGCCGGTGTCTATCCGTTGGCGCAACTCGGTCTGCTCGACGGTTATCGTGCAGCCGTACACTGGCGCTGGCAGGACGATTTCGCTGAACGCTTCCCGAAAGTCATCGCCACCAGTCACCTGTTCGACTGGGACCGTGATCGCCTGACCGCGTGTGGCGGCATGTCGGTGCTGGATCTGCTGCTGGCGGTGCTGGCCCGTGATCATGGGGCCGAGCTGGCCGGTGCGGTGTCCGAAGAACTGGTGGTCGAGCGCATCCGCGAGGGCGGCGAACGCCAGCGCATTCCGCTGCAGAACCGCCTCGGTTCCAGCCATCCGAAGCTCACGCAAGCGGTGTTGCTGATGGAAGCCAACATCGAAGAACCGCTGACCACTGATGAAATCGCCCAGCACGTGTGCGTGTCCCGTCGCCAGTTGGAGCGGATCTTCAAGCAATACCTCAACCGCGTGCCGAGCCAGTACTACCTGGAGTTGCGCCTGAACAAGGCCCGGCAGATGCTGATGCAGACCAGCAAGTCGATCATCCAGATCGGCCTGTCCTGCGGTTTCTCTTCGGGGCCGCATTTCTCCAGTGCCTACCGCAACTTCTTCGGCGCGACGCCGCGGGAAGATCGCAACCAGCGGCGCAGCAGCAGTCCTTTCGAACTGTCGTCGGTGCCGCCAGAGCGCGGTTGATCCGCGTCCTGTTCAGGGGCGGGCCGAGTGTTTCGCAGCGTCGACCCTGGCCTCTTTTATCTCTCCTTCGTGGGTGTATCGGGTTGCCCGGTTGTTTCGGCGCGTGGGCGGTTGCCTGCGCTGGAAAAGTCCGCCCGGTAAAAACGGCTCTTCAGGGTGATGTGCGGTACATATATACCGCACTCGCCAATTCGTTCTCGGGTACAAATCAGCAAGCTGCCGCAAACGGCTGCGGCCAGTTAAACTGCGCCTTTGCGACGCTATATGTCGCATTGCCGTAAACCCGGGAAAATCCGGGGTTTGCGCTATAAGAAGTTGTCGCTTGGCGACAAGGCCGGGCTGAAAACTGTCCTTACAATCCCCCCATCGCTCGCCAGTTTCAGGCGGGTGTTCCTCTTCAGGAGACTCCGATGTCCGTTGAGCACGCTGCGGTAGAACGCGCCGATTTCGACCAGGTAATGGTTCCCAACTACGCGCCTGCCGCTTTTATTCCGGTGCGTGGCGCCGGTTCCCGCGTCTGGGACCAGAGCGGCCGCGAGCTGATCGACTTCGCCGGCGGGATTGCCGTTAACGTATTGGGCCATGCGCATCCGGCGCTGGTCGGTGCGCTGACCGAACAGGCGAACAAGCTGTGGCACGTGTCCAACGTGTTCACCAACGAGCCGGCCCTGCGCCTGGCGCACAAGCTGATCGACGCCACGTTCGCCGAGCGCGTGTTCTTCTGCAACTCCGGCGCCGAAGCCAACGAGGCCGCCTTCAAGCTGGCCCGTCGCGTGGCGTTCGACCGGTTCGGCAGCGAGAAGTACGAGATCATCGCTGCGCTCAACAGCTTCCACGGCCGTACCCTGTTCACCGTCAACGTTGGTGGCCAGTCGAAGTACTCCGACGGTTTCGGTCCGAAAATCACCGGCATCACCCACGTTCCTTACAACGATCTGGCCGCGCTGAAAGCGGCGGTTTCCGACAAGACCTGTGCGGTCGTGCTCGAACCGATCCAGGGCGAGGGCGGTGTACTGCCGGCCGAACTGGCTTACCTGCAAGGTGCCCGTGAACTGTGCGACGCGCACAACGCGCTGCTGGTGTTCGACGAAGTGCAGACCGGCATGGGCCGTACCGGCCATCTGTTCGCCTACCAGCACTACGGCGTGACCCCGGACATTCTGACCAGCGCCAAGAGCCTGGGCGGCGGTTTCCCGATCGCCGCGATGCTGACCACCGAAGCGCTGGCCAAGCATCTGGTGGTCGGCACCCACGGCACCACTTACGGCGGCAACCCGCTGGCGTGTTCGGTAGCCGAAGCGGTGATCGACGTGATCAACACCCCTGAGGTGCTGAACGGCGTCAACGCCAAGCACGACAAATTCAAGACCCGCCTGCAGCAGATTGGCGAGAAGTACGGCCTGTTCACTCAGGTGCGTGGCCTCGGTCTGTTGATCGGTTGCGTGCTGAGCGATGCCTGGAAAGGCAAAGCCAAGGACATCTTCAACGCCGCTGAAAAAGAAGGCCTGATGATTCTGCAGGCCGGCCCGGACGTGATTCGTTTTGCCCCGAGCCTGGTGGTGGAAGACGCCGATATCGACGCTGGTCTGGACCGCTTCGAACGCGCCGCCGCCGCACTGACGCAAGCCTGATAGACCCTTCGACGCCTGAGGATCTCGGGCGTCGAACCCAATTTTGATACCGGGCAATATCAAATGTGGGAGCGGGCTTGTGGTGAGGGGATTTATCCCCGATGGGCTGCGCAGCAGCCCCAAGCTTTTTGAGGGCCGCTACGCGCCCCATCGGGGATAAATCCCCTCACCACAAAAGCCCGCTCCCACAGTGTCCGGTGTTTTCTTCAGTAAATTTTTATAAGAGAAAGGAGTGACACCATGCTGGTGATGCGCCCTGCGCAAATGGCTGATCTGGGCGAGGTACAGCGTCTGGCTGCGGACAGTCCGATTGGTGTCACTTCCTTGCCGGATGACGTGGAACGTCTGAGCGACAAGATCGCCGCAAGCGAAGCCTCGTTTGCTGCCGAAGTGAGTTTCAACGGCGAGGAGAGCTACTTCTTCGTCCTCGAAGACACCGCCACCGGCAAACTGGTCGGCTGCTCGGCCATTGTCGCCTCGGCCGGCTACTCGGAGCCGTTTTACAGTTTTCGCAACGAGACCTTCGTTCACGCCTCCCGTGAGCTGAAGATCCACAACAAGATCCACGTGCTTTCGCAATGCCACGACCTGACCGGCAACAGCTTGCTGACCAGTTTCTACGTGCAGCGTGAACTGGTGGGGTCGCCGTGGGCCGAGCTCAACTCCCGTGGTCGCCTGCTGTTCGTTGCCAGTCACCCGGAGCGTTTCGCCGATTCGGTGGTGACCGAGATTGTCGGCTACAGCGACGAGAACGGCGACTCGCCATTCTGGGATGCAATCGGCCGCAACTTCTTCGACCTCAACTACGCCGAGGCCGAGCGCCTGTGTGGCCTGAAGAGCCGCACGTTCCTCGCCGAGCTGATGCCGCATTACCCGATCTACGTGCCGCTGTTGCCGGATTCCGCTCAGGAAGCGATGGGCCAGGTGCACCCGCGTGCGCAGATCACCTTCGACATCCTGATGCGCGAAGGCTTCGAGACCGATCACTACATCGACATTTTCGACGGTGGCCCGACCCTGCATGCGCGTGTTTCGGGGATCCGTTCGATCGCCCAGAGCCGTGTGGTGCCGGTGAAGATCGGCGAGCCGGTCAAAGGTGCCGGGCGCCAGTACCTGGTGGCCAACGCGCAGTTGCAGGATTACCGCGCGGTGCTGCTGGAACTCGATTACGCGCCGGGTAAACCGGTGACCCTGGATCTGGAAGCAGCCGAAGCCCTGGGCGTCGGTGAAGGTGCCAGCGTGCGCCTGGTGGCGGTTTAACGCCTTAGCGAGTTTCACGGGTGGCGAAGGCGGCCCGTTTGAGGAGATAGCATGATTGTTCGTCCCGTACGCAGCAGCGATTTATCCGCGCTGATCGACCTGGCCCGCAGCACCGGCACCGGCCTGACCACGTTGCCGGCCAACGAAGAACGCCTGACTCACCGGGTCGGCTGGGCCGAGAAGACCTTTCGCGGCGAAGCCGGCCGTGGCGATGCGGACTACCTGTTCGTGCTCGAAGACGACAACGGTCGCGTGGTGGGGATTTCCGCCATTGCCGGCGCGGTCGGTCTGCGTGAGCCGTGGTACAACTTCCGCGTCGGCCTGACCGTCAGCGCCTCGCAAGAGCTGAACATTTATCGCGAGATTCCGACGCTGTTCCTCGCCAACGACTTGACCGGCAACTCCGAGCTGTGCTCGCTGTTCCTGCACGCCGATTACCGCACCGGCCTGAACGGCCGCATGCTGTCCAAGGCACGCATGCTGTTCATCGCCGAGTTTCCGGAACTGTTCGGCAACAAAATCATCGCCGAGATGCGTGGTGTTTCCGATGAGGCCGGTCGTTCGCCGTTTTGGGAAAGCCTCGGTCGGCACTTTTTCAAGATGGAATTCAGCCAGGCCGATTACCTGACCGGCGTCGGCAACAAGGCGTTCATCGCCGAACTGATGCCGAAATTCCCGCTGTACACCTGCTTCCTGTCGCCGGATGCGCGCAACGTCATCGGTCAGGTGCACCCGGACACCGAGCCGGCGCTGGCGATGCTCAAGAGCGAAGGTTTCAGCTATCAGGGCTACGTCGATATCTTCGATGCCGGCCCGGCCATCGAGTGCGAAACCAGCAAGATCCGCGCGGTGCGCGACAGCGAAGCGCTGGTGCTGGCGATCGGTACGCCGGGCGATGACGCCACGCCGTTCATCATCCATAACCGCAAGCGCGAAGACTGCCGCATTACGGCTGCCCCGGCCCGTCTGGCTGCCGGCACGCTGGTGGTCGATCCGCTGACCGCCAAACGTCTTCAACTCAACGCCGGCGATCAAGTGCGCGCCGTGGCGTTGTCTGCTGCTCGGGAGTCGAAATAATGAATTCGCTATACATCGCAGGTGAATGGCTGGCCGGTCAGGGCGAAGCCTTCCAGTCGCTGAACCCGGTGACCCAGCAAGTGCTGTGGTCGGGGGAGGGCGCCACCGCCGCTCAGGTCGAGTCCGCCGTGCAGGCGGCGCGCCAGGCCTTTCCGGGTTGGGCGCGGCGTTCGCTGGATGAGCGCATCAGCGTCCTCGAAGCCTTTGCCGCGGCCCTGAAAAACCACAGCGACGAACTGGCCCGCACCATCGGCGAGGAAACCGGCAAGCCCCTGTGGGAAGCCGCGACCGAAGTCACCAGCATGGTCAACAAGATTGCGATCTCGGTGCAGAGCTACCGCGAACGTACCGGCGAGAAGAGCGGCCCGCTGGGCGACGCCACCGCCGTGTTGCGCCACAAACCACACGGCGTGGTAGCGGTGTTCGGCCCTTACAACTTCCCGGGCCACTTGCCGAACGGCCACATCGTGCCGGCGCTGCTGGCCGGTAACAGTGTGCTGTTCAAGCCAAGCGAGCTGACGCCGAAAGTCGCCGAGCTGACGGTCAAGTGCTGGATTGAAGCCGGTCTGCCGGCCGGCGTGTTGAACCTGCTGCAAGGCGCTCGCGAAACCGGTATCGCCCTGGCGGCGAACCCGGGCATCGACGGTCTGTTCTTCACCGGCTCGAGCCGTACCGGCAATCACCTGCACCAGCAGTTTGCCGGGCGTCCGGACAAGATCCTCGCGCTGGAAATGGGCGGCAACAATCCGCTGGTGGTCGATCAGGTCACTGATCTGGACGCAGCCGTTTACACGATCATTCAGTCGGCCTTCATCTCTGCCGGCCAGCGCTGCACGTGCGCGCGTCGTCTGCTGGTGCCGCAAGGCGCGTGGGGCGACAGCCTGCTCAAGCGTCTGGTGGACGTCAGCGCGACCCTCGAAGTCGGTGCGTTCGATCAACAGCCGGCGCCGTTCATGGGCTCGGTGATTTCCCTTGGCGCGGCGAAAGCGCTGATGGATGCCCAGCAACATCTGTTGGCCAATGGCGCGGTATCGCTGCTGGCGATGACTCAGCCGCAAGCGCAATCGGCCTTGCTGACCCCGGGCATTCTTGATGTGACCGCTGTGGCCGAGCGCCCGGACGAAGAACTGTTCGGCCCGTTGCTGCAAGTGATCCGCTACGCCGATTTCGCTGCGGCGATCGCTGAGGCCAACGATACCGCTTATGGCCTGGCGGCTGGCTTGCTGTCGGATTCCGAAGATCGTTATCAGCAGTTCTGGCTGGAAAGCCGCGCCGGTATCGTCAACTGGAACAAACAACTGACCGGTGCCGCGAGCAGCGCGCCGTTCGGTGGTGTCGGCGCTTCGGGCAACCATCGCGCCAGTGCCTATTACGCGGCGGATTATTGCGCGTACCCGGTGGCCTCGCTAGAAACCCCAAGTCTGGTGTTGCCGGCGGCCCTGACGCCTGGCGTGAAAATGGCGTGATGCCTATCGCTGGCAAGCCAGCTCCCACAAGTGCGATGAGATCCCTGTGGGAGCTGGCTTGCCAGCGATGGCCGCGCCGCGGTCTCAAAGAATAGTTACTGAAGCCTATAACAACAGATTCTCGTGGAGCCTCGCTGATGAAATCCTATGAAGTCAATTTTGACGGTCTAGTGGGGCCGACCCATAACTACGGTGGTCTGTCCTACGGCAACGTTGCGTCCCAGAGCAACAGCCAGCAGTCCTCGAACCCGAAGGAAGCGGCGCTGCAAGGCCTGGCGAAAATGAAAGCGCTGATGGAAATGGGCTTTCAGCAAGGCGTGCTGGCGCCGCAGGAGCGTCCGGACGTGGCCGCGTTGCGCCGTCTGGGTTTCAGCGGCACCGACGCGCAAGTGATCGAACGCGCCGCGAAAGAAGCCATGCCGTTGCTGGTTGCCAGTTGCTCGGCGTCGAGCATGTGGGTGGCCAACGCCGCCACCGTCAGCCCGAGTGCCGATACTGCTGACGGTCGCGTGCACTTCACCGCCGCCAACCTCAACTGCAAATACCACCGCAGTATCGAACACCCGACCACCAGCCGCGTGCTCGGTGCGATGTTCGCTGATCAGCAGCACTTCGCCCACCACGCCGCGTTGCCGGCGGTGGCGCAATTCGGTGACGAAGGCGCGGCCAACCACACGCGCTTCTGCCGTGAGTACGGCGAGGCCGGTGTCGAGTTCTTCGTGTTCGGTCGCAGTGCGTTCGACACTCGCTACCCGGCGCCGCAAAAGTACCCGGCGCGCCAGACTCTGGAAGCGTCGCAAGCGGTGGCGCGTCTGCACGGTCTGCGTGACGAAGGCGTGGTTTACGCCCAGCAAAACCCGGCGGTGATCGACCAGGGCGTATTCCACAACGACGTGATCGCGGTGGGTAACGGCGAGGTGCTGTTCTATCACGAGGACGCGTTCCTCGACACCGAACAGATGCTGGCCGAGTTGCAGGGCAAACTGGCCAAGGTCGGCGGCCAGTTCCAGTCGATCTGCGTGCCGCGTTCGGCGGTCACCGTGGATGATGCGGTGCGTTCCTATCTGTTCAACAGCCAGCTGCTGTCGCGTCCGGATGGCTCGATGCTGCTGATCGTGCCGGAGGAGTGCCGTGGCAACGAGCGCGTGTGGAACTACCTGCAAGGTCTGACCAGCTCCGGCGGCCTGATCCGCGAAGTCAAAGTCTTCGACCTCAAGCAAAGCATGCAGAACGGCGGCGGCCCGGCGTGCCTGCGACTGCGCGTCGCGCTCAACGAAACCGAGCTGGCAGCAGTCAACCCAGGGGTTATCATGACCGCACCGTTGTACGGTTCGTTGACCGCATGGGTTGAAAAGCACTACCGCGACCGCCTGAGCGAAACCGATCTGGCGGACCCGCAATTGCTGCTTGAATGCCGGACGGCACTGGATGAACTGACGCAAATCCTTAAACTGGGCGCGGTTTATCCATTCCAGATCAATTGATGGCCGGCGCGTCGCCTGAACGCGACGCGCGGCTTGTCTCCCCAAGAGAGTAAAAACATGAGCGATTCCCTGCAGCTGATCCTTGAAGACACCGACGGCACGCAACTGCAAACCTCGTGCACCCGCGTCGCGGTCATGTGGCAAGGCAAAGAGCTGTGGATCCAGCAGGACGGCCGTGGCCAACTGCTGATCGGCGTGGACGTCGAGGAAGGTGACGAAGAGTACGCCAACCTGCTGCTGCGCCCACTGGCAACTAATCTGGTCAGTCTGCAACTGGAGATGGAACCGGCTGACGTCGGCGACGAAGACCACGTGCACGGCCCGGATTGCAACCACGATCACTAAGGAAACCGCTCTATGCTCGCCCTCGGCAAACTGCTTGAACTGACCCTCGCCGGCCGCGAACCGGCGGAGAAGACTCAACTGACTGTCGAAGGCGTGCGCATGCGCTGGTTGAGCGAGGGTGCGCTGGAAGTCCGGCCACCCGAAGCGCGCGACAATGGCCTGGACCTGCTGCTGTCGGCAGGTATTCACGGCAACGAAACAGCGCCGATCGAATTGCTCGACCGGCTGCTGCATGACATCGCTCGCGGCGATCTGAAGCCGCGCGCACGCATTCTGTTCCTGTTCGGCAACCCGGAAGCGATCCGCAAGGGCGAGCGCTTCGTCGAGCAGGACGTCAATCGGCTGTTCAACGGCCGGCATGAACAAACCAGTGGTTCCGAAGCCATCCGCGCCTGCGAGCTGGAACGGCTGGCGGCGAGTTTCTTCAGCCTGCCAGACCGTCAGCGTCTGCACTACGACCTGCACACCGCGATTCGTGGTTCGAAGATCGAGCAGTTCGCCCTGTATCCGTGGAAAGAAGGACGCCAGCATTCGCGCCGCGAACTGGCGCGTCTGCGCGCCGCCGGGATGGAAGCGGTGCTGCTGCAGAACAAGCCGTCGATCGTGTTCAGTTCCTACACCTACGACAAGCTCGGTGCCGAGGCTTTCACTCTTGAGCTGGGCAAGGCACGGCCGTTCGGGCAGAACCAAGGGGTGGATGTTTCGCGCCTGGAAACCCGTCTGAAGCAGATCATCGAAGGCAATGAGCCGGATCTGGCCGAACAAGGCCTGGACGGTTTGCAGCTGTTCAGCGTCGCGCGGGAGATCATCAAGCACAGCGATGCCTTCCGCCTGAACCTGCCGGCGGACATCGAGAACTTTTCTGAATTGGATGTGGGTTATCTGCTGGCCGAAGATCTGGCCAACACCCGCTGGATCATCGAGGAAGAGGGCGCACGAATCATCTTCCCGAACCCCAAGGTCAAGAACGGCTTGCGCGCGGGCATTCTGATCGTGCCGGCCACCGACGAAAACCTCGCCTGATGCCGTCTCTGAGCTGACAGAAATTCCTGTAGGAGCTGCCGAAGGCTGCGATCTTTAGATCTTGTTTTTAGACGATCAAAAGATCGCAGCCTCGTTTCACTCGACAGCTCCTACAGGGGAGCGTTGTGGTCAGACGGCGACTGCGCGCGGCTCACTGCGACGCAGTGCGCGAACCTTCTGCAGCGTATCCGCGCAAGTCCGCGCCGCTTCCTGACCCTTGTGCACGAAGTGCTCGAAGAAGAATTTCTGGTGCTCTTCACCGGCATGGAAGTGATGCGGGGTCAGCGATACCGAGAACACCGGCACTTCGGTTTCCAGCTGCACCTGCATCAGGCCGCTGACCACTGACTGGGCAACGAACTCGTGACGGTAGATGCCGCCGTCCACGACCAGAGCAGCCGCGACGATGCCGGCATAACGGCCGGTCTTGGCCAGCAACTTGGCGTGCAGAGGCATTTCAAAGGCGCCGCCGACTTCAAAGAAATCGATGTCCGATTCCTGATAACCCTGAACGAGCATTTCGGCGACGAAGCCCTTACGGCTCTGGTCGACGATTTCCTTGTGCCAGCAGGCCTGGATGAACGCAACACGTTCGCCGTGGGGGTGTTTGCTTTTGCTGTCGATAGCGGTGGGTTGCATGTTCTGACTCCTGTTTGTGTAAAAAACAGGGCGTTATGAATCGAAAGGGATTCAAGGGTACGCACGAGCACACAGGCGCGCGGGCGGCCCTTTGGTGTCAATCCCGTTCTCTCTTCATCCGGACTATGACCGTCGGCCCCGGAATCACACCGGGTCTGCTGACCTTGTCGTCGTGCGCCGCCAATGCAGTGTCCGTCGTCAAGCGCTCGCGGGCTATGCGCGTTGCGCGCAATTACCGCCGGTGGGGAATTACACCCCGCCCTGAGAACGTTTTTGCCGCCCGTTCTCGGGCGGCGCAGCGTTTTTATCACAGATCAGCGAGCGGTGCATTGCGCCTTTGTGATGATTGCTATCGAGTTTGTTGAATGTTCGTGGCGAGAATTCTTGCCCCAAGGGTTGATTAATCGGCGCCATGACCGCAGTAATTCACCTTCGAAAAGGGATTTCCCCTGCTGACTCTGAGGCCAGGTTCATGAGCATTATCGATCTTCGCAGCGACACCGTTACCCAACCGACTCCTGCCATGCTCGACGCGATGACGGCGGCGGCCACCGGTGACGATGTGTACGGCGAAGATCCGACGGTCAATCGTCTGGAGGCGGAACTGGCGAAGCGCCTGGGGTTCGCCGCTGCGCTGTTCGTGCCGACCGGCACCATGAGCAACCTGCTGGGCCTGATGGCGCACTGCGAACGTGGCGACGAATACATCGTCGGCCAGCAGGCGCACACCTATAAGTACGAAGGCGGTGGCGCGGCGGTGCTCGGCTCGATCCAGCCGCAGCCGCTGGAAGTGCAGGCCGACGGTTCGCTGGATCTGGATCAGGTCGCGGCAGCGATCAAGCCGGACGACTTCCATTTCGCCCGGACCCGTTTGCTGGCGCTGGAAAACACCATGCAAGGCAAAGTGCTGCCGCTGGAGTATCTGGCCCGCGCCCGGCGCTTCACTCAGGATAAAAGCTTGCAACTGCACCTCGACGGCGCGCGCCTTTACAACGCCGCGGTCAAGCTGGGCGTCGATGCACGGGAAATCACTCAGTACTTTGATTCGGTGTCGGTGTGCCTGTCCAAAGGCCTTGGCGCGCCGGTGGGTTCGGTGCTGTGCGGTTCAGCCGAGTTGATCGGCAAGGCCCGCCGCCTGCGCAAAATGGTCGGCGGCGGCATGCGTCAGGCCGGTTTGCTCGCGGCGGCGGGGCTGTACGCGCTGGATCACCACGTCGAGCGTCTGGCGGATGACCATGCCAATGCGAAATTTCTGGCTGAAGGCCTGCGCGAGGCCGGGTTCAGCGTCGAGCCGGTGCAGACCAACATGGTCTACGTGCAAATGGGCGACCGTGCCGAAGCGCTTAAAGCGTTTGCCGCCGAGCGCGGGATCAATTTGAGCGCCGCCGCGCGCTTGCGCATGGTCACGCACATGGACGTCAATCGCTCGCAAATCGAACAAGTGATCGCGACATTCGTCGAGTTTTCGCGCAAGTGACAGCGTTAGCCGTCCAATTGACCGTTACTATCGTATAAACACGCTGTACCCCGCGCGAAGGGCCGATATAATGCGGCCCTTTGCCGTCGTTTCGTCTGTTGACGTTTCGTACAGGCCTTTGGCCGCAGCCTCCGTGGAAGAACCTAATGAAAAGCGCAGAAATCCGTGAAGCCTTCCTTCGCTTCTTCGAAGAGCAAGGCCACACCCGTGTAGCCTCCAGCTCTTTGATTCCGGGCAACGACCCAACCCTGCTGTTCACCAACGCGGGGATGAACCAGTTCAAGGACTGCTTCCTGGGCCAGGAAAAGCGCGCGTACACCCGCGCAACCAGCAGCCAGAAGTGCGTGCGTGCCGGTGGCAAGAACAGCGACCTGGAAAACGTCGGTTATACCGCTCGTCACCACACCTTCTTCGAAATGCTCGGTAACTTCAGCTTCGGTGACTATTTCAAGCACGACGCGATTACCTTTGCCTGGACCTTCCTGACTGGCGTTCTGAAACTGCCGAAGGAAAAACTCTGGGTCACCGTCTACGCCTCCGACGACGAAGCGTATGACATCTGGACCAAAGAAATCGGTGTGCCGGTCGAGCGCATGATCCGCATCGGCGACAACAAAGGCGCGCCTTACGCCTCCGACAACTTCTGGACCATGGGCGATACCGGCCCGTGCGGCCCCTGCACCGAGATTTTCTACGATCACGGCGACCACATCTGGGGCGGCCCACCGGGTTCGCCGGAAGAAGACGGCGACCGTTACATCGAGATCTGGAACAACGTGTTCATGCAGTTCAACCGCACCGCCGATGGCGTGTTGCATCCGTTGCCAGCGCCGTCGGTCGACACCGGCATGGGCCTGGAGCGGATCAGTGCGGTGATGCAGCACGTCAATTCCAACTACGACATCGACCTGTTCAAGAACCTGCTCAAAGCCTCGGCTGAAGCCATCGGCTGCGAAAACGGCGATCAGTCGTCGCTCAAAGTGGTGTCCGACCACATCCGTTCGTGCGGCTTCCTGATCGCTGACGGTGTACTGCCGTCCAACGAAGGTCGCGGTTACGTGCTGCGCCGGATCATCCGTCGCGCCTGCCGTCACGGCAACAAGTTGGGCGCCACTGGCAGCTTCTTCTACAAGATCGTCGCGGCGCTGGTCGCCGAGATGGGCGAAGCCTTCCCGGAACTGCAGAAGCAGCAGAGCAACATCGAGCGCGTACTCAAGGCTGAAGAAGAGCAGTTTTCCAAGACCCTGGAGCACGGCCTGAAGATCCTCGAACAGGATCTGCTGGAACTCAAAGGCACCGTGGTGCCGGGCGACGTAGTGTTCAAACTCTACGACACCTACGGTTTCCCGATGGACCTGACGGCTGACATCGCTCGCGAGCGTGGCCTGACCGTCGACGAAGTCGGCTTCGAGCGTGAAATGGAAGCCCAGCGTGTGCGTGCGCGTTCGGCCAGCTCGTTCGGTCTGGATTACAACACCCTGGTCAAGGTTGATGTGGCTACCGAGTTCACCGGCTACACCGACACCAGCGGCTCGGCAAAAATCGTCGCTATCTATAAAGATGGCCAGTCGGTCGACGTCTTGAGTGAAGGCGAAGAGGCGGTGATCGTGCTGAACCAGACGCCGTTTTACGCTGAATCCGGCGGCCAGATCGGCGACTGCGGTTTCCTGCAGGCCGGTAACGCACGTTTCGACGTCCGTGACACCACCAAGACCGGCGGCGCGTTCCTGCACCACGGCGTGCTGGATTCCGGCAGCCTGACCATCGGCGCGCCAGTGGAAACCCACGTCGATGCCGAAGTGCGTCACGCGACCTCGCTGAACCACTCCGCGACTCACTTGCTGCACGCTGCGCTGCGTCAGGTGTTGGGCGAGCACGTTCAGCAAAAGGGTTCGTTGGTGGATAGCCAGCGTCTGCGCTTCGACTTCAGCCACTTTGAAGCGATCAAGCCTGAGCAGATCAAAGCGCTGGAAGACATCGTCAACGCCGAGATCCGCAAGAACTCCGCGGTTGAAACCGAAGAAACCGACATCGAAACCGCCAAGCAGAAAGGCGCGATGGCGCTGTTCGGCGAGAAGTACGGCGACAACGTGCGCGTGCTGAGCATGGGCGGCGATTTTTCCGTCGAGCTGTGTGGCGGTATCCACGCCAACCGTACCGGCGACATCGGCCTGCTGAAAATCATCAGCGAAGGCGGTGTGGCATCGGGCGTGCGTCGTATCGAGGCAGTCACCGGTGCTGCAGCACTGGCCTACTTGAACGCTGCTGAAGAACAACTCAAGGAAGCGGCCAACCTGGTCAAGGGCAGCCGCGACAATCTGATCGACAAGCTGTCGGCTGTGCTGGAGCGCAATCGCGCGCTGGAAAAGCAACTCGAGCAGTTGCAGGCCAAGGCCGCCAGCGCCGCCGGCGACGATCTGTCGAACTCGGCAGTCGACGTCAAAGGCGTGAAGGTTCTGGCTGCACGTCTGGATGGTCAGGACGGCAAGGCGCTGCTGGCGCTGGTCGATCAGCTGAAAAACAAACTCGGCCGCGCAGTGATCCTGCTCGGCAGTGTCCATGAGGAAAAGGTCGTACTGGTTGCAGGCGTAACCAAGGACCTGACTGGCCAACTCAAAGCCGGTGATTTGATGAAACAGGCTGCTGCGGCAGTGGGCGGGAAGGGCGGTGGTCGTCCGGACATGGCGCAGGGCGGCGGTGTCGACGCCGGCGCACTGGATGGCGCCCTGGCGCTGACCGTTCCATTCGTCGAGCAGGGTTTATAAGACGGCCCGCCGGGCCCGCAGTCTAGTGGCGGGTCCGGCGGCTGTTCGAGTGATTATTGGGCGCCCTTCATGGGCAGAGGCGGCTTTGAAATGGCTTTGATCGTACAGAAATTTGGAGGCACCTCGGTCGGCACTGTCGAGAGAATCGAGCAGGTCGCCGACAAGGTTAAGAAATTCCGCGATGCCGGCGATGACCTGGTGGTTGTGCTGTCTGCAATGAGCGGCGAAACCAACCGTCTGATCGATCTGGCCAAGCAAATCAGTGGCGACGTGCAACCGGTTCCGCGTGAGCTGGACGTGATCGTTTCCACCGGTGAGCAGGTGACGATTGCCCTGTTGGCCATGGCACTGATCAAGCGCGGTGTGCCGGCGGTGTCGTACACCGGTAATCAGGTGCGGATCCTGACAGACAGTGCGCACAATAAAGCGCGTATCTTGCAGATTGATGACCAGAAGATTCGCGGTGATCTGAAAGCAGGTCGCGTGGTGGTTGTCGCCGGTTTCCAGGGCGTCGACGAGCACGGCAACATCACCACCCTCGGTCGTGGCGGTTCCGACACCACGGGCGTGGCACTGGCGGCTGCGTTGAAGGCTGACGAGTGCCAGATCTACACCGACGTCGATGGTGTCTACACCACTGACCCGCGCGTGGTGCCAGTCGCTCAGCGTCTGGACAAGATCACCTTCGAAGAGATGCTGGAAATGGCCAGCCTCGGTTCCAAGGTGCTGCAGATCCGTGCGGTGGAGTTCGCCGGCAAGTACAACGTTCCGCTGCGCGTACTGCACAGCTTCAAGGAGGGTCCGGGTACCCTCATTACTATTGATGAAGAGGAAACCATGGAACAGCCGATCATTTCCGGCATCGCTTTCAACCGCGATGAAGCCAAGCTGACCATCCGTGGCGTGCCAGACACCCCGGGCGTGGCGTTCAAGATTCTCGGCCCGATCAGTGCCGCGAACATCGAAGTCGACATGATCGTGCAGAACGTCGCGCACGATAACACCACCGACTTCACCTTCACCGTGCACCGCAACGACTACCAGGCCGCACAGACCGTGCTGGAAAACACCGCTCGCGAGATCGGTGCCCGTGAAGTCGTAGGCGATACCAAGATTGCCAAGGTCTCGATCGTCGGCGTCGGCATGCGTTCCCACGCAGGCGTGGCCAGCCGCATGTTCGAATCCCTGGCCAAGGAAAGCATCAACATCCAGATGATCTCGACGTCGGAAATCAAGGTTTCCGTGGTGATCGAAGAGAAATATCTGGAACTGGCTGTGCGCGCCCTGCACACGGCTTTCGAACTGGACGCTCCGGCCCGTCAGGGCGAGTAATCCGGTCACCTGAAGGGCGCGGTCTGACCGCGCCCTTTATTTTTTGAATGGCGCGAGCCCCCTGAACTGTTCTTTTGCTCGCGCTGGTCAATACTCAGGCATGTAGGGCTACGATCGCTCCGGTTGTAGGTCGGGTGCCTTTTTTTTGCAGACTGTTGTCCCTGAAATGAAATGCGTGAGGAGAAAGGTATGCTGATTCTGACTCGTCGGTGCGCAGAAAGCCTGATTATCGGTGATGGCGAAATCACCGTGACCGTGCTCGGCGTCAAAGGAAATCAAGTGCGTATCGGCGTCAACGCCCCGAAAGAGGTTGCCGTGCACCGTGAGGAAATTTACCTGCGTATAAAGAAAGAGAAGGACGAAGAACCAAGCCATTAATTTTTATCGATTTTTATGTTTGCAAACGGGGAAGAAGGTGGTTAATATACGCCCCGTGTTGCGGAGAGCTGGCCGAGTGGCCGAAGGCGCTCCCCTGCTAAGGGAGTACACCTCAAAAGGGTGTCGGGGGTTCGAATCCCCCGTTCTCCGCCATTATTTGCTTAGTACGTTGTAATCTGGCTTTTTCTGTAAGTTGTTGAATTTATTAGAAAAAGTGGTTGGAATAGAGATTAGACGGGCTATAATGCGGCGCAACAAATGCACTCGTAGCTCAGCTGGATAGAGTACTCGGCTACGAACCGAGCGGTCACAGGTTCGAATCCTGTCGAGTGCACCATTTAAGAGTTGTTTATAGCGATATAAAGAACTCGGCTTCAGCCAGTTGTGGTCTGGTCAAAAAACACAAATGCACTCGTAGCTCAGCTGGATAGAGTACTCGGCTACGAACCGAGCGGTCACAGGTTCGAATCCTGTCGAGTGCACCATTTAAGAGTTAGTTGCAGTGATGCAGGTAACTTGGCTTCAGCCAGTTGTGGTCTGGTTTAAAAACACAAAATGCACTCGTAGCTCAGCTGGATAGAGTACTCGGCTACGAACCGAGCGGTCACAGGTTCGAATCCTGTCGAGTGCACCATATTCAAGAAGCCCGCGTTTAACGCGGGCTTTTTGTTGTCTGCGATTTGGTTTTTCCTTTCACGCATCCCCTCTCATCAAAATCGACTTGAGCACTACGGCCTCGTTTCAGGTCATAGCGATAGCTCGTTGTCGACGTTCGAATATTCACCTTGTCCGGTTTGCCGAGAGCGCTCTCGACATCCCGCTGGCTCATACCGGCGATAACGCGACGATTGATGATCGCTTCGCGGCGCTGCCTGGCATTGATCAGGTTGCCGCATTTGTCCTCCAGGCGGCCAACGATGCCTGGTTCACGTCCCTTGATTGCCATGCCGGATATTTCTTCGTGATTGTGTTCCGGCATGATCGGCACGACGGAGCCGGGCATGTAAGGGTGAACCTGCTGCACCGAGAGCTGTTCATCGTTGGCACAACTCAGGCTGGTGAAGGTGATGCCGCCGTCGGGCGCTTCGCATCGGTGAAGGGTGGTAGCGGCCCCGGCGGGTGGCAGGCAGAGCAGGCTGGCGACTACAAAACGGGATGTTCTGGATAGCATTCGACGTCCTCCGTGACGGTCTACGCTCAAGGGTAGTCGCTACATTTTTCAACGCCGGTGTGTTTTCTTTTCAAGATGAGTCGTCGCATCTGCACGGGTCAGGACAGCGCTCAACTTTGTCGCGCAAGCACTTGTTTCGACCGCGATTTTTTAACGTTTAAAACCGTCAGGCGGTGTATCATTGCGCCCGTCAGCCCCGCCGGGGCTTATGGAAAACCTCCATGGACTTACCCAGTAGTTACTCAGTAGCCCGTTTCACCAATCATGAATTGACTGATTGATCCTTCCGGCGTGCCCCGCTGCTGGGAGTGGAGTTCGCCTATGTCCGAAATCGAAGTAAAGAAAACCCAGGAAAGCCTGCAGGATCGCCTGGCTCAGGTGGTTGAGCTGCTGCAGCGCCAAAAGGTCGTCGAAGACCTGACTCATCGCCAGGAAGGCGCGCATCACGACCGGGTCGAGAACCTGGTTCACCGGCAGAACCTCGTCGAACTGCAACGCAAACTCGATGATCTGCACTCCGCCGACGTTGCCTACATCCTTGAAGCCCTGCCGCTGGACGACCGTCTGACGCTCTGGCAGCTGGTCAAGGCTGATCGCGACGGCGACATTCTTCTCGAAGTATCCGATTCCGTTCGTGAAACGCTGATCGCCGACATGGACGATCACGAGCTCCTGGCTGCGGCCAAGGACATGGACGCCGACGAACTTGCTGACCTGGCCTCCGAGCTGCCGCGAGACGTCGTCCATGAGCTGATGGAAACGCTCGACCAGCAGCAACGCGAGCGCGTGCGTTCGGCCTTGTCCTATGACGAGGAGCAGGTCGGTGCGCTGATGGACTTCGAGATGGTGACCATCCGTGAGGACGTCAGCCTCGAAGTGGTTTTGCGTTACCTGCGTCGTCTCAAGGAACTGCCGGGCCACACCGACAAATTGTTCGTGGTCGATTACGACGGCGTGCTCAAGGGCGTACTGCCGATCAAGCGTCTGCTGGTCAACGACCCCGAGAAACAGGTGGCTGAAGTCATGGCCAGCGATCCGGTGAGTTTTCACCCGGACGAGGACGCCTATGACGCTGCTCAGGCGTTCGAGCGTTACGACTTGATCTCGGCCCCGGTGGTCGACAAGAACGGCAAACTGATCGGCCGTCTGACCATCGACGAAATGGTCGACCTGATTCGTGAGGAGAGCGAAAGCGAAGTCCTCAACATGGCGGGTCTGCGCGAAGAGGAAGACATCTTCGCCTCCGTCTGGAAATCCCTGCGCAACCGTTGGGCGTGGCTGGCAATCAACCTGATCACTGCCTTTGTCGCGTCGCGGGTGATCGGTCTGTTCGAAGGCTCGATCGAGAAGCTGGTGGCGCTGGCGGCGCTGATGCCGATCGTGGCGGGTATCGGGGGGAACTCCGGTAACCAGACGATTACCATGATCGTGCGCGCCATGGCGCTGGACCAGGTCAGTACCGGCAACACCTCACGACTGATGCGCAAGGAGTTGGCGGTAGCGTTGATCAACGGTCTGGTCTGGGGCGGGGTGATCGGTGTGGTCGCCTACCTGCTTTACGGCAGTTGGTCGCTGGGCGTGGTGATGACGGCGGCGATGACCCTCAACCTGCTGCTCGCGGCGCTGATGGGGGTGTTGATCCCAATGACACTGGCCAAGATGGGCCGCGACCCGGCGATGGGCGCCAGCGTGATGATCACGGCCATGACGGACAGCGGTGGCTTCTTCATCTTCCTGGGGTTGGCGACGATCTTTCTGCTCTGATTCGCCACCATGCAAAAGCCCGCCGAAATGGCGGGCTTTTTTGTGCCTGTATAGTTATCTGTGCTTGTGTATTGATCTGTGGCGAGGGGGTAGATTTCAGGCAAAAAAAAGCCAGCACTTAAGCTGGCTTGAGATGTTCGGTGTTACTCAGGACGCGTCTGCGGCCATCTCGGCGTCGTGAGCAATCAGCGACACCAGAGCGTTCTGTTGACGGTGCGACAGCTGACGGAAGCGTTGCAGCAGCTCACGCTCGTGCAGCGACAGCTCCGGACTGTCCAGGCGCATGCTCAGTTCTTCGCCCAGTGCGCCTTCCTGAATAAGACTCTGCTCAAGGCGCGCAATGATTTCGGAGTTCATGCTGCGATGATGATTGCGAGCCACCTCGGCAATGCGTTCACGCATTCCGTCTGGCAGACGTACGACAAACTTGTCAGCCGTACGGCTGGAATAAATTGCCTGTTTCAATGGGCGCATATATTTAACCGGTTAGTTCAGGGGAGCGGTTCTCGGGATTGGCCGCAGGATGTGTGATAGGACAAGCATCCGCGCCAAATGGTTCAACCTGAATTGTTAAGAGGCCCGCATCATGCCTCAAAATTGCCAGATCATTGGCGTCAATTCTGTGACAAATATTGAGCTGGGTAAAGGCGTAATGCCAGCACCAATTATCAGAAATGCGGACTGGTTTGAAAACTTTGCCTTGGCCCGCATCACTGGCCGCTTCCTGTTGCACATCTATTGATGTCCGAAGACGTCAGAACGTGCATGCTATGCGGCTTTCAATCCTTGATCCCTACTTGTACAGGATAGTGGCAATTTGCCGATTTACTAGGGCAAACCCCCATTGGAGGGCGTTTTCAGGATGGATGGCAGGCTTATTTATCTGATGGGACCTTCCGGTTCAGGCAAGGACAGCCTGATCGAGGCCGCGCGTGAGCCATTGCGCCAGTTGAACTGCGAAATCATCCGCAGGGTGATTACCCGATCAGCGGAATCGGTGGGAGAGGATGCCATCGGCGTAACGCCCGAAGAATTCGAACGACGTCAGCAGGCCGGGGATTTCTCGCTTTCCTGGCACGCCAATGGGCTGGCTTATGGGATTCCGGCAGAAATGGATGAACGGTTGCGTGCAGGGCGATCCGTGCTGGTAAATGGCTCACGGGCCAATTTGCGTCAGGCGCATGAGCGCTATCCGACATTGCTGCCGGTGCTGCTGACGGTCAAAGATGAGGTTTTGCGTGAACGCCTGCTCAGGCGCGGCCGGGAAACACCTGAGCAGATTGATGCGAGGCTGGCGCGCAATGCGCAGTTCAAGGATAGAAGGGCCACTGACTTGCCCGTGCATCTGATCGACAATTCGGGCGACTTGGCAGCCGCCGTCAAGCAACTGCTGGACTTGATCCGGCTTAACGCAGTACCGGATCAAACTTGATCTTGCGCCCGGCCACCAGGGCCAGCACAAACAACACTGCAAACACGCCGCAGCCAATCAGCGGCAGGGTGACTTCGGTTTCCTCGAACAGCGAAAAATGCACAACGCCAGTCAATAAGGCGAGGATCAGAAATCCTGCGGCTGATTTGGACATGCTGTACTCCTGAAGATATTTCAAAAAACCAGACGTTCGGTGTCGCGCGTCGGCAGTGCTTGCTCAGGCTCATTGACTGCCTGCGCCGCGAAGTCGCCCTGATCGCTCAGCACCGCCAACTGCGGCGCTCTCTGCACCTGTAAGTAATGCGGCATACGCTGAGCCACCGGTTCAGCACGCTCTGGAACAAAATGAAAGCCAACCAAAACCGCCAGTGCGATTGCGTTTGCAAGCAAGAGAGTGCTGTTCATGGGGCGGACTCCGTTTGTTCTGTTATACGAACAGACAAAGCACCCGGCGTGCCAACAGTCTAACCGCTGTGAAGTCCTTTAAAAACAAGCATTTGGAAGGGTTTTTACCAAGTGTCGGGTTGCAATCTGCAATGATGGCTTTTTGCGGCAATGCAAATTGCACGGTAAATGTTCCCGCAGCATTGCAAGGCGCCTGCCTACACTTAAAAAACCCATGGACGACATGACAAATCAAGGGCTGGCCGTTAACATGCACGCCGTCCGTCGCGCCGTGTCCGGCCGCGACAACTCAGTGTCTCAGTAGCTCAATTGGATAGAGCATCCCCCTCCTAAGGGGAAGGTTGGCAGTTCGAACCTGCCCTGGGACACCATTATTCAGAGCCTCGCCAAGGCTCGCAAAAAAGCCCCGCACAGGATGATCTGGCGGGGCTTTTTCGTTTCATTGCTGCTGGCTAGTTTGCCGCGCCACCCTCGGCTTTACCTATTGAGATGCTTACTTGAATTATGTGGCGGCGCCCGTTGACGGTATAGCTTTGTGCCTGATCTTCTGATCCCGGCTTTCTCAACGCCAGTTGCGCAAATAGCCCGACTTTTTCATCGTAGCTACCAAACCAATTGATCAGTCTGGCGATAAAGCAGTCGTCGCCGATGATCACCGGGAAATCGGCGACGGGTTCAATCGCGTAATAACTTGCGCCGTAGCTGTAATAGTCATCGTCCCCCGGGCCCGATGAGGGGATTGGGCAGATGGGGGCCGAGTTCTTCGACTCCGTATTTCTTATCTTGGATAAACCTAGAATGAGTGCCTTTTGTACGGTGGGGGCCAGTTCATAGGCTGTCGGATTGTCCTGATTCGCCTGAGTGCGAGGCACGTTCAGTTCATAACCATACTGCACCGTTATCGTGGGGACCTGATGATTGATCCGCAGGGGGTTGAGCAGATAGACCTTATCAACACCGTAAGCGCCATCTCGATAGGCGGCGTAAATTCTGTCATGCACCTTGATCCAGTTGACCGCTTGGTTGGCGCCGCGATCATTGGTGTAGAAAAGGGTGGTCTCGGCGTTGGTTTCGGGAGCAGCTTCGGCACCTCGTCTGGTGAACCTGCTTCCTGTCCCGCGCCAGGTTTCGGTGTACCAGAACAACCCGGTGCCGCCTGAGTAGGTTTCAACGATCAGGTCGCGCAATCCATCGCCATCCAGGTCGGTAAGGATGTAAGTCGTTTGACCCATTTCAGAGGCACCTGTGATGTTGGATGCATTCAATGCCTTCCATTCATCTTGGCTCACTCCTTTCGGGATCGTTTCGGGAAAGTGCGTTTGCTCATCATCATCGGGAACACCGGCAAACGAAGTTTTATCAAGGCTTACCGTGAATGCACCTAGAGTCTTTTCCAGAGCAAACTCGGGATCAACCTTGCTCGCCGCCTCGATACGTTGGTGCAGCTCGACCATCGCCTGCCTGTCTATCTCGTCGGGCAAGTACGCCAGCGTATCGATCCATTCCGTTTGTAACGATTCGAGCCGTTCGCGATAGCGCTGATTAAGGCAACTGACATTTTCAACGCATTGATTGCGGGTCTTTAGCCAAAGGCGCTGAGTGCCTTTAAGCTCGGCCGTTTTATCTGGCGCTGACTTCATGAGTTTGCTGTATGCAGCACCCATCTGCGCATCCAGCGCATACAACCCTTTATCCGCACAAACAGCCTTCTCTACGGCACTCGCCGCTTTTGCACAATCCATTCCGCCCGCCATTGCCTGCTGGAAAAACAGCAGCGCACAGGCGGACACGATGCAACGTCCTTTGATGTACACGAGATAAACCCTGTAGTGAAAAGATGACCCGGCGCGCAGGGTAATCGCTGCACAAGGAATCTTGAACCCCTCCACTTCAGAGAACCCCACTCCTTGCCGATAACTCCTTCGGCGACCTCAGACTCGCGCGAAATCGCTTGATAGCATTTGGCCTCCAGCTATCATCAGCGCGCCTGTGAAAACGCCCCCGGTTCACCTATTTCAATTGCCTGGAAATCCTCGATGCTGTCGTATCACCAAAAGAGTTTTCTGATCGTCGATGATTTCTCGGATTTCCGCAGTTCCGTACGTTCTATGCTGCGCGAGCTGGGGGTCAAGGACGTGGACACCGCTGATACCGGCGAGCAGGCGCTGAAGATGTGCGCGCAGAAGTCCTATGATTTCATTCTGCAGGATTTCCATCTCGGCGACGGCAAGAAGAACGGTCAGCAGGTGCTGGAAGATCTGATGTCGGAAAAGCTCATCAGCCATGAAGCGGTGTTTGTCATGGTCACGGCCGAGACCAGTCAGGCCATGGTGCTCAGCGCCCTGGAGCACGAGCCGGATGCTTACCTGACCAAACCGTTCAACCGTTCCGGTCTGGCCCAGCGCCTGGAGCGTCTGGAGCAGCGCAAAACGTTGCTCAAACCGATTCTGCAAGCCCTTGATCGCGGCAAGCCGGTTGAGGTGCTCAATGCCTGCATTGCGCTGTGCAAGCAGGACATCCGTTATTCGCCGCTGTGCCTGCGTTATCGCGCCGATGCGCTGCGCGACATGAACCAGAACGAAGCGCTCGAACGCCTCTATGACAGCATCATCGCTGACCGGCCGTTGCCGTGGGCGTTTGCCGGGCTGGGCAAGTTGCTGTTCAAGCGTGGGCAAGTGGCGCAGGCCAAAGCTGTTTACGAAAAAGCGCTGAAAGTGTTCCCGATGATGCCGGCGCTGTACGACGGCATGGCCGATGTGCTGGTCGCCGAGGGCGATACCAAAGGCGCGCAGCGGGTGCTGGAAGAGGCGATTCGCTTGTCGCCGCTGGCGGTGCGCCGGCAAGCGTTGCTCGGCAAGCTGGCGATGGCCAACGAAGATTTCGACACCGCGTCCCGGGCCTATCGGCAGGCGGTGGCGCAGGGGGCGCAGTCGCGCTTCAAGGACCCGGAAAGCAATCTTGGCCTGGCCCATGCCTTGATCAGCAAGGGCAGTGAACGCGGTCTCGATACGCGCACGCGGCTGGAGATCAACACCACGCTCAGCGCCGTCGCCAAAGAGAACCCGTCGGACCCGGGCCTGCAGATCCGTGCGCGCCTGATGAAGGCCACCAGTCTGTTGCTCAACGATGCCGAAACCGCCGACAAGCTCACCGAACAAGCGCTGATGCGCCTCGACGGCATGGAGCAGTTCATGAGCCCTGAAGCGGCGCTGCTGGTCGCCAAGCAATTGCAGATGCTTGGTCAGGCCGAGGCAGGCACTTCGATGCTCAAGAGCTGTGCGGAGATCTACGGTGACGATCCGGCGGTGATGAAAGACATCGCCAAGCTCACCGACGACCCGACTATCCTCAGTTCGAGCAACGCTGCTGCCGACCTCAACCGGCAGGGTGTGCGCGTGTACAAGACCGGCAACCTGGTGGAAGCCCGCGAGGTGTTCCGCAAGGCGCTGAAGATGCAACCGAAGAACATCAGTATCGCGCTGAACATGGCCCAGTCTCTGCTGCACGGCACCGACACCAGTGTGCCGTCGGCGGAACTGGAAGAATGTCGGGCCTGCCTGAAAATGGTCGGCCTGATGCCCGACACCGACGCGCGTTATGCGCGTTATCAGAAGCTGAAAAGCAAGGCGTTTGGCGAATGAACCAAGACGAGCAGGCGCTGGATTTTTCCACGGTGATCGCCTCCACCGTTCACGACATGAAGAACTCGCTGGCGATGCTGACGCAGGCCCATAGCCAGTGGTTGGCGCGTTTGCCCGAGGGGCAGCGTGGAGGGGCGGAGCAGGGCGTGATCGACTTCGAGTTTGCCCACCTCAACGGCATGCTGGTGCAGTTGCTTGGGCTGTACAAGCTCGGCGTCAACCAGTTGCCGCTGCAACCGGCGTATCACGAGCTGGATGATTTCATCGAGGCGCAACTGGCATCGCACCAAGAGGTGTTCGCCAGTCGCGGGATTATCGCCACCTATGAAGTCGATCCGCTGAGCCCGCTGGGTTTCTTCGATCGTGAGTTGGTTGCGTCGGTGTTGGGCAACTGCATCAACAACGCCATTCGTTATGCCCGCGAGTCGCTGCTGATCACTGTCAGCGACGAAGCCGGGCAGTTGGTGTTGAGCATCAATGATGACGGTGACGGTTACCCGGCCGAGATGCTCGAGCGTCAGGCGGATTACGTGCAGAGCATCAATCACAGCAGCGGCAGCACGGGTCTGGGCCTGTATTTCGCCAACCGCATTGCTGCGTTGCATCAGCGCAACGGCGTGGTCGGGCACACCGAAATTCGTAATGGCGGGCCATTGGGGGGCGGGGTGTTCAGCCTTTACCTGCCGTGACTCGGGTTTTTGTTTGACGCTGCTTGATATTCCGAACAGCCGGAGCCTATTTTGTACGGGTCGCCGTTCGCGGCTCGCACAATAACAAGGATTGCGTCATGACAACCGATGGCCAGCGTTCACTCGCGCAGCGACTGACCGGCATTGATGAGATTGAATGTGTCACGCCGGATTTGAACGGCGTGCCGCGCGGCAAGGTGATGACCGCCGAGGGTTTCCTCGAAGGGCGGCGTTTGCAGATGGCGCGGGGGGTGCTGCTGCAATGCATCATGGGCGGTTATCCGCCGGCGCGGTTTTACGGCAGCGATGACGGTGACCTGGCGCTGGTCGCCGAGCCGAGCATGATTCATCCCTTGCCATGGAGCGACGAGCCACGCGCCCTGGCCATCTGCGATGCTGACGAACTGAGCGGCGAAAGCTCAAACCTGTCGACCCGTGGCCAACTCAAGAAAGTCATCGCCCGTTACGCCGCACGTGGCTTGGCGCCGGTGGTGGCGACCGAGCTGGAGTTTTTCGTCTTCGCGCCGAACACCGATCCGACCCAGCCGTTCCGTCCGCCAGTCGGCCTCGACGGGCGCCGCGAGGATGGGCAGTCGGCGTTCAGCGTCAGTTCCAATAACGGTCTGCGGCCGTTCTTCAGCGAAGTCTATAAATGCATGGCGGCCCTCGGTCTACCGCGCGATACCTTCATGCATGAAATGGGCGTCAGCCAGTTCGAGATCAACTTGCTGCACGGTGATCCGCTGTTGCTCGCCGATCAGACCTTCTTGTTCAAACACCTGCTCAAGGAAGTCGCGCTCAAGCATGGTCTGAGCGTAGTGTGCATGGCCAAGCCGCTGGCGCACACGCCGGGCAGTTCGATGCACATTCACCAGAGCCTGGTCGAGATCGCCACCGGCAACAACGTGTTCAGTGACGAGAATGGCCAGCCGACGGCGATGTTCCGCCATTTCATCGGTGGGCAGCAGGCGGGCATGGCGGATTTCACTGCGCTGTTCGCGCCGAACGTGAACTCCTATCAGCGTCTGTGTCACCCGTATGCGTCGCCGAACAATGCCTGCTGGTCCCATGACAACCGCGCCGCAGGGTTGCGGATTCCGGCCAGTTCGCCGGTGGCTCGACGCGTGGAAAACCGTCTGCCTGGCGCCGATGCCAACCCGTATCTGGCGATTGCCGCGAGTCTGGCCGCCGGCTTGCATGGCATCGAGCATGAGCTGGAGCCGAGTGCGGCGATTCAGGGCGAATTCGAAGTGCCGGACAATCTTTCGCTGCCGTGTACCTTGCATGCCGCGCTCGAGCGTCTGAAACGTAGCCAATTGGCCAGGGAACTGTTCGGACAGGAGTTCATCGAAGGCTACATCGCTTCGAAGACCATGGAGTTGACCAGCTTCTTTGATGAAATCACTCCCTGGGAACGGCGTGTTCTAGCAGCCCAGGCCTGACGAACTGTCGCCGTCGGGCTATCGTCTTGATAGTCCGATACTCACTGCAAGGAGCCGCTCGGAACGCCGATGCGCCAAATCTGGAAATCCTTTCGAGCGCTGTATTTCGCCTCGCTGATGATGTTGATCGGCTCGGGCCTTCTTTCTACTTACCTGGCATTGCGCCTGGCCGCTGACCATGTCGATGGGTTGTGGGTGGGTGCGCTGATGGCAGCCAACTACTTTGGTCTGGTATTGGGCGGCAAGATCGGTCACCGCTTGATCGCCCGTGTCGGACACATTCGAGCGTATTCGGCGTGTGCGGGGATCGTCGGCGCGGCGGTGCTCGGGCATGGCCTGGTCGACTGGCTGCCGGCGTGGCTGGTGCTGCGGACCATCGTCGGTCTGGGCATGATGTGCCAATACATGGTGATCGAGAGCTGGCTCAACGAGCAGGCCGACGCCAACCAGCGTGGGCTGGTGTTCAGCGGCTACATGATCGCTTCGTATCTGGGGCTGGTGCTCGGTCAGTTGATTCTGGTCATGCACCCAGGCCTGGGGTTGGAGCTGCTGATGCTGGTCGCGCTGTGTTTTGCCCTGTGTCTGGTGCCGGTGGCGCTGACCCGGCGGATTCACCCGGCGCCGCTGCATCCGGCCCCGATGGAGCCGCGCTTCTTTATCAAACGCGTGCCGCAGTCGTTGAGCACGGTGCTCGGCGCAGGCCTGATCATCGGCTCGTTTTACGGTCTGGCGCCGTTGTATGCGTCGCAGCAGGGGCTGTCGACCGAGCAGGTCGGTCTGTTCATGGGGAGCTGCATTTTTGCCGGGCTGCTGGTGCAGTGGCCGTTGGGCTGGTTGTCCGACCGTTATGACCGGGCGCTGCTGATTCGTTGTTTTGCCGGATTCCTCGCGGTGGCGGCGTTGCCGTTGGCGGTCTTGCCGCAGGTGCCGCTTGAGGTGCTGTTCGTGGTCGGCTTCCTTTGTTCGCTGGTGCAGTTCTGCCTGTATCCGCTGGCGGTGGCGTTCTCCAACGACCATGTCGAGGGCGATCGCCGGGTGTCGCTGACGGCGATGCTGCTGGTGACCTACGGGGTCGGCGCGAGTATCGGTCCGCTGCTGGCGGGCGTGCTGATGAAGCTGTTCGGCAGTCAGAGTTTGTACGCGTTCTTCAGCTTCTTTGCGTTGGTGCTGGTGTGGCGCATCCGCCCGAAAGCGGTGACCAATCTGCATCAGGTCGACGACGCACCGCTGCATCACGTGGCGATGCCGGACAGCATGTCCAGCTCGCCGCTGGTGGCCGCGCTCGATCCGCGGGTGGATGAGCAGGTGGTGCAGGAGCAGATGCAGACCACGGTTACGCCGGAGCCGGAGCCGGAGCCCGAAGTGCAGCCTGAAGCAGTGGCTGAACCTGATCCGGCTGATGAGGGCGATAAACCGACACCGGACATCAGTGGGGCCAGACCCTGAGTCGGATGAGGGTGAGGCTATTCAGAAACAGACACTGTAACGGTGGCGAGGGAGCTTGCTCCCGCTGGACTGCGCAGCAGGCCCCGCTTGTCAGATAAGGGGTGGGGGTGCTTCGCGCCCCAGCGGGAGCAAGCTCCCTCGCCACAGGTTTCCGCTGCTGGCAGAAAGATTTTTGGCATAAAAAAGGGCAGTCCCGCCAGGGACTGCCCTTTTTTATTTGCCTGTGCGAATCACAGATCGTCTTTATCGAACCGGCGTGCTTCACGCTGCAGTTGATAAACGAAGCGCTCGACGTTGCGCGCCGCTTGGCCACTGATGTTGTGGAAGCGCAAGCCGGCGAAGGTGATGTTGAGCTTTTCTTCGAAGTGCAGGTAGCGCAGCTCGACCGAGATCGGTTGATTGCCGAACAGTGGGGTGGCGATCATGCGGTCATAGACCTGACCCAGTTGCAGGCGGTCGGTGATGTCGCCTTCAAAGCGCAGCTTGCACCCGGTGGCGGAAATATCCAGCAGTTTGCCGTTGATCGGCGCCTTGAGTTTTTCGCCGCCAAGTTCGACGCTGACCAGATCGGTCAGCTTCAACGCGGCACGGAAGGCATTACGGCGCTGGTGGTAGACCACTTCGGTTGGCAGTTGACCGGTGTAGAAGCGGTCACCGTCGGATTCTTCGATGTTCAGCGTGCCAGTGCATTCCCAGGCGATGCGCACGCCTTCGTGGAAGCCTTCGACCTTGAACGGTTCGCCCGCCTGCAGAAAACGTTCGCCATCGCGCGGGATCATTTCGTCCAGGGCAATCGTCGCGGTTTCCCGGTCAACCTTGATCAGGTAGCTCTGGAAGCGCTGGCTGCGCTCATGGAAGGTGATGATCAGCGGATCGTGGCTTTCTTGCAGCTGGCGCAGGTTGCTGGAGATTTCCAGGGGCGTGGTCAGCACCTTTGGTGGCTGCGGAGTATCATCCGCGCTTAGGGCGTTTGGCACGTTTTCTCAATCTCCAGACAAAATTTGACTACGACTAGCCAGCATTTTGCCAGCATGTTTCGCGGGTTGATAGTGCAGGCACATCGAATGGCTCACGCCTGGCTGAGCGTACGCGGCTTGGTGGGTTTGGCGAAAGTGCCCGAGGCGTCATACAGCGCTGGCGGTTCGCCCCCGGTGAGGATTTTCAGCTGATTGGCCGTAGCGGCCTGCTGGATCTGGATCGACTGGCCGTTCTTGACGTTGGCCGCCTGGCACTGGGCAATCAGGTCGGTCAGCACATCGCTTTGGGACAGCAACTGGTCGCCAATGCTCGACTGGCTGGCCAGTTGCTCCAGGCCTTGGCGGTCGAGCGGCAGGTTGAGGCTGGCAAGGATTTCGCTGCGCTTGCGGCCATGCTGTTCAAGCAGAATGATCAATGCCTGTTTGCGCGCCAGAATATCTTCGAGCAGAGGCATGTCGCGACCGTGCAAGGCGAGGGACTCGGTTTGCAGCAACTCCAGCAATTGTTGAGCTGGAGCAAAGTCGTCGGTGATCAGTTGCAATAAATTAGTGTCGTGCATGGCTGGCCTTGGGTTCTAAGCGTCCAAAAGCCTGGCGCCGGCAAAAGCCTAGCGCTGGGCTTCGAAGTTGAGCAGTTTGCTGGCTACACGGTTGCTGTCGACCTTGTAGCTGCCATCGGCAATCGCTGCTTTCAACTCGGCCACGCGGGCTTTGTCGACGGCAGGCTGATCGCGCAGCTTGTCAGTGACCTTCTGCAACTGTTGAGCCTCATTGCTGAGGTGTACCGATTCCCCGCTTTTTGCGGTACCGGCCGTTTCGGCCTGGGTATTCAGCGGCGCGGAGGTGCCGGTTTCGGCGGTTTCCTTGGCGTTGCTGGTACGCGTACTGCCCGTAAGTGACGAGGAGCTGTTCAAACGGCTGAAATCGATGACCATGTTAAAAACCTCTGGGAATTTGGACGCTTGCCATGTTCTCGGCCATTCCCTGGAAAACTTTAGGCTCACTTTGCAATGAGCTGCATGTGCCGAAGCGTGTCCTGCTGCGGCACAGTTTAGGGAAGCGTCGGGGCTGGCGCCAGTTTTCTGCTCGAGCGTTTTACATGGCGACTTCCACTTGGCCCGGCGCGATGACCTGCGCCTTGATTACCCGGTTGGAATTGAGGTTTTTCACTCGGATCTGTTCTTTCAAACCGCCATTGGCCAGGGCTTCACCGGGCATGCGCACGGCAAGTGTGCCGCTGCGGGCGATGATGACCACCTGATCGCCCTTGCGCACCACTTCTGCCTGTTCCAGATGCACCAGAGTAATCACCTGATCGGCTACCGTTGGTCGGGTTAATTTCTGCCCGATGGCTTCATCCACCGACGTCAGAAAACCCTGATTGATCTGGCTGATGTCGCGTTCACGCAAGGTCACGTCTTGCGGCTCGATAATGCCGGCGCGTTTCAGCGGTCGGGTGGTGGTGACAATCTCGCGAAACAGGCGGACTTGAGCGGGCACGAACACCGTCCACGGCGAGCTTCCCTCGCACCGGACCTTGACCGTAACCCGGCCCAGCGGACGTGCAGGACTCTCCAGCGACGCTGTCAATTCCTTGTCGCACATAGGCATGCGCATACGCGGGTCGAGCTGGTTGACCTCGATCTCGTAGCGGCCTTCCGTTTGACTGGTAGCCAGATAGTCTTCTACGGTGAACTCAAGAAAGCCCTGAGTGACGCCGATAAGCATGTCAGGCAAGGTAACCGTATCAGCACCGGCAGGGCTGCCAGCGAAAAACAAGCAGACGGCAGACGTCGCGCACAGCGCTTTGCGGGTGCGGGAGGTCAGGCGTCGGAAAAATGTCGTTTGAGCGTTCATACGAGTTAAAAAGCAAGCGCCGTGCCGTTTAGCAATGAATGTGCGTCGCAACAACACTTGGCGTTGGTGTAGGAGTCTGGGCATGGCTGGTGTAATGGATTCGGTGAACCAGCGCACGCAACTGGTAGGGCAGAATCGCCTGGAGCTGTTGTTGTTCCGTCTCGACGGTCAACAGCTCTACGGAATCAACGTGTTCAAGGTGCGGGAAGTGCTGCAATGCCCGTCGCTGACGTTGATGCCCAAGTCCAGTCCTGTCGTGTGCGGGGTGGCGAATATCCGGGGGGCGACCATTCCGATCCTTGATCTGGCAATGGCGACCGGTTCCGGGGCGTTGAAAGACAAGAACAGTCCGTTCGTGATCATCACGGAGTACAACACCAAGACCCAGGGTTTCCTGGTTCGCTCGGTGGAGCGCATCGTCAACATGAACTGGGAAGAGATCCATCCGCCGCCCAAGGGCACGGGTCGCGATCATTACCTGACCGCTGTGACTCGAGTCGACAATCAGTTAGTCGAAATCATCGATGTCGAGAAGGTGCTGGCGGAAGTCGCGCCGACGCCGGAAGCGATTTCGGTCGGCGTGGTCGATGTCGAGACCCAGAGCAAGGCGTTGTCGCTGCGGGTGCTGACGGTCGATGACTCGTCGGTGGCGCGCAAGCAGGTCACGCGCTGCCTGCAGACGGTCGGGGTCGAAGTGGTGGCGCTGAACGATGGCAAGCAGGCGCTGGACTACCTGCGCAAGCTGGTCGATGAGGGCAAGAAGCCGGAAGAAGAGTTCCTGATGATGATTTCCGACATCGAGATGCCGGAGATGGACGGGTACACCCTGACGGCGGAAATCCGCAGCGATCCACGCATGCAAAAGCTTCATATCATCCTGCATACTTCGTTGTCGGGGGTATTCAATCAGGCGATGGTCAAGAAAGTCGGTGCCGATGACTTTCTGGCCAAATTCCGTCCTGATGACCTGGCATCCCGGGTGGTCGACCGGATCAAAGCAGCAGATATCAGCTAGGGGCCTTCTGCCCCTGGCGGTCAACACGATTTAAGAGGCGGCATCATTGTCTACGGGTAATTTGGATTTCGAACAGTTCCGGGTCTTCCTGGAAAAAGCCTGTGGCATTTTGCTCGGTGAAAACAAGCAGTACCTGGTCTCGAGCCGTCTCAACAAACTGATGGAGCAGCAAGGCATCAAGTCCCTGGGTGAGCTGGTACAGCGCATCCAGACCCAGCCGCGCAGCGGTTTGCGCGAGCAGGTGGTCGATGCCATGACGACCAACGAAACCTTGTGGTTTCGCGACACCTATCCGTTTGAAGTCTTGAAGAACAAGGTGCTGCCCGAGGCGATCAAGGCCAGCCCCAACCAGCGTCTGCGGATCTGGTCGGCGGCATGCTCGTCGGGTCAGGAACCGTATTCGCTGTCGATGTCGATCGACGAGTTCGAGCGCAGCAACCTCGGTCAGTTGAAGATGGGCGTGCAGATCGTTGCCACCGACCTGTCCGGCAGCATGCTGACCAACTGCAAGACCGGCGAGTACGACAGCCTGGCCATCGGTCGCGGTTTGTCCGCCGATCGTCTGCAGCGTTACTTCGACCCGAAAGGGCCGGGGCGCTGGGTGATCAAGGCGCCGATCAAGAACCGGGTGGAATTCCGTTCGTTCAACCTGCTCGACAGCTACGCCAGTCTGGGCAAGTTCGACATCGTGTTCTGCCGCAACGTGCTGATCTACTTCTCCGCCGAGGTGAAGAAAGACATCCTGTTGCGTATTCACAGCACGCTGAAGCCGGGCGGGTACCTGTTCCTTGGCGCGTCCGAAGCGCTGAACGGTTTGCCGGATCATTACCAGATGGTTCAGTGCAGTCCGGGGATCATTTACCAGGCGAAGTGAAACAAAGCATCAGGCATACAAAATCGGGAGCCCCAAGGGCTCCCTTTTTTATGCCTGATGCTTTGTTTCATGTAGGAGCTGNTGAGGGATCAAGATCAAAAGATCGCAGCCTTCGGCAGCTCCTACAGGGAGAGGTGTTAACAGGACGAAGCGGCAGAAAAGCGGCAGCCAGCGGAAACCGGTTGCCGCTTTTCTGGCATTGCCGCTTTGCCGATTCCCCGCAAAGCCCCGGTTTACGCGGGTTTTTGTGTTTGGCACGGCGCTTGCTAAAGCTCAGGTACGAAAAACCGCTCACCCGAAGGTTCCCGACATGAGCATCAGCTTCGATAAAGCGCTCGGCATTCACGAAAAGGCATTGGGTTTCCGTGCCCAGCGCGCTGAAGTGCTGGCCAACAACATCGCCAACGCCGATACCCCGAACTACAAGGCTCGGGATCTGGACTTCTCCAAAGTGCTCGAAGCACAGAGCCAGAAAAACGCCAACGGCACCATCGCCCTGAACATGACCAACAGCCGTCACATCGAAGCTGAAGGCCTGGGCAATGGCGACGAGTCGCTGATGTATCGCACGCCGATGCAGCCTTCGATTGACCAGAACACCGTGGATGCTCAGCTGGAACAGTCCAATTACGCGGAAAACGCCGTGGGCTTCCAGGCCAGCTTCACCCTGCTCAACAGCAAATTCAAAGGGCTGGTATCGGCCCTGCGCGGAGAGTAATCCATGTCCCTGTCCAGCGTTTTCAACATTGCCGGCAGCGGCATGAGCGCACAAACCACGCGTTTGAACACCGTGGCGTCGAACATCGCCAACGCCGAAACCGTTTCGTCGAGCATCGACCAGACCTACCGCGCCCGTCACCCGGTGTTCGCCACCATGTTCCAGGGCGGCCAGAACAGCGGCAGCAACTCGCTGTTCCAGAGCCAGGACGCCGCAGGGCAGGGCGTGCAGGTACTTGGCGTGGTCGAAGACCAGAGCAACCTCGAAGCACGCTACGAGCCGAACCATCCGGCCGCTGACGCCAAGGGCTACGTGTACTACCCGAACGTCAACGTGGTGGAAGAAATGGCTGACATGATTTCCGCGAGCCGGTCGTTCCAGACCAACGCCGAAATGATGAACACCGCCAAAACCATGATGCAGAAGGTACTGACCCTCGGTCAGTAATAAGGGGCGACGGCCATGAGTGTTTCCGATACCACCAGCAGCCTGAGCATGAATGACATCCTGGCGAACTCCTCGAAGAAAACGAGCAGTACGACCACCGGTGGCATTGCTTCGGCCACCAACAGCGCCACTGGCGGCAAAGCCCTGGGCAAGGATGCGTTCCTGCAACTGCTGGTCACCCAGCTGAAAAACCAGAACCCGCTCGATCCGCAAGACAACAGCGCCTTCGTTGCACAGTTGGCGCAGTTCAGCAGCCTTGAGGGCATCACCACCCTCAACAGCACCGTCAGTTCGCTGGCCGGCAACTACAGCTCCTCGCAAGCCCTGCAGGCGTCGTCGCTGGTTGGCCGTAACGTGATCGTGCAGACCAACACCGTGCAATTGGACGACCCAAGCAAAGGCATGACCGGTTCGGTCACCGTGCCGTCGTCGATTGCCGGTGGCACGGTCAGCATTACCGACAGCAGCGGCACGGTGGTTCGCACCATCGATCTGGGCAGTCGCGCCGCAGGCAACGCAAGCTTCACCTGGGACGGCAAGGACAAGGACGGCAACCTGGTGAAGACCGGTACCTATACCGTCAAGGCCAACGCCTCGATCAATGGCACCTCGACCGATATGGCGACCTACCTGCCAGCCACGGTCAACAGCGTGACGATCAGCCAGACCGGTGGCGAGTTGATGCTCAACCTGTCCGGCAAGGGCACCGTCGCCCTGTCCAAAGTACAAACCATTGGTATATAGAGCCGACTAACCGGCACAAAGGAGTGGAATATGTCTTTCAATATCGGCCTTAGCGGTCTCTATGCAGCCAACAAACAACTGGACGTGACCGGCAACAACATCGCCAACGTCGCGACCGCCGGTTTCAAATCGTCCCGTGCAGAATTCGAAGACGTCTACTCGGCCACTCGCCTGGGTAGCGGCAGCAAGGTCATCGGCAACGGCGTGCGTCTGGCCAACGTGTCCCAGCAGTTCACCCAGGGTGACATCAACAACACCGGTAACGTGCTGGACATGGGCATCAACGGTTCCGGCTTCTTCACCATGAGCAACAACGGCTCGATTTCCTATACCCGTGCCGGTACGTTCAAAGTCGACAATGCCGGTTACATCACCAACACCGACTACACCTCGCGTCTGCAAGGTTATGGTGTGGATGCCAACGGCAAGATCATCAATGGTGTGCTGACCGACCTGAAAATCGATACTTCCAACCTGGCGCCGAAGTCCACCTCGCTGGTGACCTCGACTATCAACCTGAATTCGTCGGCACCGGTGATCGACGACACAGTGGCGGCCGGCAAGTTCGATCCGTCAAAACTTGAGACTTACACCAAGCAGTTCAGTACGCCGATCTATGATTCTCAGGGCAACTCGCACGTCATGGATCAGTACGTGGTGAAGACTGGCCAGAACACCTGGAAGGTCTACACCCTGGTAGACGGTCGTAACCCGGACGCTACCGGCAGCGATCCGAAGGTCACCGCGCCGACACCTTCTACCATGACGTTTGACTCCGCTGGCAAGCTGACCCAGGTCAGCACTCTGCCAGGTCCTGTGATCAGCAGTGACCTGAAGCTCACTGGCTGGGTGCCGGGTACTGTGGTTAATGGGACGTTCACGCCTAACGGCGCTTCGGCGAACCCGGCCGGTATCACCATTTCGATGGCGCAGACCACCCAGTACAACGCAGATACCGCTCGTTCGATTCCGACTCAGGATGGTTACGCCACTGGCCAGATCACCAACCTGACCATCGACGGCACCGGTACGCTGTTCGCCAACTTCAGCAACAACCAGAGCAAGGCCATCGGCCAGGTTGCGCTGGCCAGCTTCACCAACGAGCAAGGCCTGCAGCCTGTCGGCGGCACAAGTTGGAAAGAGACGTTCGCCTCGGGTATCCCGGGTTACGACGCGCCGAAAACCGGTACCTTGGGTGAGGTGGTGTCCAACTCGCTGGAAGAGTCCAACGTTAACCTGACCAACGAGCTGGTGGATCTGATCAAGGGCCAGAGCAACTATCAGGCGAACGCCAAGACTATCTCCACCCAGAGCACTATCATGCAGACCATCATTCAGATGACCTGATTGCGGTTTCTGATTGTGCAAGGGAGCCCCTCTTTTTGAGGGGCTTTTTTGTGGGCTATTGTTTTGTGGGCTTATCCGTTGCTGCGGTAACGGCTACTTAGAGTTTCGCCCTTACGGCGAGTCACTTTTGCAGACGCCCAAAAGTAACCAAAACGCTTGGCCCCAACGTTCGGCCCTCGCTTAGGCTCGGGTTCCTTCGCTGCGGGATTCATCCGGGGGCATCGCCTCCGGTTTGCTTCGCTGCACCTCCTCTCGCTGTGTTTGGCTTCGCCAAACGGTCGCTTCGCTCCCACCCCCGGATAAATCCCTCCACTCAGCCTGCCGACGGGGCCGGTACGGCAAAATCAAAAGCTTTCGGCGAGCTGACACTCGGCGATTGAGTGGTGAAAAGCACGCGCTTGGCTTTTGCTCTTCTGTGGAAGCCAGCCTGCTGGCGATGGCGGCCTGCCAGCCGACCACTCTCTATCCGAATGCATCCAGTCCCTGTGGGAGCTGGCTTGCCAGCGATGGCGGCCTGCCAGATGTACTCATCCTCTGGAGCTGCCGAAGGCTGCGATCTTTTGATCTTTGGCAGAGCACTAAAGATCAAAAGATCGCAGCCTCGTTGCACTCGACAGCTCCTACAGGTAAATGGCGGACAAAAGAAAACCCCCGACAAACCAGAAGTCTGTCGGGGGGGGGCTTTTGCCTGGAAGCGTCAGGCGTCTCGCGACGCCTGACCCGGCTCAGCTTATTGGCAAGCTTCGCAATCCGGCTCGTCGATCGCGCAAGCCTTTGGCACTGGCGCCGGACCGGCCGGAGCTGCCAGAACCGAATCGTCGCCGTGGTTGCCGCCGCTGGAAACAGCGTTCAGCTTGCCGGTGTTGATGGTCGACTTCTCGGTGCTGGTCGCGGCCAGGGCACGGAGGTAGTAAGTGGTTTTCAGACCACGGTACCAGGCCATGCGGTAGGTCACGTCGAGCTTCTTGCCCGAGGCGCCGGCGATGTACAGGTTCAGCGACTGGGCCTGGTCGATCCACTTCTGACGACGGCTGGCGGCGTCAACGATCCACTTGGTGTCCACTTCGAACGCGGTCGCGTAGAGCTCTTTGAGTTCTTGCGGGATGCGCTCGATCTGCTGCACCGAACCGTCGTAGTACTTCAGGTCGTTGATCATGACCGAGTCCCACAGACCGCGAGCCTTGAGGTCGCGAACCAGGTACGGGTTGATCACGGTGAATTCGCCCGACAGGTTCGATTTCACATACAGGTTCTGGTAGGTCGGTTCGATCGACTGCGAGACGCCCGTGATGTTGGCGATGGTCGCGGTCGGTGCGATGGCCATGATATTGGAGTTACGAATGCCTTTCTGTACACGGGCGCGAACCGGTGCCCAGTCCAGGGTTTCGTTCAGGTCAACGTCGATGTACTTCTGGCCGCGCTGTTCGATCAGGATCTGTTGCGAATCCAGCGGCAGGATGCCTTTGGACCACAGCGAACCGTTGAACGTCTCGTACGCGCCGCGCTCGTCGGCCAGGTCGCAGGACGCCTGGATCGCGTAGTAGCTGACCGCTTCCATCGACTTGTCGGCGAACTCGACGGCAGCGTCGGAGCCGTAGGCGATGTGCTGCAGGTACAGCGCGTCCTGGAAGCCCATGATGCCCAGACCGACCGGGCGGTGGCGGAAGTTGGAGTTCTTCGCTTGCGGCACCGAGTAGTAGTTGATGTCGATCACGTTGTCGAGCATGCGCACGGCGGTGTTCACGGTGCGTTGCAGCTTGGCGGTATCCAGCTTGCCGTCGACGATGTGGTTCGGCAGGTTGATCGAGCCCAGGTTGCAAACGGCGATCTCGTCCTTGTTGGTGTTCAAGGTGATCTCGGTGCACAGGTTCGAGCTGTGAACCACGCCGACGTGCTGCTGCGGGCTACGCAGGTTGCACGGATCCTTGAAAGTCAGCCACGGGTGGCCGGTTTCAAACAGCATGGAGAGCATTTTGCGCCACAGGTCTTTGGCCTGGATGGTCTTGAACAGCTTGACCTTGCCCGGGTACTCGGTCAGGGCTTCGTAGTACTCGTAGCGCTCTTCGAAGGCTTTACCGGTCAGGTCGTGCAGATCCGGTACTTCGGAAGGCGAGAACAGGGTCCACTTGCCGTCATCGAAGACACGCTTCATGAACAGGTCAGGGATCCAGTTGGCGGTGTTCATGTCGTGGGTACGACGACGATCATCACCGGTGTTCTTGCGCAGTTCGATGAACTCTTCGATGTCCATGTGCCAGGTTTCCAGGTAGGCACACACAGCGCCTTTGCGCTTGCCACCCTGGTTAACGGCTACGGCGGTGTCGTTCACTACTTTGAGGAACGGAACCACGCCTTGCGACTTGCCGTTGGTGCCCTTGATGTACGAACCCAGTGCACGCACCGGCGTCCAGTCGTTGCCCAGGCCGCCAGCGAATTTGGACAACATGGCGTTGTCGTGGATCGCGTGGTAGATGCCCGACAGGTCGTCTGGAACGGTGGTCAGGTAGCAACTCGACAGCTGTGGACGCAGGGTACCGGCGTTGAACAGAGTCGGGGTCGAAGCCATGTAGTCAAAGGACGACAGCAGGTTGTAGAACTCGATCGCACGGTCTTCTTTCTGCTTCTCTTCGATCGCCAGGCCCATGGCCACGCGCATGAAGAAGATCTGCGGCAGTTCGAAACGCACGCCATCCTTGTGGATGAAGTAACGGTCGTACAGGGTCTGCAGGCCCAGGTAGGTGAATTGCTGATCGCGCTCGTGGTTGATCGCCTTGCCCAGTTTTTCCAGGTCGAAGGAGGCCAGCACAGGGTTCAGCAGTTCGAACTCGATACCTTTGGCGATGTAAGCCGGCAGTGCCTTGGCGTACAGGTCGGCCATTTCGTGGTGAGTGGCGCTTTCGGCCACGCCGAGGAAGCCCAGGCCTTCGGCACGCAGGGTGTCCATCAGCAGACGGGCGGTGACGAACGAGTAGTTCGGCTCACGTTCAACCAGGGTACGCGCGGTCATCACCAATGCGGTGTTGACGTCGTTCAGGGCCACGCCGTCGTACAGGTTTTTCAGGGTTTCGCGCTGGATCAGATCGCCATCGACTTCAGCCAGGCCTTCGCAGGCTTCGGTGACGATGGTGTTCAGGCGGCCCATGTCCAGCGGCGCGAGGCTGCCGTCGGCGCGGGTGATGCGGATCGACGGGTGCGCGTCGACCGCGGCTTCGACCGGGGTATGAGCTGCGCGTTCTTTCGAGCGGGCGTCACGGTAGATCACGTAGTCGCGAGCGACTTTCTGCTCGCCGGCACGCATCAGGGCCAGTTCGACCTGGTCCTGGATTTCTTCGATGTGGATGGTGCCGCCCGACGGCATGCGACGCTTGAAGGTCGCGGTGACTTGTTCGGTCAGGCGGGCAACGGTGTCGTGGATTCGCGACGAAGCGGCAGCGGTGCCGCCCTCAACTGCGAGAAACGCTTTGGTGATAGCGACGGTGATCTTGTCATCGGTGTAAGGAACGACAGTGCCATTACGCTTGATCACGCGCAGTTGACCAGGCGCGGTGGCGGCCAGATCCGAATTCGAATCGGCGGCCTGCGGCAAGGTGCCCTGCGGGTTCTCGCGAGTTGTGTCGGTTTGCATGGGGGGTGATCTCCACATTCTCTATGTTTGTTTGGGCACCATCATGGTGCTCACCGTTCTGGTCCGAAGCACTACAACCGACGGGCGTCGGGCATAACAACTTCGGATCAGTAGGAAAAAGGCTAATGACGCCGCATCCTTGCCGAAGTTTTTGGCTGCGAGCCAGGGCTCGAGCCGGATTCCTTCCCGGATGACAGTAATGACTGCAACACCCGTACCGTTCCGGTCGTTTCCGACCTGAAAAACGGCGCCATCCGCAAGTGCGGTTTGGGCTTTGAAAAACTTGCTTGGTTCAACCGGAAACTGGCAATAAAGCGCTTGAGTTTCAGGTCCGAAATGTGGTTGGTCGTCTGAGCGGAAAACCCTATATGTAGGGTCTCTCCTCGCGCCGTGCTACAAGATAATGCGTTTTGAGAGGGCTTGCAACGTACTAGCTGTGGATAAACCTGTGCGTAAATTGTGTAAGAAACCAGGAATTCCCGTGTAGGCCGCGAACCTGCTGAGCCAGACCGTTTGTCACTGTTTTTCTCTCGGGAAAAACGCTTCAGCGGATTTTTAAGGGCGCGAACCCTATCACAAAAAACCGCCTTGTCCGAACGCATTTGCCGACTTGTGTTCTGGCTGTACGCTGTTTATACAATCGGGCGGCGTTTACCCATTCTTATGCTCCCAAAAGATGACAAAAAGACGGGAGCATCGGAATCTGCGGGCAACCGCACGCCTGTGTAGGAGCTGCCGCAGGCTGCGATCTTNAGATCGCAGCCTGCGGCAGCTCCTACAGGGGGCAGTGTGTTTCTGCCTTATTAATAAAAACAGCAAGCAGAGGTCACCGGTGGAGCAAGAAGCCTGGCAGGTATTGATAGTCGAGGACGACCAGCGACTGGCCGAACTCACCCGCGAATACCTGCAAGCCAATGGATTGCGCGTGGAGATCGAAGGCAACGGTGCGCTGGCGGCGGCGCGGATCATCAAGGAGCAGCCGGACCTGGTGATCCTCGACCTGATGCTGCCCGGTGAAGACGGCTTGAGCATTTGCCGCAAGGTCCGCGACCGTTACGACGGGCCGATCCTGATGCTCACCGCGCGCACCGACGATGCCGACCAGATCCAGGGCCTCGACCTCGGTGCCGACGATTACGTGTGCAAACCGGTGCGCCCACGGCTGTTGCTGGCACGGATTCAGGCTTTGCTGCGGCGCAGTGACAGCGCCGAGCCGGTCACGGAAAAAAGCCGCCGCCTGCAATTCGGCCCGCTGGTGGTGGACAACGCCTTGCGCGAAGCCTGGCTCAGTGACAGCGGCATCGAACTGACCAGCGCCGAATTCGACCTGCTCTGGCTGCTGGTGTCGAATGCCGGGCGAATCCTCTCTCGCGAAGAAATTTTCACTGCGCTGCGTGGCATCGGCTATGACGGTCAGGACCGCTCGATCGATGTGCGCATCTCGCGCATCCGCCCGAAAATCGGTGATGACCCCGATCATCCGCGCCTGATCAAGACCATCCGCAGCAAAGGCTATCTGTTCGTTCCGGAAGCCTGTGTGGATCTGGCGCTGTGAACTCGATCTTCCTGCGCATCTATGGCGGCATGTGCGCGGCGCTGATTCTGGTGGCGGTGCTTGGGGTGCTGGCATTGCACCTGCTCAATCAGGTGCGCAGCGAGCAATACCGCGAGCGCCTGGCCCACGGCACGTTCTCGCTGATGGCCGACAACCTGCAACCGATGAACGCAACCGAGCGCCACCGGGCATTGTTGGTCTGGGAGCGTCTGCTGGGGATTCCGCTGGCGCTGAAGACGTTTTCCGAGACCGATCTGGACCTCTCTCAGCGCGCCCGGGTGCAGCGCGGTCAGGCCTTGGTAGAGCAGACCGGCCCGCATGCGGCGCGGGTCTATCGACTGGTCAGCGACAAGGAACAGTTGCTGCTGACCGGCGACGTCCAGCAGATCAGCGAACAACTGGCCCGCGCGACTATTTACCTGCTGGCCGATGAACTGGTGCGGGTGCCGGTTGGCGAACAGCCCAAGCGGCTGGCGCAGTTAAAGGAGGAGAAAGGTTTCGGTTTTGATTTGCGCCTGGTCACGGTCAACGAGGCCGACATGGACGAAGACCAGAGCCGCCGTGTGTCCGAGGGCGATACGGTGATGGCGCTGGGCAAGGGCGGGGATTCGATCCGGGTGTTTGCCGGCATGGTCGGCACGCCGTGGGTGCTGGAAATCGGTCCGCTGTATCAGATGAATCCGTATCCGCCGCAATGGCTGGTGCTGATTGCGGCCCTCGGCCTGAGCCTGATCGGCCTGATCGTTTATCTGTTGGTGCGCCAGCTCGAACGACGTCTGCGCGGTCTCGAAGCCGCAGCCACGCGCATCGCCAAGGGCAGTCTGGAAACCCGCGTGCCGGCCCGTGGCGCTGACTCGGTGGGGCGGCTGGCGGCAGCGTTCAACGGCATGGCCGAGCACTTGCAGCAGTTGCTGGCGATCCAGCGCGAACTGGTGCGCGCGGTGTCCCATGAGTTGCGTACACCCGTGGCGCGTCTGCGATTCGGGTTGGAGATGATCGGCTCGGCCACCACCCCGCAGGCGCTGGAAAAGTACCGCGAGGGCATGGATCACGACATCGAGGATCTCGATAAGCTGGTGGACGAAATGCTCACCTACGCGCGGCTGGAGCAGGGGTCGCCCGCGCTGACCTTTCAACGCATCGACCTCGATGCGCTGGTCAATCAAGTGATTGAAGAACTCGCGCCGTTGCGTGCCGAGGTCACGGTGCAGCGCGGATTATGCCTGTCCGCTGCCGATAATGACGGCGCCTGGGTCGAGGCCGAGCCGCGCTTTTTGCACCGCGCGTTGCAGAACCTGGTGAGCAACGCGATGCGCCATGCGCACTCGAACGTCACGGTGAGTTATCAGGTTGGGCAACTGCGCTGCCGGGTGGACGTCGAGGATGATGGGCCGGGTGTGCCGGAGTCGGCGTGGGAGCGCATCTTCACGCCGTTCCTGCGTCTGGATGACAGCCGCACACGGGCGTCGGGCGGGCATGGGCTGGGTCTGTCGATTGTGCGGCGGATCATTCACTGGCATGACGGGCGGGCGCTGATCAACAAGAGCAAGAGTCTGGGTGGGGCCTGTTTCAGTCTGAGCTGGCCGAGGAATCAGGAACGCCGCTGAGTTTTGTGCTGGTTTTGCCGGCCGCAATCGCTGGCAAGCCAGCTCCCACACTGTCCGGGGGCAGCACACGTTTTGGATACACCCCTGAAACCTGTGGGAGCTGGCTTGCCAGCGATGGGGCCCTCAGCGGCGCTGAAAAATCTTCAGGCAGGGATGCTGACCAGACTCAACAACTGCCCATCCTGCACACCAAACTGCGCGTCCAGCTCGGTGCCATGACGCCATTCACCTGAAAGATCGGTCAGCAAGCGCAAGCGAACCTGACCCTGCTCCGTCCACTCCAGCACCTCGGCGTGCTCGAAATAAAAGCGCTTCTGCACAATCGGGTACAGCGCCTTGAACAGGCTCTCTTTCACCGAAAACGTCAGGGTCACCCACAACCCCAGTTGCTCTCGCGAGCCGGCGGCCATGCGCTGCAATTCCGCTGGCGTGAGGATCTCCCCGGCCAGGCGTTCGGCACGCTCGGTCTCGAGCAGGTTTTCCAGATCCATGCCCAAGCCGCGCCAGTGTCGCTTGTTGGCGACAATCGCCGCCGCGTGTCCGGTGCTGTGGGTGATCGAGCCGCAGATGTGCGCCGGCCACACCGGCGCACGGTCTTCGCCAATCGCCGGAATCACGTTTGAGCCTTCCAGTTGCTGCAGCGCAGCCCGGGCACAAATCCGCCCGGCGAGAAACTCGGCCTGCCGTTTGGCCACCGAGCGCTGAATGCTCGGCGGCGGCTCGATGGCGCTGCGCTGGAAGTCATCGCCGAGCAGTTGCTTCGGGTCGAAACGGGTACTGAGCAGGACGGTGTCGGGCAACACGTTGGGCAACGGCCAATGGGCGTCGAGCGGGGTGCAGCAGGCGGGGAGGGGCGGGCTGGAATTCATGGCGGGCATTTTGCCGGTTGGCGCGGATGCTGGGTAGAGCCAAAACCTGTATCAGGCGTCGCTGACCCTGTAGGAGCTGCCGAAGGCTGCGATCTTTTGTTCTTGATCTTAAGAAGCAAGATCAAAAGATCGCAGCCTTCGGCAGCTCCTACAGGGGGCGAAGTGGGTCAGCCAAAGATTTTCTGGAAGAACGCCTTCATGTCCGCCCAGGATTTTTCATCGGCCGCTTTGTTGTAGCCGATATCCGGGCCACCGTGATCGCCGTGGCTCAAGCGATCGGCATCCGGATTGGTGAAACCGTGCTTGGCGCCGTCGAGGCTGACGAATCTGTAGTCGGCGCCGGCCTTATCCATTTCGGATTTGAACGCGGTGACGTTGTCGGCAGTGACCATGCTGTCCAGCGCGCCGTGCTCGACCAGAATTTTCGCTTTCACACTGCCGGGCGTCGCCGGAGTGGTGGTCGCCAGCGCACCGTGGAAACTCACCACGCCCGCCAGCGGCTGGCCCTGACGCGCCGCATTGAGCACCACGCCACCGCCGAAGCAGTAGCCGATGGCGGCGATTTTATTGACGTCGGTCTGCGGCTGCTTTTTCAGCAGGTTCAGCCCGGCCTCGAAACGTTTGCTGGAGGCGGCGGCATCCTGGGTCGCGGCCTGCATGAACGCCATCGCATCTTTTGGGTGCTCGGTGTTCTTGCCCTCGCCATACATGTCGATTGCCAAGGCGCTGTAGCCCAGTTCGGCGAGGTCGCGGGCGCGGCGTTTGGCGTAATCGTTCAGGCCCCACCATTCATGCACCACCACCACGCCCGGGCGTTTGCCCTTGATCGCGTCGTCGTAGGCGTAGTAGCCGATCAGTCGGGTGCCGTCGGCGCTCTGGTAAGGAATCTCCTGAGTCTTGATCGCAGCGTTGGCCAGGCTGCTGGCGGCGAGCAGGGCAAGGGCGAAAAACAGGCGCATGGTCGGTCTCCTTATCGAAAGTGGTCAGAACAGCCTAGTCGATTTGATTCAGCGCAGGTTCAGAGAGTGTTCAGGGCAGGTACAGGGGCAGGTCAGTAACCTTGCGCCATACCCAAACAGCACTGTGAAAGAGGAAACGCGATGAATCGTCTGAACAAACTGCTGCTGGCTTTTACCTTGTTGGGCTCCAGCCTTGCGGCACATGCCGATGACACCAGCAACTTCGCCGGTCTGACGTTCGGCCAGACCAGTGACAAGGTCAAAAAGTCCCACGCGCTGAACGACAACCTTGGCCACCCGGACGCCAGCGGCGCAATCGATGGCAACAACACTTACGGCGTGCGCCTCGGTCAGCAAAACTCGCAAGGTCGCTACTACGCCACTTACGACAACGTGTCCGGTTCGCACAATGGCATTAAACTGCGCCAGGAAAATCTGCTGGGCAGCTACGATCTGTTCTATCCAGTGGGCGGCAGCACCAAACTGTTCGGTGGTGCTACGGCCGGTTTGACCAAGCTGACCCAGGATTCGCCAGGCTACAGCCGTGACAGCGACATCGGGTACGCCGTTGGTGGTCAGTTCGGTGTGCTGCAACAAGTGGCGCAGAACGTTTCGGTGGAACTCGGTTACCGTTACCTGATGAGCAATGCCAGCACCGAAATGAAAGAGAGCGGTGGCAGCAAGCAAGGCTCGCTGGACTTGACCAGCAGCGCCCAGACTTACCTGTCGGCGAACTACGCTTTCTAAAGCGCGGTTCGCTCTAGACCCTGTGGGAGCGAGCTTGCTCGCGAAAGCGGTCTATCAGTCGACAACACTGTTGGCTGATACATCGCCTTTGCGAGCAAGCCCGTTCCCACACATGCGTTGTTGGAGTTTTTGATTTGCCCGGGAGAGCGTTATGAAACTGTTGGTCGTCGAAGATGAAGCGCTGTTGCGCCATCACCTGCAAACCCGCCTGACGGAGAGTGGCCACGTGGTCGAGTCCGTGGCCAATGCCGAAGAGGCGCTGTACCAGACCGGACAGTTCAACTTCGATCTGGCGGTGATCGACCTCGGTCTGCCCGGCATGGGCGGTCTGGACCTGATTCGCCAGTTGCGTTCGAGCGGCAAGACCTTTCCGATCCTGATTCTCACCGCCCGTGGCAATTGGCAGGACAAGGTCGAAGGCCTCGCCGCCGGTGCCGACGACTACGTGGTCAAGCCGTTCCAGTTCGAAGAACTCGACGCGCGCCTTAATGCCTTGCTGCGCCGTTCCAGCGGTTTCACCCAGTCGACCATCGTTGCCGGGCCGCTGTTGCTTGATCTCAATCGCAAGCAGGCGTCACTGGATGAAGAGCCGCTGGCGCTGACCGCCTACGAATACCGCATCCTCGAATACCTGATGCGCCACCACCAGCAAGTGGTGCCCAAGGACCGCCTGATGGAACAGCTCTATCCGGACGACGACGAGCGTGATCCGAACGTGATCGAAGTGCTGGTCGGCCGCTTGCGCCGCAAGCTCGAAGGCCCGGGCGGGTTCAAGCCGATCGATACCGTGCGTGGTCTCGGCTACCTGTTCAATGAGCGCTGCACTTGATTCGTTCTCTTCGCGTTCGCTTGATGCTCGCCGCCACCACGTTGGCGGTGTTGTTCATGCTCGGCTTGCTGCCGGCCATGCAGGGCGCGTTCAGCCTGGCACTGCAGGACTCGATCGAGCAGCGCCTGGCCTCGGATGTCACCACGCTGATCTCGGCGGCGCGCATCGACAGCGGCCAACTGGTGATGCCGACGCAGTTGCCGGATGAACGTTTCAACCTCACTGACAACCGCTTGCTCGGCTACATCTACGACCGCCAGGGCAAACTGGTCTGGCGTTCGAAAGGTACGCAGGAAGAGCAGATCAACTACAAGCCGCGTTACGACGGCATGGGTAACGAATTCGCGCGGATCCGCGAGAGCAACGGCCAGGAGTTCTTCGTCTACGACGTCGAAGTCAAACTGCTCGGCGGCAAGAGCGCGGCTTTCAGTATCGTTGCGCTGCAACCGGTGCGCGAATATGAAAACACCCTTGAAGGCCTGCGCGAGAACCTCTATCTGGGCTTCGGCGCTGCCTTGTTGGTGCTGCTGGCGCTGTTGTGGATCGGCCTGACCTGGGGCCTCAAGGCGCTGCGTCGGCTGAGTCAGGAACTCGACGAAATCGAAAGCGGCACCCGCGAAAGCCTCACCGAACAGCACCCGCGCGAACTGCTGCGCCTGACCGGCTCGCTCAACCGTTTGCTGCACAGTGAACGCCAGCAACGCAGCCGTTACCGCGACTCTCTCGATGACCTGGCGCACAGCCTGAAAACCCCGTTGGCGGTGTTGCAAGGGGTCAGTGAAGACATGGCCCAACGCCCGGAAGATCGCGATCAGGCCTGGGTGCTGCAAACCCAGATCGAACGCATGAGCCAGCAGATCAGCTATCAACTGCAACGGGCCAGCCTGCGCAAAAGCGGTCTGGTGCGCCATCAGGTGCGGCTGCAACCGGTGCTCAAGAGTCTGTGCGACACGCTGGACAAGGTTTACCGCGACAAACATGTTCGAGTGGCGTTCGACCTGCCGGAGCAATGTTATGTACCGATCGAACAGGGCGCGTTGCTGGAGATGATGGGCAACCTGCTGGAAAACGCCTATCGCCTGTGCCTGAGCGAAGTGCGCATCAGCGTGCGCGAGAGCCTCGCCGGCATCGAGTTGTGCATCGAAGACGACGGCCCCGGCGTGCCGCCGAATCAGCGCGCGCGAATCCTTGAGCGCGGCGAACGACTGGATCGTCAGCATCCGGGGCAGGGCATCGGGCTGGCGGTGGTCAAGGACATCATCGAAAGCTACAACGCCAAGCTGATGCTCGGAGATTCGCCGATGGGCGGGGCGGCATTCAGGATTCAGTTTCCTGCGGTTTAGGTGTTGGTCTTTCGGGCGCCATCGCTGGCAAGCCAGCTCCCACAGTGTCCGAGTCGTATACAAATTCCTTGAACGACATCAAAACCTGTGGGAGCTGGCTTGCCAGCGATGAGGCCAGTCAAGGCGCCACAGACGGCGAGCAGATCACTGCTCCTGCGCCCGATAAGCCCCCGGTGTCAGCCCCGTCCATTTCTTGAACGCCCGGTGAAACGCCGACGGTTCGGAAAACCCCAGTTGCTCGGCAATCTGCTGCAACGACAGATCCGTCCGGCCCAGGTGATAAATCGCGATGTCGCGGCGCAACTGATCCTTCAATTCCTGAAAACTGGTGCCTTCCTCACGCAAATGCCGACGCAGGGTTTGCGGGCTGATGTGCAACTGCGTAGCCACGGCTTCCAGGTCCGGCCACTGCGCGCTGTCGCGGCTGAGCAAACGGCGCAGGCGGCTGCTGAGGCTGTCGCCGTCGTCCGGGCGCGACAGCAGGTCGGCGGGGGAGCGTTCGAGGAAATGCTTCAAGGTGCGTTCGTCCTGCAACAGCGGCATGTGCAGGTAGCGACTGTGAAACAGCAGGCTGCTCTGCTCGGCGGAAAACACCAAAGGGCAGGGGAACAGCAGGTCGTACTCGGCACCGTGCGCCGGTTTCGGGTAACTGAAGGTGGCCTGCTCCAGACGAATCCGCTGGCCGATCAGCCAACTGCCGAGGCGATGCCAGATCACCAGCAGGCTCTCGCTGAGAAAGTGATCCGGGTCCCATAACTGCGCATCATCGAGGCTCAGGCGCACCCATTCGTCTTCGCGGCTCAGGCTCAGGCGCGGGGCCTCGGGGAATAGGCTATAAAACAATAAACCGCGTTGCAGTGCCTTCTCCAGATTGCGGCAGTGGATCAGCGCGTGGCACATCATCGCGAAGCTGCCGGGTTTGCTTGGCGCGTTGCCAAAGCCCAGGTATTCGTCATCCAGCGCGAGCCACAGGCTCTGGATCAGTTGGGTGAATTGCTCCGGGGCGATGCGCGCCCGTGGCTCATCGAGCAACTCGGGGCTGATGCCCAGTTGCTGCAGCAGCGGCGCATAGTCGAATCCCGAACGGCGTGCGCCACCGAGGGCGGCGCGGGCGAAATGACTGGCGATGGTACGTTCGCGCATAAGCGGCTGATCCTTCCTCAGGCGCCGGATGGTAGCCGGGGCAAGCGCAGGGCAACAAGGCGGATTTCCGCCAAATTGTAGGACGAGATCCGCTGACTTGGCGGAAATCCGCCACACCCGCGTCACCGGGCAGTGACAAAAAATACCCTGCATACCCTGATATCAAAAGGCTTGCAGCGAATCGCACCAAAGTGGCACGGCGTTTGCGATAAGAGCGACAGAAGTGTGCGTCTTTCCGCTGGAAAAGCGCTGCTCGACACAACAAATCCCTCCAGTGCAGGAGGGTTCGCAATTCAGGTTCTGCGCTCAACAGATGGATGTTGCCCGCGGGACGCTTGAGGACACTTGCAATGACGACTCGTCAGCCACTGTACAAATCCCTGTATTTCCAGGTGATCGTCGCGATCATCATCGGTATTGCCCTTGGTCACTACTACCCGCAGTTCGGTGTGGCGGTTAAGCCGCTGGGCGACGGGTTCATCAAGCTGATCAAAATGATCATCGCCCCGATCATTTTCTGCACCGTGGTCAGCGGCATTGCTGGCATGCAAAGCATGAAATCGGTCGGCAAGACCGGCGGTTACGCACTCCTGTACTTCGAAATCGTTTCGACCATCGCCCTGCTGGTCGGCCTGATCGTGGTCAACATCGTGCAGCCGGGCAACGGCATGCACATCGACGTCAGCACCCTGGACGCCTCGAAAGTCGCGACCTACGTGCAGCAAGGCGCAGACCAGAGCGTTGTCGGCTTCCTGCTCAACGTGATCCCGACCACCATCGTCGGCGCGTTCGCCACCGGTGACATCCTGCAAGTGCTGATGTTCTCGGTGATCTTCGGTTTCGCCCTGCACCGCCTGGGTGACTACGGCCGTCCGATCCTCGACTTCATCGATCGCTTCGCCCACGTGATGTTCAACATCATCAACATGATCATGAAGCTCGCGCCAATCGGTGCCTTCGGTGCGATGGCGTTCACCATCGGTGCCTACGGTGTCGGTTCGCTGGTGCAGTTGGGTCAACTGATGGCCTGCTTCTACATCACCTGCCTGGCGTTCATCCTGATCGTGCTGGGTGCCATCGCCCGCATGCACGGCTTCAGCGTGCTGAAGATGATCCGCTACATCCGTGAAGAGCTGCTGATCGTACTCGGTACCTCGTCTTCGGAATCGGTACTGCCACGCATGCTGATCAAGATGGAGCGTCTGGGCGCGAAGAAATCCGTCGTGGGTCTGGTGATCCCGACCGGTTACTCGTTCAACCTCGACGGTACCGCGATCTACCTGACCATGGCCGCCGTGTTCATTGCTCAGGCCACCGACACGCACATGGACATCACGCACCAGATCACCCTGCTGGTGGTATTGCTGCTGTCGTCCAAAGGCGCCGCCGGTGTGACCGGTTCGGGCTTCATCGTGCTGGCCGCCACCCTGTCGGCGGTAGGTCACCTGCCGGTGGCCGGTCTGGCGCTGATCCTCGGTATCGACCGCTTCATGTCCGAAGCCCGCGCCCTGACCAACCTGGTCGGCAACGCCGTGGCGACCATCGTGGTTGCCAAGTGGGTGAAAGAGCTGGACACCGACGTGCTGCAATCCGAGCTGGCTTCGGGTGGTCGCGGTATTGCTGACACCCGTCCGGAAGACGACCTGGGTGTGGCTGAAGGTGCTACCCCGAGCAACGTCAAGTAATCTGAATTGGCTCCAGTGTAATACTGGAGCCTGATAACCCTTGTGGTGAGGGGATTTATCCCCGATGGGTCGCGAAGCGGCCCCTTCTTAGATAGAAGGGGACTGCTGCGCAGTCCATCGGGGATGAATCCCCTCGCTACAGGGGTTTTTTATTGCCTGCGATTTGAGCATTACGGTCACTGCCGCTGATGCATCCGGTGATTGCCGTGCGCGGCATCGCTGCCTAGTCTGAGTGCATCGCACAAGGAATTCGCCCATGTCCGCACCGCTGGCCTCACTGAAGATTCTGGATTTCTCGACCCTGCTGCCGGGGCCATTCGCCTCGCTGTTGCTGGCCGACATGGGCGCCGAAGTGCTGCGCATCGAGTCGCCCACGCGCATGGATCTGTTGCGGGTGTTGCCGCCGCACGATCAAGGGGTGTCCGCCAGCCACGCTTACCTCAATCGCAACAAGCGCAGCCTGGCGCTGGATCTCAAGCAGCCGGAGGCGCTGGAGGTGATCAGGCAGTTGCTGGGCGAATACGACATCGTTCTGGAACAGTTCCGTCCCGGGGTGATGGAGCGTTTGGGTCTGGGCTACGAGGCGTTGAAGGCGATCAACCCGAAGCTGATTTACGTGTCGATCACCGGCTATGGCCAGACCGGCCCGTACAAGGATCGCGCCGGGCATGACATCAATTATCTGGCGCTGGCCGGGCTCTCCAGCTACACCGGCCGCACCGACAGCGGGCCGTTGCCGTTGGGCATGCAGGTGGCGGATATCGCGGGCGGTTCACTGCATGGGGTGATCGGCCTGCTGGCGGCGGTCATCGCCCGGCAGCAGAGCGGGCAGGGCACGCATCTGGACGTGAGCATGACCGATTGCGCCTTCAGCTTGAACGCCATGGCCGGTGCCGGGTATCTGGCCTGTGGCGAGGAACCGCACTGGGAAGACCAGATGCTCAATGGCGGCAGCTTCTATGACTATTACCGCTCGCGCGACGGGCGCTGGCTGTCGGTGGGCAGTCTGGAACCGGGGTTCATGCAGCAACTGTGCGCGGCGTTGGGCCGGCCGGAGCTGGCGGCGCAGGGCTTGTCGCCGAAACCCGAACAGCAACGGTTATTGAAGGATGCGCTGAAAGTCGAGTTCGAGAGGCACGACTTTGCCGAGCTGTGCGAATTGTTCGCCGGAGTCGATGCCTGTGTCGAACCGGTCTTGAGCCTGAGCGAGGCGGTGCAGCATCCGCAATTGCAGGCGCGGGAGCTGGTGACTCAGGTGCCGCGTGGCGACGGTACGAAACAGGCGCAGATCGGCTGTCCGTTGAAATTCTCCGAGGCGCTGCCGGCGCCGCGGCATGTTGGTGCGAAGTTGGGACAGCACACGGAGCAGGTGCTGGGGGAGTTGGGGTTTGATGCTGAGCGGATTGCTCAATTGCGTGCGGCCAAGGTCATTCTCTAGCGTTGGTGCTGGCCTCATCGCTGGCAAGCCAGCTCCCACAGTTTCTTTGGGGTGTTCACAGGCTCTGTGTTCGGCACAAAACCTGTGGGAGCTGGCTTGCCAGCGATGAGGCCCTCCAATGCAGCAACGAACCGGCTATTCCACCCGCATCTCACCACTGAACACCAAAGTGTTGCGACAACGCCGGCACAAATACCGCCGCCCCTGGCGCACCAGGCTATGACGCTGCGCCGAAAACGGAAAATCACTGTCGGCGCACGGGCATTTGTAGATATAGCGGGTCACGCTGCGGCGTTTCACGGCGTAGGTGTGGCAACGATCCGGTGGCAGTTCATAAACCCCGCGCATGATCAGTTGCCACTCCTCGCCGTGCGGCTGGATGCGGTCGCCGAACAGTTGATGGGCGATCAGGTGCGCGACTTCATGGGCCACGGTCTGCTTGAGGAAGTGTTCGGTGTTTTCCCGGTACAGCTGCGGGTTGAAGCGCAGCAGGTTCTCGTGCAGATGCGCGACACCGGCTTTTTGCCCGCGCAGCTTGAGGCTGACGACCGGGCGTTGGAAATGACGTTTGAAAAAGGCTTCAGCGAGTTGGTAACAGTCTTCGACGCGGGTATTGAGTTGCTCGGGCATGCTTGATGGATCTCCAGAGGCGTCGAGTATGCCGCAACCTCCAGGACTTGCGAATCGTTGACCTGCCGAATGGTCATTCGCCAAACGAGAAGGCCGCCTTGCGGCGGCCTGTATTGGCAGATCTTGTTTTTCTCGGGGATAAAGCCTGTCAGTTGGTATACACCGGCCCCACGCCGAGGCCCCAGACAATCACGGTGAACGCCATGATGGCGACCAGCACCACCAGACCCACCGCCAGCACCGAGCTGGAAAACAGGAAGCCTTCGTCTGACGGTATGTTCATGAACGTCGGCAGCCCGACGTACAGCAGGTACACCGTGTAGCAGATGGCCGCCGTGCCGACGATCATCCCCAGCCACATATGCGGATACAGCGCCGCCAGCCCGCCAACGAACAACGGCGTCGCGGTGTAGGTCGCGAACGCCACGCAACGCGCCAGGCTTGGATTGGCGTCATAAGTGCGGGCCATCCAGTGCACAAAGGCGCCCATCACCGCGACCCCGCCGAGCATCGCCAGGTACGACATCACCGTCATCCAGATTGCGCTTTCGACGGTGAGCATCACCGGCGCGCGGTTGCCGATCACCCAGCCGACCTGCGTGGTGCCGATAAACGCCGAAACGGCCGGAATCGCCGCCAGGATCAGAGTGTGCGTCAGGTACATGTGGCTGATGCTTTCCTCTTGGTCACCACGGATTTCCTTCCATTCCTGATCGGGGTGGGTAAAAAGTCCCACTACGTGATGGATCATGCCAGTCACTCCTCTTGTTATTGCCATCGCCCCCCAGCGGAGCGCCTACGGGCCAAGGTGGCCGAGCAAATACAGGTCTTCAGATGTGTGCGACCTTATGTCGCAGTATAGAAAGGACTTAACCGCACAGGGACTAGGGACTTAGAGCAAATCGCGCTCTAAACGGACGGGTTAATCGCAGTTATCTCTGTAGGAGCTGCCGAAGGCTGCGATCTTTTGATCCTGTTTCTAAATCAAAAGNCGGCAGCTCCTACAGGGTGCGTCCGTCAGGAGGCTGCGCCGCCGGTGGGTTTTTGCGTAAAATGCCCGCCTTTCGTCACACCTCACGGATTTCGCGTCATGGGCACTCTTACGGTCAACCAGAACAAACTGCAAAAGCGCCTGCGCCGCCTGGCCGGCGAAGCGGTCGCCGATTTCAACATGATCGAAGACGGCGACAAGGTCATGGTCTGCCTGTCCGGGGGCAAGGACAGCTACACCATGCTCGACGTGCTGCTGCACCTGCAGAAGGTTGCACCGATCAAGTTCGAGATCGTCGCGGTGAACATGGACCAGAAGCAGCCGGGTTTCCCCGAGCATGTGCTGCCGGCCTACTTGAAAGAGCTGGGCGTCGAGTACCACATCGTCGAGAAAGACACTTACTCGGTGGTCAAGGAATTGATTCCCGAAGGCAAGACCACCTGCTCGCTGTGCTCGCGCCTGCGTCGCGGCACGCTGTACACCTTTGCCGATGAAATCGGTGCGACCAAGATGGCCCTCGGTCACCACCGTGACGACATCGTCGAGACGTTCTTCCTCAACATGTTCTTCAACGGCACCCTCAAGGCGATGCCGCCGAAGCTGCGCGCCGACGACGGGCGCAACGTGGTGATCCGTCCGCTGGCCTACTGCAACGAGAAAGACATCCAGGCCTACTCGGACTTCAAGGAATTCCCGATCATCCCGTGCAACCTCTGCGGTTCGCAGGAAAACCTGCAGCGTCAGGTGGTCAAGGAAATGCTTCAGGACTGGGAGCGCAAGACTCCGGGCCGCACTGAAAGCATCTTCCGCAGTCTGCAGAACGTTGTGCCGTCGCAACTGGCCGACCGCAACCTGTTCGACTTCACCAGCCTGAAGATCGACGAGACCGCGGCTTCGCGCTTCGTTAACGTCGTCAACCTGTAAACCCTTTCCCTGTGGGAGCGGCCCTGTGGTGAGGGGATTTATCCCCGATGGGCTGCGCAGCAGCCCCAGCTTTTCTGGGGGAGCTTTGCTCCTCATCGGGGCGGTGCGACGTTTCGCTAAACCCCCTCACCACAGGGCCTGCCCCCACATGGGGTTTTTCGTTTCATTCAATAGGAGAGGGCATGCGCGATTACAAGTGGCTGCACGAATACTGTCTGAACCGCTTCGGTTCGGCGGCTGAACTGGAAGCCCATCTGCCCGTTCCCAAGACCCCCGCGCAATTGCGCAAGATCAGCGACGACCGCTACCTCTCGACCATGGCCCTGCGCGTCTTTCGCGCCGGCCTCAAGCACAGCCTGGTGGACGCCAAGTGGCCGGCTTTCGAAGAGGTGTTCTTCAAATTCGATCCGGAAAAAGTCGTGCTGATGAGCGCCGAACATCTTGAACGCCTGATGCAGGACGCGCGGATCATCCGCCACCTGGGCAAGCTCAAGAGCGTGCCGCGCAATGCGCAGTTCATTCTCGATGTCGAGCAGGAGAAGGGCAGTTTCGGCGCGCTGATCGCCGACTGGCCGGTGACCGATATCGTCGGTTTGTGGACCTACCTGAAAAAACACGGGAGTCAGTTAGGTGGGCTGTCGGCACCGCGCTTCCTGCGCATGGTCGGCAAGGACACCTTCGTGCCGAGCTATGACGTGGTCGCGGCGCTGAATGCGCAGAAGATCGTCGACAAGGCGCCGACCAGTCTGCGCGATCTGGCGATTGTGCAGAACGCGTTCAACCAGTGGCATGAACAGAGTGGCGGGCGGCCGATGAGTCAGATTTCGATGATGCTCGCGTACACCGTCAATCATTGAATCGCTAAAAGATCGCAGCCTTCGGCAGCTCCTACATTTGGAATGCGTTCCCCCTGTAGGAGCTGCCGGAGGCTGCGATCTTTTTCATCAGGCTACGGACATCTCGCCCTCGCCAGCCAGCTTGCGATTCAACTGATACCGCCACCGCACATACAGCAGCGCCGAGCAGAACAGCGCCAGGCTCGCGGCCATCTCCAACACGCCAAACAGCTGCCGGTTCGGGTCATAGGCCGCCAGTGCACCTTTGATGAAGTACAGATTCACCACAAAGCACATCCACGAGTGCGCACGCGCGTTGCCCATCAGCATTCCCGGCGCGAGGATCAGCCACGGGATCAGCTCGACCAGCAGGATCACCCACGGTCGAGCGCCGTGCAGGTCGGCGAACACCAGGTAATAAGCCGCCAGCAATCCTGCCAGGCCGAAAAAGCACAGCAGACTGATAACCCGCATCGCCCGTACACGCGGCTCCAGCCATTCAACGCTGGGCAGGACTTTCGGCTTCCGGGCCATGTCAGCCCTCCAGTTTTTGCGCGGTTTTCGCCAGGCGTGCGCCGAGTGCGCGACACAGCGCCATCTCGTGCGGATCCAGACCTTTTTTGCCATCGGCCCCGGCGTGATGACTGGCGCCATACGGCGTGCCGCCGCCCTGGGTTTCCAGCAACGCCGACTCGCTGTACGGCAGGCCGGTAATCAGCATGCCGTGGTGCAACAGCGGCAGCATCATCGACAACAAGGTCGTTTCCTGGCCGCCGTGCAGGCTGGCGGTGGAGGTGAACACGCCAGCCGGTTTGCCGACCAGTGCGCCGGTCAGCCACAGGTTGCTGGTGCCATCGAGGAAGTACTTCAGCGGTGCGGCCATGTTGCCGAAACGTGTCGGGCTGCCGAGGGCCAGACCCGCGCAATTCTTCAGGTCATCGAGCGTGGCGTACAACGCGCCTTCATCCGGGATGTCCGGCGACACGGCTTCGCACTCGGTGGAAATGGCGGGCACCGTACGCAAGCGCGCTTCGAGACCCGCCTGTTCGACACCGCGCGCAATTTGCCGGGCCATCTCATTGGTCGCGCCGTTGCGGCTGTAATACAGCACCAGAATATAGGGCGCGCTCACGGCAACAGCTCCAGCACATTTTCCGGCGGACGACCGATCACGGCTTTGTTGCCGACTTCAAGAATTGGCCGTTCCATCAGTTTTGGGTGCTGGACGATGGCGTCGATCAATTGCGCTTCGCTGAGGCTTTCGTCAGCCAGCTGAAGCATTTTGTATTCATCTTCTCCGGTGCGCAGCAACTGACGCGCGCTGATCCCGAGCTTGCCGAGCAGTGCCTTGATTTGCACCGCATTCAGTGGGGTTTCGAGGTAACGCACCACGTTCGGGGTCAGGCCACGGGCCTCAAGAAGTTCCAGCGCGCCGCGGGATTTCGAGCAGCGCGGATTGTGATAAAGCGTCAGATCGGTCATGGCGGGTCGCTTCTGGCGTAAAGTGGCGGCTATTCTAACTGTGCAGCGCGCAATCCAGAACCTTCAGAGGCGATGGGTCGCAGGCGCCTTCAATTTTTGACCAGGGAACATGACATGACACGGCGATTGGCAGCGGCATTGACGATAATCGGGGCGTTGATGCTGGGGGGCTGCGGCAACGACTACGGCATTGACCAGAATGGTCAGAAAGTGGCGTCCGAGCGCCTGGACAAGCAATGGGTAGTGCTCAACTACTGGGCCGAATGGTGTGGCCCGTGCCGCACTGAAATCCCGGAACTCAACCATTTGGCGGACGAACTCAAGAGCAAGAATGTCGGTGTGTTCGGGGTTAACTTCGACAACGTCCAGGGTGAAGACCTGAAGAGCGCCAGCGAGAAACTCGGCATCAAGTTCACCGTGCTGGCGCAGGATCCGGCCGACCTGTTCGACCTGCCGCGCAGTGAGGCCTTGCCGGTGACTTACATCATTGACAACAAGGGCAAGGTGCGTGAGCAGTTGATGGGTGAGCAGACGGCGGCGGGGGTGATGGCGAAGCTGGAGGCGTTGCAGGCGACAAAGTAGGGCAAGTGAGGTCTTGTGGTGAGGGGATTTAGCGAAACGTCGCACCGCCCCGATGGGCTGCGCAGCAGCCCTGAAACCCGAGAGCTCGGTTTACCCTGACCCTCCGAAGGGGGGGCGCTCCGCGCCCCATCGGGGATAAATCCCCTCACCACAGGGTAGTCTCAGCAGCAGGAGGGGGTTAACCCTCTTCCAGCCACCAACGCAACGGCTTGCCTTGCGCCGGCCAGAAGCGCATCTGCTCGATCGGGGAGATGTCCCAGCGCTCAACGCCTTGCAGCGCCTGCAGGAAGCGTTGTTCCTGCTCCATCAGCGCCGGTGCGCAGAGTTTGCGGGTCTTGCCGATCGGGCCGAAGCTCAGCTTGTCGCCTTCGAGGGTGTACGGCGCGAACCAGTGGTTGCAGCCGCCATTGCCATACGCGCGGCCATCGTCGCCGAGGGTCACGGTCAGGTGGCTGTAATCCATCAAGGGCCGCTCGCCGATCCATTCCAGAATGTAGCTGCGGTTCTGTTGCAACTGCACTGGCTCTGCGGCGCAGCCCACCAGACCGGCACCGACCAGCAGCGGCAGGGCAAGGCGTTTCATCACGCAGGCTCCTGGCATTTCGGGCACAAGTGCTTGTCGCCAACGGCTTTCCAGCCCAGCTCGGCGATGCGCGCGGAGGCGGCCGGCTTCTCGGCGCTCTTGCCCAACTTGGCGTCCACGGCAAACTCGAAGTTCAGCTCTTTGGCGCAGCTGTCGCAGTTGACCTGCCAGGTGTGGATCGCCAGTTCGCCGAATACCGGGCCGGTGGTCATCGCGGTCCATTGGCCCGGCGGATTGATCAGGTGGCGCACGGTGTCGACGGTCAGGCGCATGGACAAGTCCTTGCTGCCTTTGAGCGTGACCAACAGGACGTCACCGTTGCGAATCGAGCCACCATTGCCGGTGACCTGATAGCGGCCCGGTACAAGGGCGCGGCATTCGGTGAGGGTGTGTTGCGGGTTCATCAGGGTGTAGCGGAAATCGTGTTCGACCATGGGTCCTCCAAATCTGCGCGACATGCTAGCACGGGCTGGATTGCAGGATGGCGTACGTGTGCGACCTTCGATCCGGTTCAAATCGGCTGGCGCTCATGGCAAACTGCCGCCCTTCAATCTGAGGGAACGGAACATGGCGTTGATCGAATGTTATGAATGCAAGCGCAGCATCAGCTCGGAAGCAAAGGCGTGCATTCATTGTGGTGCTCCGATGGCGCAGCAGCACGAGCACACGCCGGCGCAAGCCGCCGCGACGATTTCATTCGGCAGCCTGCCGCGCAACAAATCCGTGCCCGAAGCCTTTGTTCCGCCACCAGCTCCGGAGCCGACGCCGAAAGTGACACCGGCCGCTGTCGGCCGGCGCCGTCGGCAGCCCGAGCCCGCGCCGCAGCCTCAGGCCAACGCTGATGGTTCGCGTCCGGTGGAAGGCTGGTTGAAGATCATGGTGTTTCTGTTGCCGATGGTCTTTGTCTGGTTCCTGCTGCGCAACGGCCACTCGATGAAACAGCGCTTTTTCGGGTTTGGCTGGCTGGCGCTGCTGATTCTGGCCTCGTCGCTGTCGCCCAAATAAGCCGCCAATCCTCAGCCTTCGACCTGGTTCTGCGGCGTGCCTGCGGCCCAGGTCGCGATGTTGTGCAGGGTGGTCGCGGCAATCGCACCCAAGGCTTCATGGGTCAGGAACGCCTGATGCGCGGTGATGATCACGTTCGGAAACGTCAGTAACCGCGCCAGCACGTCGTCCTGCAACGGCAAGTCGCTGCGGTCCTCGAAAAACAGCTGCGCCTCTTCTTCATACACATCCAGTCCCAGGTAGCCCAATTGGCCGTCCTTCAGTGCATCGATCAGCGCCGGCGTGTCCACCAGGCCGCCGCGCCCCGTGTTGATCAGCATTGCCCCCGGTTGCAGATGGGCCAGTGACTCCCGGTTGATCAAGTGTTTGCTTTGCGCATTGAGCGGGCAATGCAGGCTGATGATCCGCGACTGCGCGAGCAGCTCCGGCAGGCTCAGATACCGCGCGCCCAAAGCCACAACCTCCGGATTTGGATACGGATCGTAGGCCAGCAACTGACAACCGAAACCGTGCATGATTTTCGCGAACGTCGCGCCGATCTGCCCGGTGCCAACGATGCCGACCGTTTTGCCCACCAGATCGAAACCGGTCAGGCCGTGCAGGGTGAAATCGCCTTCGCGGGTGCGGTTGTAGGCGCGGTGCAGGCGCCGGTTGAGCGCCAGAATCAGCGCCACCGCATGTTCGGCCACCGCATGTGGCGAATAGGCCGGCACCCGCACCACGGCCAACCCGAGGCGTTTCGCCGCGAGCAGATCGACATGGTTGTAGCCCGCCGAACGCAGGGCGATCAGGCGCGTGCCCCCGGCCGCCAGACGCTCCAGCACTGGCGCGCTGAGATCGTCATTGATGAAGGCGCAGACCACCTCGTGGTGCTCGGCCAGGGCGGCGGTGTCGAGACTGAGCCGGGCCTGCTGAAAGTGCAGTTCTATCCCGCCCGGGCAATCGACGGCGAGGAAACTGTCGCGGTCGTAGGTCTGGCTGCTGAAAACGAGCGTGCGCATGTATTCCTCCTGGAACGGGGTGGCGAGTCAATATTGACCACCACCACTTTATCGGCGGTTGCCAACGCCGGTATTGCCATGGGTCAGGCGCTGATTCTGGCCTGGGTCGCGAGGCGATTGATCGCCCGCTCCAATTCCTCCAACGCCGCCGGTGCTTTCGGGTCGCCCTGTTTGAGCAGGGTTTCGCTGCGCTGGCAGGCCGCGCGCAATTGCGGCACGCCGCAATACCGGGTCGCGCCGTGCAGGCGATGCACGCGCTCGATCAGTGCATTCTGATCGCGGGCTTCACTGGCGGCGCGAATCGCTTCGCGGTCGGCTTCCAGCGAGGCAAGCAGCATCGCCAGCATGTCCGCCGCCAGATCGGCCTTGCCGGCGGCCAGGCGCAAGCCTTCTTCGTGGTCGATCACGGGCAGTTCGTTGCTGCCCGTCGCACTCTCGCTGGCGCGCTCCGCGCCTTGATTGCGCAAGGCCAGCCCCGTCCATTTCAGCACCACTTGCGCCAGTTGCCGCTCGCTGATCGGTTTGGTCAGGTAGTCGTCCATGCCGCTTTGCAGCAAGGCGCGTTTCTCGTTGGCCATGGCGTGGGCGGTGAGGGCGACGATCGGCAGCGGTGTGCAATGCCGTTCGCTTTCCCACTGGCGGATGGTTTCGGTGGTCTGGCGTCCGTCCATGCCCGGCATCTGCACGTCCATCAGCACCAGATCGAAGGATTCGCTCTGCACCGCCTTGACCGCTGCGTAGCCGCTTTCCACGGCCAGTACCTTTGCGCCCATGTCTTCGAGCAGGGTCTGCACCAGCAACAGGTTGGCTGGGTTGTCGTCGACGCACAGCACTTTCGGTGCACGGCTCGACAGCGGTTCGCCCGGTTCATGGCGCGGCTGGCGCGGGTTGGCCAGATCCGCCAGCGCCCGACGCAATTTGCGCGTGCAGGCCGGTTTGGCCTGGAGCTGGCTGTGCGGGTTGGGCACCGAGAGATGGAACAACGTCTGTTCGGTGGTCGGGCACAACACCAGCACTTTGCAACCGAGGTGTTCCAGATCCCAGATGTGCTGGTTCAGGCGCTCCGGGAGCATGTCGTTACTGGTGATGCCGAGCACCGCAAGGTCGATGGCCTGATCGGTCTGGTGCGCGCCGGTGACGCCGTTGGTCAGGCTCTCCAGGGTATTGAATGGCGTGACATCGAGGCCACAGTCTTCCAGTTGATGCTGCAAGGCCTGGCGCGCCAGTTCGTGATTTTCCAGCACCGCCACGCGGCGTCCGAGTAGCGGTGGGGCCGGCAAATCTTCGGTGTCGTCGCGGGTTTTCGGCAGGCTCAGGCTGATCCAGAACTCCGAACCTTCGCCCGGGGTGCTGTCGACGCCGATTTCGCCGCCCATCTGTTCGATCAGGCGCTTGGAAATCACCAGGCCCAGACCGGTGCCGCCGGGCTGGCGCGACAGCGAGTTGTCGGCCTGACTGAACGCCTGGAACAACGCGCGCACATCCTGACTCGACAGGCCGATGCCGGTGTCCTGAATGCTGATGCGCAGTTGCACGCTGTCTTCGTGTTCTTCTTCGAGCATGGCGCGCGCGACGATGGTGCCTTCGCGGGTGAACTTGATCGCGTTGCTGACCAGGTTGGTGAGGATCTGTTTCAGGCGCAGCGGGTCACCGACCAGCGACAGCGGCGTGTCGCGATAGACCAGACTCACCAGCTCCAATTGCTTGGCGTGAGCCGCCGGCGCCAGAATCGTCAGGGTGTCCTGCAACAGGTCGCGCAGGTTGAACGGGATATGGTCGAGCACCAGCTTGCCGGCCTCGATCTTCGAGAAGTCGAGGATCTCGTTGATGATCCCGAGCAAGCTGTCGGCGGACTTTTCAATGGTGCCCAGATAGTCGAGCTGGCGCGGGGTCAGCTCGCTTTTCTGCAACAGATGCGTGAAGCCGAGAATGCCGTTGAGCGGCGTACGGATTTCGTGGCTCATGTTGGCGAGGAACTCGGATTTGATCCGGCTCGCCTCCAGCGCTTCTTTGCGCGCCAGGTCCAGTTCGATGTTCTGGATCTCGATGGTTTCCAGGTTCTGCCGCACGTCTTCGGTGGCCTGATCGACGCTGTGCTGCAATTCTTCGCGCGCGTTCTGCAGGGTCCCGGCCATGCGGTTGATGCCCGAGGCCAACTCGTCCAGCTCCTGGCTGCCGAGCGGTGGCAGACGGGTTTCCAGGTGACCGTCCTTGAGTTGCGCAACGGCGTGTTTGATCTGGCTCAACGGGCGGTTGATGGTGCGGCCCATGCGCAAGGCGAGCAGGGCCGCGCCGGCGAGGCCCGCGGCGATCAGCAGCAGGCTGGCAAACAGACTGCGATAACCGCGCAGCAGCATGCCGTTGTGCGACAGCTCCAGTTCGACCCAGCCGAGCAGGCGCTCGGATTCTTGCGGGATCACGTCGCCGGCGAGGTTGCGATGCTTGCCGAACACCGGCATCAGATAACGGGTGGCGTCATTGCCGCTGCGCCGTTGCAGTTGTGCACTGTCGCCACTGGGGGCTTGATTGAGCATGGTCGGACCGGCGTGCGCCAGCGGGGTGCGGTCGGGGGCGAGGAAGGTGACGGCGCGCACGTCAGGCTGTTCCAGCGATTGGGTGGCGATGCGTTCGAGCAAATCGGTGTTGCCGTGGCCCATGGCGGGCGCTACCAGTGGCGCCAGTTGCTCGGCGATCATTTCACCGCGCTGCATCAGTTGGGTCTGCAAATCGGACTGTTGCATCCAGGTGAAATAGCCACCGAGCACCAACGCCATCAGGCTGGTGGGCAACAGGGTCAGCAACAACACGCGACCTTTGATTCCCAGTTTCTTGAGCACACCCATCTCCTGCATCCCGCTGAACTGTTGACTCGCACGTGCGTCCGGCACGCGACATTGGCGCAGTGTAGCGATTTGCAGGCAGGCAATCTTCGGAAAAATCATCTCGCCCTCGGCCGCCAGGGCGAGGCGCGTTTGTCCGGCCGGTCAAGCTTGGGTTGCCCGATGGCGGGCAATCTTGAATAATCGATCAACTGAGAATTATTTGCAGATACTCATGACTCCTGTTTCCGCCGACCTGCCACGCATTCTTGCCATCGAGGACGACCCGGTGCTTGGTGCCTATGTTCACGAACACCTGGGCCGGAGCGGCTTTGCAGTGACCTGGTGCCAGAACGGGCAGGAAGGGCTGAACATCGCCCGCCATCAGCCGTTCGACGTGGTGCTGATGGACATTCTGTTGCCTGGGCTCGATGGCCTGAAGGTGCTGACGCAGTTGCGCCAGAGCCATTCGACGCCAGTGCTGCTGATGTCGGCGCTGGGCGCCGAGGCCGATCGCATCAGCGGCTTTCGTCTGGGCGCCGATGATTACCTGCCCAAGCCGTTCAGCATGGCCGAGCTGCATGTGCGGATCGAGGCGATCCTGCGCCGGGTGGCGCTGGATCGGCGCCCGGCAGCGATTGCACCGGCGGCGATTCACGGCGCGCTGCGCTTCGACGAAGAACAGTGCGAGGTCTTCTATAACGCGCAAGCTGCCGGTTTGACCCGCAGCGAATACCGTTTGCTGGAAACCCTCAATCGCAACGATGAAGAAGTCCTGAGCAAGGCCTTCCTGTATCAGCACGTGCTGCAACGCGGCTATGCGGCCCACGACCGCAGCCTCGACATGCACATCAGCCAGATCCGCCGCAAACTCAAGGCCATCGGCTACACCGAACGAGAAGTGCGCACGGTATGGGGCAAGGGTTATGTGCTGAGTGCGCCCGATGAAAGTCTCTGACTTGCCGGGGCGGCATTCGCTGTTCTGGAAACTGGCGTGTCTGCTGGTGGCGTTCTGTCTGCTGATGATCTGGCTGAGCTGGTCGTGGGGGCGCTACATGGAGGAGCGCAATCAGTTCCTCTCCGACGAGGCGCGCGGCACCCTCAGCCGTTATGCCGGCGAGGCCGAGCGGGCGTGGCAGCACGGTGAGCGCGACGGTGTCGATAACTGGTTGCAGAGTATGGAGTTGCGCGAGGCGGCCTGGGTCGGGGTGATCGACCGCAATCTGCAATCGTTGAGCAGCGAGCCGCTGAATGAACAGGAAATCCAGCACCTGACCTTTTTGCGCGGCCTCGACTGGCCGATCCACAAGCAAGGCCGGCCATGGCTGCGCGTGCCGTTTCCGAAGGACCCGTCCGCCGGCAGTCTGGTGATTGAGTTGCCCGAGCGTTTCCTGCCGGGGAAATACCGGGTGTTCTGGCGGGTGATCACCAACGGCGTGATTCCGGGGCTGTTCACCTTATTGCTGTGCATTGGCCTGTATCGCTTGCTGGTAGTGCCGTTGAATAACTTGCGTGAGCAGGCCAACGCCTGGCGTGCCGACCAATTGCATGTGCGCCTGTCGAGCGGCATCACCCAGCGCCCGGACGAACTCGGCGAGCTGGCGCGGGCCTTCGACTCGATGTCCGAACGCCTGCAATCCACCGTCGCCCTGCAACAGCAGCTGCTGCGCGACCTGTCCCATGAACTGCGTACGCCGCTGAGCCGGCTGCGGGTGGCCAGTGAAAGCGAGCAGGACCTGCAACAACTGCGCGAGCGCATCGGCCGTGAAGTCGACGGCATGCAACGGCTGGTCGAAGACACCCTGCAACTGGCGTGGCTCGACACCGAGCGTGCGCCGCTGCCTAACGAAGCGATCCAGATCCAGGCGCTGTGGGAAATGCTCACCGACAACGCCTGTTATGAAAGCGGCTGGCCGAGCCTGCAATTGCAGTGCGCGGTGCCGGCGTCGTGCTGGGTGCGCGGCAATCTCAATACTTTGGCGCAGGCGCTGGAAAATATTCTGCGTAATGCCATCCGTCATTCGCCCGAGGGCGGCATCGTGCGCCTGGATGGACGGCGTGAAGATGATTATTGGCATTTGTGGCTGGAGGATCAGGGCGGCGGGGTGGCCGAGGGGGATCTGCAACGGATCTTCTCGCCCTTCACCCGCCTCGACGGCTCACGCCCGGGGGATGGCGGGTTTGGGTTGGGGTTGAGCATTGCGAGGAATGCGGTGCAGCGTCAGGGCGGGATGGTGTGGGCGGAGAATACCGGGGCGGGGTTGCGCCTGAATCTGCGCCTGGTGGCGGATGACGCTGCACTCAGTTCCGACGCCATCGCTGGCAAGCCAGCTCCCACAGTGAACTTCTGTCAGACAAATACCGTGTGAACACCTGAAGCCCTGTGGGAGCTGGCTTGTCACCGATAAGGCCATCGGCATCGCTCTGGAAACTTCAGAACGGCCAGTCTTTTGTCTCACCGCTGATGAGACTTTTACTGCTTATTCCCAGAAACCATAAGCACCGCACTTTGCGTGATATGGCCTGCGAACGTTTGCCGGTATGATAGGCGCCCCCGCACGTCTGGATTGCGAATACGCCATGACCCTGCAGTACCCAACCATCGCCGATTGCGTCGGCAACACGCCGCTGGTGCGTTTGCAGCGCCTGCCCGGTGCTACCAGCAACACCCTTTTGCTCAAGCTTGAAGGGAATAACCCGGCGGGTTCGGTCAAGGACCGTCCGGCGTTGTCGATGATCACTCGCGCCGAGTTGCGCGGGCAGATTCACGCTGGCGATACATTGATCGAAGCGACCTCGGGCAACACCGGCATCGCGCTGGCCATGGCTGCTGCGATCAAGGGTTATAAAATGATCCTGATCATGCCGGACAACTCCAGCGCCGAGCGTAAAGCGGCGATGACCGCATACGGTGCCGAGCTGATTCTGGTCAGCCAGGAAGAGGGCATGGAAGGCGCGCGCGATCTCGCCCAGCGGATGGAAGCCGAAGGCCGTGGCAAGGTGCTTGATCAGTTCGCCAACGGCGATAATCCGGAGGCGCACTACACCACCACCGGCCCGGAAATCTGGCGTCAGACCCAGGGCACCATCACCCATTTCGTCAGCTCGATGGGCACCACCGGGACCATCATGGGCGTGTCGCGCTACTTGAAAGAGCAGAGCGACAGCGTGCAGATCATCGGGCTGCAGCCGATGGAAGGTTCGGCCATTCCCGGCATCCGTCGCTGGCCGCAGGAATACCTGCCGAAGATCTATCAGGCCGACCGCGTTGACCGCATTGTCGACATGGCGCAAAGCGAAGCCGAGGACGTCACCCGACGTCTGGCCCGCGAAGAAGGCATCTTCTGTGGCGTGTCCTCGGGCGGTGCGGTGGCAGCCATGCTGCGCCTGTCCAAAGAAGTTGAAAACGCGGTGATCGTCGCGATCATCTGCGACCGTGGCGACCGTTACCTGTCGACCGGCATTTTCGACGCGGCCAACTGATGGCCAAGCACGAGAGAGGCCTGCGCTTCCAGCCCACCGGCGGCAGCAAGGCCGCGCAAATCCCGACCGGCAAAAAGCAGCGCTTGAACATCGAGCGCCTGGCCAATGACGGTCGCGGCATCGCGTTTTTCGAAGGCAAAACCTGGTTCGTCCTCGGCGCCCTCGCCGGTGAAGAGGTCGAGGCGCGGGTGCTTGGCGCCCGCGGCAAAGTGGTTGAAGCGCGCACCGAGCGCGTGTTCAAGGCCAGCGAACTGCGTCGCCCGGCTGCCTGTCAGCACGCCGGCCGTTGCGGTGGCTGCAGCGTGCAACACTTGCCCCATGCCGAACAGCTTGCCCTGAAACAGCGCATGCTCGCCGAGCAGCTGTCGAAGGTTGCCGGGGTCGCGCCTGACGAATGGGCGGCGCCGCTGACCGGAGCGGAATTCGGCTACCGCCGCCGCGCGCGGATTGCCGTGCGTTGGGACATGAAGGCGAAAAAACTCGAAGTCGGTTTCCGCGCCGCCGGCAGCCAGGACATCGTTGCCATCAACGAATGCCCGGTGCTGGTACAGCCCTTGCAGCCGATCATGACCCGTTTGCCGGAAATGCTCCGTCGTTTGAGCAAGCCGCAGGCGCTGGGGCATGTCGAGTTGTTCAGCGGTTCATCGCTGGCGGTGTTGTTGCGCCACATGGCGCCGCTGTCCGAAGCCGACCTGACGATCCTCAAGGAATTCTGCCAGTTCCATGACGCGCAACTGTGGCTGCATGGCGACGGCGAGCCGCAACCGGTGGATGCCACGCAGTCTCTGGGTTATCGCCTGGAACAGTGGGATCTGGATCTGGCCTGGCGGCCGGGGGATTTCATCCAGGTCAACGCCGGGGTCAACGAGGCGATGGTCGCGCAGGCACTGGACTGGCTGAAACCGACCGGTGACGAGCGCGTGCTCGACCTGTTCTGCGGTCTGGGCAACTTCGCCTTGCCGCTGGCCAAAAGCGTGCGTGAAGTGGTGGCGGTGGAGGGCGTGCAGACCATGGTCGACCGTGCCGCTGCGAATGCCGCTAGCAACAATTTGCATAACACAAAGTTTTTTCAAGCCGATTTATCCCAGCCTTTGACCGATGTCGAATGGATCGGAAACGGCTTTTCTGCGGTACTCTTGGACCCACCGCGTGACGGTGCTTTCGAGGTGGTGCGCAAGCTCGCGACCCTGGGTGCCGAGCGGTTGGTTTATGTGTCGTGCAACCCTGCAACTCTGGCGCGCGATACGGTCGAATTGATCAAGCAGGGCTACCGGTTAAAACGTGCCGGGATTCTCGATATGTTTCCTCAGACGGCGCATGTCGAGGCCATGGCGTTATTTGAAGCGAGCCAGGATGGCTCGTCTGAATCCGTCTGATCTGTCCGCGCAGCGCTCGCTTCAGCCCCGCGAGCGCAAACGGGCATTAGGGATCAGCGATTTGACGCATTGAATCTGCGTCGTAGGGAAGGTAAAGCAGCATGGTACAGGTGAGAGCACACCAGCCGATCAACACCGACGGCAGTATCAATCTCGAGGCTTGGCTCGATCACGCGGTCAGTGTCGACATGGCACTGGATCGCGAAGCCTTGAAAGAAGCCTGCGAGTTCGCTCGCGAGGCCGAACAGCAGTCCAATGCCAAGAAGAACCTCTGGGCCGAGGGCAGCGGCAGTTTCAGTACGGGCCTGGAGATCGCCGAGATCCTCGCCGACCTCAAACTTGATCAGGATTCGCTGGTCGCGGCAGTGCTTTATCGCGGTGTTCGCGAGGGCCAGATCGAGCTCGCGGCCGTCAGCCAGCGTTTCGGTCCGGTGGTGGCCAAGCTGATCGACGGCGTGCAGCGCATGGCGGCGATCAGTGCCAGCCTCAGCCCGCGCCAGTCGATGGTAATGGGCACCCAGGGCCAGGTGGAAAACCTGCGCAAGATGCTGGTGGCGATGGTCGACGACGTTCGTGTCGCGCTGATCAAACTGGCCGAACGTACCTGCGCCATTCGCGCGGTGAAAACCGCTGACGACGAGAAGCGCAACCGTGTCGCGCGGGAAGTCTTCGACATCTATGCGCCGCTCGCGCACCGACTCGGCATCGGTCATATCAAGTGGGAACTGGAGGACTTGTCCTTCCGTTACCTGGAGCCTGATCAATACAAACAGATCGCCAAGCTGCTCCATGAGCGGCGGCTGGACCGTGAGCGGTTCATCAGCGATGTGATGACCCAGCTCAAGGACGAATTGCAGGCCACCGGCGTCGACGCCGACATCAGCGGCCGGGCCAAACACATCTATTCGATCTGGCGCAAAATGCAGCGCAAGGGTCTGGAGTTCAGCCAGATCTACGACGTGCGCGCGGTGCGCGTGCTGGTGCCGGAAATGCGCGACTGCTACACCGCGCTCGGCATCGTCCACACCCTGTGGCGGCACATCCCGAAAGAGTTCGACGACTACATCGCCAACCCGAAAGAGAACGGCTACCGCTCGCTGCACACGGCGGTGATCGGTCCGGAGGGCAAGGTGCTTGAGGTGCAGATTCGTACCCACGCCATGCACGAGGAGGCCGAGCTGGGCGTGTGCGCGCACTGGCGCTACAAGGGCACCGACGTCAAATCCGGCTCCAACCACTATGAAGAGAAAATCTCCTGGTTGCGGCAGGTCCTCGAGTGGCATGAAGAACTGGGCGACATCGGTGGTCTGGCCGAACAGCTGCGGGTCGATATCGAACCGGATCGGGTCTACATCTTCACCCCGGACGGCCACGCCATCGACTTGCCGAAAGGCGCGACTCCACTGGACTTCGCCTACCGCGTGCACACCGAAATCGGTCACAACTGCCGTGGCGCGAAGATCAATGGGCGGATCGTGCCGCTCAACTACAGCCTGCAGACCGGTGAACAGGTCGAGATCATCACCAGCAAGCACGGTACGCCGAGCCGCGACTGGCTGAACCCGAACCTGGGCTATGTCACCACCTCCCGGGCGCGAGCGAAGATTGTTCACTGGTTCAAGTTGCAGGCCCGTGATCAGAACGTCGCGGCGGGTAAAACCCTGATCGAGCGCGAACTCAATCGCCTCGGTCTGCCGGCGGTGGATTTCGACAAGCTGGCCGAAAAGGCCAACATGAAAACCGCCGAAGACATGTTCGCCGCCCTCGGTGCCGGCGACCTGCGTCTGGCGCAACTGGTCAACCTGGCGCAGCAACTGGTCGAGCCGGAACGCGGCAACGAACAACTGGAGCTGATTCCGCGCAAAGCGACCGGTTACAAGCCGGGCAAGCGTGGCGATATCCAGATTCAGGGCGTCGGCAACCTGATGACGCAGATGGCTGGCTGCTGCCAGCCGCTGCCGGGCGATGCGATTGTCGGTTACATCACCCAGGGCCGCGGCGTGAGCATCCACCGTCAGGACTGCGCCTCGGTGCTGCAACTGGCCGGGCGCGAGCCGGAGCGGATCATCCAGGTCAGCTGGGGCCCGGTGCCGGTGCTCACCTATCCGGTGGACATCGTCATCCGCGCCTACGACCGTTCCGGTCTGCTGCGGGACGTCTCGCAGGTGCTGCTCAACGAGCGGATCAACGTGCTGGCGGTCAACACCCGCTCGAACAAGGAAGACAACACTGCGTTGATGTCCCTGACCATCGAGATTCCCGGGCTGGATGCGCTGGGGCGTTTGCTGGGGCGGATTTCGCAGTTGCCGAACATCATCGAAACGCGGCGTAACCGTACCCCATAACGCGGTCCCCTGTAGGAGCTGCCGAAGGCTGCGATCTTTTGATCTTGAAAATCAAAATCAAAAGATCGCAGCCTTCGGCAGCTCCTACACGGTTGAGTGAGATTTTGTATGTACAGCCTTGAAGACCTGCTCCACCTGATGAACCGCCTGCGTGACCCGCAGTACGGTTGCCCGTGGGACATCAAGCAAACCTACGCAACCATCGTCCCGCACACCCTCGAAGAAGCCTACGAAGTGGCCGACGCCATCGAGCGCGGTGACTTCGATCATTTGCAGGGCGAGCTGGGCGATCTATTGTTTCAGGTGGTCTATTACAGCCAGCTGGCCCGGGAAGAAGGGCGCTTCGAATTTGCCGGGGTGGTCGACAGCATCACCCGCAAGCTGATCCGCCGTCATCCACACGTCTTCCCCACCGGCGATCTGTATGCGCCGCTGGACGTACCACGCCTGAGCGAAGAGCAGGTCAAGCAGCGCTGGGAAGAGATCAAGGCCGAAGAGCGCGCCGAAAAATCTGCCGTGCCCGAACAACTGTCACTGCTCGATGATGTACCTGCCGCGCTGCCGGCACTGTCGCGTTCGGCCAAGTTGCAAAAGCGTGCCGGGCAGGTCGGTTTCGACTGGCCGGATGCGTTGCCGGTGCTGGACAAAGTGCGCGAAGAGCTCGATGAAGTGCTCGAAGCCATGTCCGAAAACGATCCGCAAGCGGTGGCCGACGAGATCGGTGACCTGCTGTTTTCCGTGGTCAATCTGGCCCGGCATCTGAAGGTCGATCCGGAAACCGCGCTGCGTGGCGCCAACGCCAAGTTCGAACGACGTTTCCGTTTTATCGAACAGGCATTGCGCGACACCCGTCGTCCCATGGAAGATTGCACCCTCGAAGAGTTGGACGCCCTGTGGGGTGAAGCCAAACGTCAGGAAAAGAATTTGCCCAGCTGCGGCTGAGCCGTTGCCCAAGTGAGTAAGCATTAATGAGCCTTTCCCTTCGCGACCAGTTGCTCAAAGCAGGTCTGGTCAACCAAAAGCAGGCCAAACAGGTCAGCAAAGACAAGCAGAAGCAACAGCGTCTGGCCCACAAAGGGCAGGCCGAGCTGGATGATTCGCAGCAGCGCGCCGCTCAGGAAGCCATGGCCGAGAAGGTCAAGCGCGACCAGGAGTTGAACCGTCAGCAGCAGGAGAAAGCCGAGGCCAAGGCCCGTGCCGCACAGGTCAAGCAGTTGATCGAAGTCTCGCGTCTGCCCAAGCTGACCACTGAGGACTACTACAACTTCGTCGACGACAAGAAGGTCAAGCGCATCTCGGTCAACACGCTGATGCGCAACAAACTCAGCAGCGGTTCGCTAGCGATCGTGCACCATGCCGGCGGTTACGAAGTGATCCCTCGTGAAGCGGCCCTGAAGATCCAGGAGCGCGACCCGCAACGTATCGTGCAGCTCAACGTGCAGACTGAAGAGGTCAATGCCGAGGACGATCCGTACGCGGCCTATCAGATCCCTGATGACCTGATGTGGTAAACCGATAAAGCTGTAATAACGACAAACCCCGCTCATGGCGGGGTTTGTCGTTTTCAATGCTGTGGTTGCTTCAGGCGGATTTCAGATCCCGCTGCTGTTCCTGCAGTTCAAGTTCGGCCTTGTAGTTGTGGGCGTCGATCTCGTTGTGGAACATGCCGACCAGCAAGTCTTGTTGATGCACATCCCAGATCCGTACACCGGCGGCTACGCCTTCATGGGACATGTGTGAATCGTCGCGTTCAGTTACTTTTACAGTCATCTGCTAGCTCCAAATCTCAAGTTATCTGCAGCAAGGCGTGTGCAGGACTCTTTTATATGATTTGTTAGCTTGCTAAGTAAACGCTTGATTTGCGCAAGGTGTTGTTGCGGTTTTTGCAACAGTGCTGCAGCCCGCGTAATCCGCGACATTCGGTCGCAGGGTGCAAGGTTTCATGACAGATGTTTCATCTTGGAGGCTATCTGATGTCCTCTGTAGGAGCTGCCGCAGGCTGCGATCTTTTGACTTTGATTTTTAAAAGACAAGATCAAAAGATCGCAGCCTTCGGCAGCTCCTACAGGGCTTATGCATTACTCAGTCATTTCTGCAGACCAAAAAAAACGCCCCGAACCAGTCGGGGCGTTTTCATGTGTAGCTCTGCAGCGGGGACTTACTTGCCTTCCCAGCGCTTCAGCACCAGCGTGGCGTTGGTACCACCGAAGCCGAAGCTGTTGCTCATCACGGTGTTGATGGTGGCGTTCTCGCGGGTCTTGGTCAGCACCGGCAGATCGGCCACTTCAGGGTCCAGCTCGTCGATGTTGGCGGAACCGGCGATGAAGTTGCCTTCCATCATCAGCATGCAGTAGATCGCTTCGTGAACGCCAGCGGCGCCCAGGGAGTGACCGGACAGGCTCTTGGTCGAGCTGATCGCAGGCGCCTTGTCGCCGAACACTTCACGCACACCTTTCATTTCCGCGACGTCGCCGACCGGGGTCGAAGTGCCGTGGGTGTTCAGGTAGTCGATCGGGGTGTCGACGGTGGACATTGCCATCTGCATGCAGCGGATCGCGCCTTCGCCGCTTGGGGCAACCATGTCGTAGCCGTCGGACGTTGCACCGTAGCCAACGATTTCGGCGTAGATCTTGGCGCCACGAGCCAGCGCATGCTCCAGCTCTTCAACCACGACCATACCGCCACCGCCAGCGATGACGAAACCGTCACGGTCGGCGTCGTAGGCGCGGGAGGCTTGTTCCGGGGTGTCGTTACGCTTGCTGGACAGGGCGCCCATCGCGTCGAACAGGAACGACTGGCTCCAGTGCTCTTCTTCACCGCCACCGGCGAAGACGATGTCCTGCTTGCCCATCTGGATCTGTTCCATGGCGGTACCGATGCAGTGAGCACTGGTGGCGCAGGCTGACGCGATGGAGTAGTTCAGGCCCTTGATCTTGAACGGCGTGGCCAGGCACGCGGAAACGGTGCTGCTCATGGTCCGCGTTACACGGTATGGGCCGACGCGCTTCACGCCTTTCTCGCGCAGGATGTCCAGCGCTTCCATCTGGTTCAGGGTCGACGCGCCGCCGGAACCGGCGATCAGGCCGGTACGCGGGTTGGACACTTGCTCTTCGGTCAGGCCGGAGTCAGCAATGGCGTCTTTCATGGCCAGGTAGGCGTAAGCCGCTGCGTGGCCGACGAAACGATAGATCTTGCGATCGATCAGTTCTTCAAGGTTGAGGTCGATGGAGCCGGAAACCTGGCTACGCAGACCCATTTCAGCATATTCCGGGTTGAACCGGATGCCAGGGCGGCTTGCACGCAGGTTAGCGGAGACGGTCTCTTTGTCATTGCCCAGGCACGAAACAATGCCCAGACCAGTGATAACGACGCGGCGCATGCGAATAACCCTTAGAAGTTGTCAGTGGAGGTGAACACGCCGACGCGAAGGCCTTCGGCGGTGTAGATTTCGCGACCGTCGACAGTCACCGAACCATCGGCGATGGCCAGGTTCAGCTTGCCCTTCAGGACGCGTTTGATATGGATGTTGTAGGTGACTTTCTTGGCGGTCGGCAGGACCTGGCCGAAGAATTTCACTTCGCCCGAACCCAGCGCACGGCCACGGCCCGGCAGGCCTTGCCAGCCCAGGAAGAAGCCGACCAGTTGCCACATGGCGTCCAGACCGAGGCAGCCCGGCATCACCGGATCGCCTTCGAAGTGGCACGCGAAGAACCACAGGTCAGGGTTGATATCCAGCTCGGCGACCAATTCACCTTTGCCGTACTTGCCGCCTTCTTCGCTGATCAGGGTGATGCGATCCACCATCAGCATGTTCGGGGCGGGCAGTTGCGCGTTACCTGGGCCGAACAGCTCACCGCGACTGCAGCGCAGCAGGTCTTCCCGAGTAAAGGCGTTTTGTTTGGTCATGCGAGCTCCTCAATAATCCCATGCGGCAGGTGGGGCAAATCTTCCCGGCCGATCGACGCGTTCATGCCTCGTACCGGCAGCCTACTCATAGACTATTGCGTTGTGGTGAAAGTCACAGCACCAAGGACATGAATGTACACTTGTGCACTGAAATTTTTATTCAAGCCTCTTTTGAGGCTCGTTCGGGTGCCTAAGACTGCCGCACTTTCGCTTTTCACGCCAGTCGCAGATGGTCGAAAAACCGTCACTACTGCACCCAGCGCTGCAGAATCTGTTGTAGGTCATTGCGTTTGAACGGCTTCGCCAGGTAATCGTTCATGCCCGCCGAAAGGCAAGTTTCGCGGTCGCCCTGCAAGGCGTTGGCGGTCAGTGCGATGATCGGCACCTCGCCGCGTCCAGGCAGTTGGCGAATCTGCCGGGTCGCCTCATAGCCGTCGATGATCGGCAGCCGGCAGTCCATCAGAATCACTTCGAAATCATTGCCTTCAGCGCTGCGCACCGCCTGCGCGCCATCGGTGGCAACGCTGACAGTAAAGCCGAGGCTGCGCAGCATGGCTTCAATGACCGTCTGGTTGACCGGGTTGTCCTCCACCAGCAGCACATTGCGCCCCTCACCATGCCCATTGCCATTGGCTGCGCGCGGTGCCGCCAGTTGCGGCAGCGACTGCTTATATAAAGCCAGCGGGATTTCCAGAGTGAACACCGAGCCCAGGCCTTCTTCACTTTGCGCGCGCAACGTCCCGCCCATGCGTTCGGCCAGGGTGCGGGCGATCGGCAGGCCGAGGCCGGTGCCGCCATAGCGCCGGGAAATCGAACTGTCGGCCTGCTGGAACGCATTGAACATCAACTCCAGACTTTCCGAGGAGATGCCGATGCCGCTGTCACGCACCGAACAGGTGAACCACAGCAGTTCGTGATCCAGCGCCTGCCATTGCGCTTCGATACTGACCCGGCCACGCTCGGTGAACTTCAAGGCATTGCCCACCAGGTTAACCAGAATCTGCCGGATCCGCGTCGGGTCGCCCTGCACCTGCAACGCGCGCATGTCCTCGGGGATCCGCAGGTTCAGCTCCAGGCCACGCTGCACAGCGCTGTGCTGGAACGACTGGGCACACGCGCCGATCAGGTCGGCGAGGTTGAACGGGATATGCTCAAGCTCCAGCTCCGAGCGTTCGATCCGCGAGAAGTCGAGGATGTCGTTGATGACTTTCAGCAGATGTTCGGTCGACTCCGAAGCGAGCGCCGCGTACTCGATCTGCTCCTCGGTCATGTCCGTGGTTTCCAGCAACTGCAACATGCCCAGCACACCGTTCATGGGCGTACGCAGTTCGTGGCTCATCATCGCCAGGAAATCGGATTTGGCATTGTTGGCCTTTTCCGCTTCTTCGCGGGTCTGGATCAGTTGCGCCATCGCCTGATGCTGTTCGCGGCTGGCCTGTTCCAGTGCCTGGGCGAGGTTGTTGATGTGTTGCGACAGCGCGCCCAATTCAGTGTCGTCGACGATTGGCAGCGGGGTCTTGTAGTCGCCTTGCTGAATCGCCTTGACCGCGTTGCCGATATCGCGGATCGGCGCCGACAGGCTGCCGGCCAGACGCCGCGCCAGCACAAACGTGAAGAGCAGGGCGAACAACGCCAGAATCCCGGCCTTGAACAGAATTTCCTGCTGGCGCTGACTGAAGGCATCGTTGGACAGGCCGACGATCACCCGGCCCAGATAGTCCTCGCTGGTCACGTTATTGCTGGCTTTGGCGTCGTGGAAAAAATCACTGTTGAGGGCGATCCGTTGCAGGCGCACCGGGGCCTGAAACACCTCGACCTGATGCGGTCGGTTGTGCGCATCGGCGGCCTGTTCTACGTAGGCCAGGATCCGGTTGGCGCTGTCCTGTACTTCCAGGAAACGTACGTTTGGTGTGGCCAGGGTCGCTTTGAGCAGGCTTTCCAGCACTTCGTTGTTGCCGGAAATCACTCCGTACTCGGTGGCGGGCGCCAGTTGGTTGGCGATCAGTTGCCCGGTGTGATTGAGCTCCTGCCGCAAATCCTGAATCCGCACGAAGGTAAAGAAACTGATCAGCAGCAGCGTGAGCAGCAGGGCCGGGCCGAGGCTGATCAATTGCGTGCGGGTGTTGATGTCCCAGCGGCGACGCAGATTCATGGGTGGCTTTCTCCTTCAGCCAACTGGCGGGCTACAGACGCATCATCGATTGGCTCGATACCGAGGGAACGAGCGACCTGCACATTACTTGAGACCTTGAAACGATCGGGGTAGAGCGTGCGCGGCCACGTCGCCGGCGGGCGATCGAGCAACTGGTCAAGGATCGCCAGCCAGTCGGGCTGATCGCTGTAAGTGCTGGCGAGGCTGCCGGCACGCACGAACGCAACGTTCGGCCCGATCAGTGCCACTTGCCGGGAGTAACTGCTGAGCAACAGGTTTTTCACGGTTTTCGGGTTGTACAGGTCGGGGTCGTCGAGGCCCAGCAGCACCTCGCTGTTTCTCAGCACGCTTTGCAGCGGGCGACTGTCTTGGGTGTTGTCCCAGCGCTGGCTGACGATTTGCAGATTCAGCGGCGCTGCGGCCTGATGCAGTTCTTTGAGCAGGAATTCGCTGTGTTGGTCGAACAGTACGCCGACCCGGCGCACCTGCGGCAGAATCCGCCGAATCAGTTGCAGTTGCCGCCCCAGCGGCGGGTCGCTCCACAGCAGACTCAAGTGCGGCGGTTGTGCGCCACCCAGGCGTTGCCGCGCTTGCAGTCGGCTGATGCGCAACACCAGCGTCGCCGGCCCCTGAGACTCCTGCAGGCGCCAATCGAGACTGGGCAGATCGAGCAGAATCATCCGCAAATTGCCCGGCAACTTGCCCGGCGCCGGCAGGCTGGCCAGTGGCTGAAACCGCACGTTGTCAGTGGGGCGCAGCTCGCTCAGGGCCTGGACGAAGGCTTGCACCCCGGGGCTTTCTTCGGCACCGGTCAACAGAATATCGGCAGCTTGCACCGCCATGCCGTGCAGCCACGCGGTCAAGAACAGACAGGCACCCGCCAGCCAGTGGCCAAGGGTGGGCGTCTTGTTTGCCGTGGCGTAGCGCACCCTAGAACTCCAGCTCGGCGCTGAAATACAGCACCCGGCGCTCGTCGTAATTGTTGTCGACGAAAGTGGTCGGCTGGTTGTCGAGCCGCTGCTGCAGCACGCCGGCCAGTTGCAGTTGCGCCTTGCCCAGCGGGATGCGTTTGGCGATGCGCGTGTCGACCCGTTCGAAGCGGTAGCCGTTGAGCGCGTTGTCGCCGTAATAGAACAGGGCGCTGTTCCAGCCATGGCCCCAGTCGCGCAGCCAGCCGGCAGAACCGCTGTTGCGCGAGGTGAATTGCTGATCCAGCGGATTGCTCGCCTCGGCATCGACGTAGGCATAAGTGAAGCGCAGGCGATCAATCATGCTCAGGCGCCAGTCGAGCTGGGTTTCGCTGCCGCGAAAGCGCGAGCTGTTGGCGTTGCTGGCGATGTACTGGTTGTTACGCAGCGGCTCGCTGATCATTCCGGTGATTTCGTCGTAGAACAGCTTCACGTCCACGGCCAGCCCCCACTCGGCGAAATAGCCGTTGTAGCCCAACTCGCGCGAGCGAATGTGTTCCTGATCGAGATTGCCCGGGCCACGGGTCTTGACGAAGTAGCGCGCCGAAGACTGGCCATAGGCGGACGGCCGCAGGTTGCTCACCTGATAGCTCCAGTTAACGTTGTTCTCGAACATGTCCGGCGAGCGGATCGCCTCCGAGTACACCGCGCGCAGGCCATGGCGTGGGTTGATCAGGTAGTTGACGGCGAACCGAGGCGTCAGCGAACTGCCGATCAGTTGGGTGTTTTCAAACATGGCGCCGCCCTGCAACAGCCAGTGTTCACTGGCACGCCATTCCAATTGGCCGAACGCACGCCAGGTGGTGTCGTCCAGCGTGCCGTTGAAGTAGGTCTCGGAGTCGGCCCGGTCGTAACGATAGTTCATGCCGCTGACCAGTCGCAGGCTGTCGGACAGGCTGAGGGTGTCCTGCAATTCCAGATCGTAGCGCGACTCGCGGGCGCTTTGGTCGATGTCGCCGCACAGGGTCTGGCTGGCACCGTTGCGCCACTGATCCAGCACTTGATTGGCCAGGGCCATTTCCTGCGGGGTACCCGGCGCGGCGCCAGGGCCGGTGAAGCGGGTGATGTTGCGTGCCAGGCGTTCGGTGTAGTTCGGGTTGAGCTGCCACAGTTGGGTCAGTTGCGGGCTGAACGACACTTCGGCATCGCAGGCGCGCCACACTTGCTGGCGATCCCAGTGCTGCGCCGAGCCTTGTATATAAAGGCTGTGTTCGGGATTGATGTCGAGATTCCAGCGCACCGAGCCGGCGTAATCCTTGGCGATCACGTCGGAATTGTTCCCGGCAGCGGTAATCCCCGAGAACACCGGGCGGTAGGTATAAGGCCGCTGGTTGGTACCGTCCTTTGCATTGACCTGCCAGTCGAGGCTCTGGTTGTCACTCAGAGTCTGGCTGACGGCGAGGCTGAAGCGGTTCAAACGGCGGCTGTCGCGGTAATCGGCGCCGGTGCGGTCGCTGTCGAAGCCATCGTCTTCCTGGCCGGACAGCGACAGGCGCAAGTCGCCGCCGTTCCAGCCCGTACCCTGGCTGGCATAGAAATCGTTGATGCCGCGCTGGCCACGGGTGTACTTCAGGCGTGTGCCGTGGCTGTCTGCCGGGTTGCGGGTGATGATGTTGACCACCGCCATCAGCGCGTTGGCGCCGTAGCTGACCGTGTTCGGCCCACGGAAAACCTCGATCCGCTCGATGTCTTCCATGGCCACCGGAATATCACTCCAGTCCACCGTGGCCAGGCCCGCGCGGTACACCGAGCGGCCATCAATCAGCACCTGCATGCGCCGCGCTTCGCTGGCGTTGGTCCCGTGATAGTTGACCGCCGCCTGATTGCCGCTGATGTTGCCGACCATCATTCCCGGCACCAGCCGCAGCAACTCACTGATATCGCGGGCGCCACTGGCGTTGATCAGTTCACTGTCGAGTACGGTCATGCTCCCCGGCACTTCCGCCGGTGTCTGTTTCAGGCGTGTGGCCGTCAGCACCTGCGGCAGCGTTTCGCTGTCGACAAACAGGTCGTCCGCCTGCAACACCGGGCTGAACAGCAGCGCCAGCAACAGGGACGAACGTGAGGGGGGAGAGCCAAAAGACACGACACAGCCTTGATCACAAAGAATTGGCGCGCATGTTAACCGAGCACAGTGACTTTTCCAGTCACGATGTAGGCATTTTCCTAGGTTTTATTGGTCTTCTTCCTACAAGTGTCGGTAATTGACGCAGGGGCTGGCCGCGCTCCGGTCGCCCCGTATAATGCCGGCATCGCCACTGGTATGGATTAACGGATTGCATATGACTGAACAGCGCCCGATTGCGGTCCTGGGAGGCGGAAGTTTTGGTACCGCCGTGGCCAATCTTTTGGCCGAGAACGGCCATCAAGTCCTGCAGTGGATGCGCGACCCCGAGCAGGCCGAGGCCATCCGGGTCAATCGCGAGAATCCGCGTTACCTCAAAGGCATCAAAATTCTGCCGGGAGTGACTGCGGTCACGGACCTGCAGGCCACCCTCGACGCCTGCGAGCTGTGCTTCGTCGCGCTGCCGTCGAGCGCATTGCGCACGGTGTTGGCCGCCCACGCCGTGCGCTTGAGCGGCAAGATGCTGGTCAGCCTGACCAAGGGCATCGAAGCCCACACCTTCAAACTGATGAGCCAGATCCTCGAAGAGATCGCCCCGCAGGCGCGCATCGGTGTGCTGTCCGGGCCGAACCTGGCGCGTGAGATCGCCGAGCACGCGCTGACCGCCACGGTGGTTGCCAGCGAAGACGAAGAACTCTGCAAAGCGGTACAGGCTGCGTTGCATGGTCGCACTTTCCGCGTTTACGCCAGTGCTGACCGTTTCGGTGTCGAACTGGGCGGCGCGTTGAAGAACGTCTACGCGATCATCGCCGGCATGGCGGTAGCGCTGGAGATGGGCGAGAACACCAAGAGCATGCTAATTACTCGCGCCCTGGCCGAGATGACCCGGTTCGCGGTGAACCAGGGCGCCAACCCGATGACCTTCCTCGGTCTGGCCGGGGTCGGTGATCTGATCGTCACCTGCTCGTCGCCGAAGAGCCGCAACTATCAGGTCGGGTTTGCCCTCGGTCAGGGCTTGAGCCTTGATGAAGCGGTGTCGCGTCTGGGCGAAGTCGCCGAAGGCGTGAACACCCTGAAGGTGCTCAAGGCCAAGTCCCAGGAGGTTGGCGTGTACATGCCGCTGGTCGCCGGGCTGCATGCGATTCTGTTTGAAGGACGCACGCTGGAGCAGGTGATCGGTCTACTGATGCGGGCCGAGCCGAAAACCGACGTCGACTTTATTTCCACCAGCGGTTTCAACTGATTCAACAGGAAGCGAGCCATGAACGATCCGAAAACCGAAGCCAAGTACGAATCCATCCTCCTGCGGGTGTTGTGGATGATCGTCTACGTGCTGGTCTGGCAAGTGGCGCAGTTCATCCTCGGCGCGGTGGTGCTGGTGCAACTGATCTATCGTTTGATTTACGGCGCGCCGAGCGCCAGTCTGATGAACTTCGGCGACAGTCTGAGCCAGTTCCTCGCGCAGATCGGTCGCTTCGGCAGCTTTCACAGCGACCAGAAACCCTGGCCGTTCGCCGACTGGCCGACCCCGCGTGCCCCGGAAGGCGAGGCGCCGCACGCCGTGCCGCCAGCCCCGCATCCGGCCCGCGATGAGGAACCCAAGCTATGAAACTCTGGGTATTGCGTCACGGTGAGGCCGTGCCTTATGGCTCGTGCCCCGACTCCGAACGGGAACTGACCGCACACGGTCGCCAAGAGGCCTTGAGCAGCGCAGCCCGATTGATCGGTCAGCCGCTGACGGCGATTTACGCCAGCCCTTATCTGCGCGCACAACAGACTGCGCAGATCGTTCGCGAGGCTCTGGGTTTCGAGCCGGAGATCCGCACCGTCGATTGGCTGACGCCGGAGAGCGATCCGGACAAGGTCACCGATCAGTTGGTGTCGGTGAGCAATGTGCTGCTGGTCAGCCATAACCCGCTGGTGGGCAATCTGCTCAGCTATCTGCAGCACGGCGCCGGTTATCCGCCGGAGAAGGTCGGCACCGCTGGCCTGGCCGAATTGGAAAGTCCTGAGTTGTTGATTGGCTCGATGACCCTCAACAGCCTCAAGCACCCTTAACAGCAAAAGATCGCAGCCTGCGGCAGCNATTGATCCGTGTAGGAGCTGCCGCAGGCTGCGATCTTTTGATCTTGTTTCTTTTGGTAAAAAATCCAACCAAGCACTTGCTTGGTTGACTACGCTTGCTCCAGACCCAAAAAACAGGAGCGAGTCACATGTCTGCCGCCTTCCGTTTGCCGCTGGACGTGTTCTACGAGCGTGAGGCCCGGCATCCGCGCCAGCGTTTTCTGGTGCAGCCCATTGGCGGCGGGCAGGTCGAGACGCTGACCTGGGCCGATGTCGGCCATCAGGCCCGTTGCGCCGCGCACTGGCTGCGCGCACGGGAATTGCCGCAAGGCAGCCACATTGCACTGATCTCGAAAAACTGCGCGCACTGGATCATTGCCGATCTGGCGATCTGGATGGCCGGACACGTCTCGGTGCCGCTGTATCCCAACCTCACGGCAGACTCGGTGAATCAGGTCCTGACACATTCGGAAAGCGTGCTGGCGATCATCGGCAAGCTCGATGACTGGCCGGGCATGTCTGCCGGGATACCGGCGGGCTTGCCCACCATCAGCCTGCCGCTGCATCCGCCCGGTGAGTTCGATTTCACCTGGGACGACCTGCAGAAAAGCTCGCCAATCCGTGACGATCCGCGCCCGCCAGGCGGACAACTGGCAACCATCATCTACACCTCCGGCACCACCGGGTTGCCCAAAGGCGTGATGCACAGTTTTGCCAATCTGGGGTTCGCCACGACTCGCGGCACGCAACTGTTCGGGCTTAACGAGCAAGACCGGCTGCTGTCGTACCTGCCGCTGTGCCATGTCGCCGAACGCATGTTCGTTGAGCTGGCCTCGATCTACACCGGGCAGACCGTGTTCTTCGCCGAAAGCCTCGACACCTTCATCACCGATCTGCAGCGGGCGCGGCCCACGGCGATGTTCGGGGTGCCGCGCATCTGGACCAAATTCCAGATGGGCGTGTACGGCAAGATCCCGGCCAAGCGCCTGGATTTCCTGCTTGGCCTGCCATTTATTGGCAAGCGGGTCGGGCACAAGGTGTTGGCCGGGTTGGGCCTTGATGCCTTGCGCGTTGCCCTGTCCGGTGCGGNCAGACCCTGCTCAGCTGGTATCGGAAACTCGGCCTCGATGTGCTGGAGGTGTATGGCATGACCGAGAGTTGCGGCTATTCGCACATCTGTCTGCCGGGTCAGTACAAGCAAGGCTGGATCGGCAAGCCGTGCCCGGAGGTCGAGGTGCGGATCGACGAGTCCGGTGAGGTACAGGTGCGCAGTCAGGCGAACATGCTTGGCTATTTCAAGGAGCCGCAGAAAACCGCCGAGACCCTCACCGAGGACGGCTTCCTGCGTACTGGTGACAAGGGCGAACAGGATGCCGAGGGGCGTTTGCGCCTGACCGGCCGGCTCAAGGAAATCTTCAAGACCAGCAAAGGCAAATACGTGGCCCCGGCGCCGATTGAAAACCGGCTGGCGGTGCATTCGCGGATCGAACAGGTCTGCGTGGTTGGCGATGGCCTGAGTGCGCCGCTGGGCTTGTGCGTGCTGTCGAACGTCAATCAGGAGGAGGCGCGGGCGAGTCTGCATTCGAGCCTGGAGAAGCTGCTCGAAGAGGTCAACGCCGTGCTCGACAAGCACGAGCGCCTGCGCCGACTGGTGGTGGTCAAGGACAGCTGGGCGGTGGAAAACGGCTTTCTCACGCCGACCTTGAAGATCAAGCGCAACGTCATCGAAGACACTTACGGTGCGCGGTTTGAAGAATGGAGCGCGCGCAGCGAGGCGGTGCTGTGGCAGGATTGAGTGACGATCAAAACAACAAAGGAAGCCTGCGATGACCTTGTGGCGCACCACTCCGAACATCGAGCAGTTGAACGCAATCCAGAAAAACACTATCGGCGAAGTGCTGGATATCCGCTTTGAGTCCTTCGACGAAGCGTCGTTGACGGCGAGCATGGTCATCGACCACCGCACCCATCAGCCTTATGGTCTGCTGCACGGCGGCGCTTCGGTGGTGCTGGCGGAAACCGTCGGTTCCATGGCCAGTTACCTGTGCATCGATGCCAGCAAATTCTATTGCGTGGGGCTGGAGATCAATGCCAACCATCTGCGCGGTTTGCGCAGCGGGCGGGTGAACGCAGTGGCTTCGCCAATTCACATCGGTCGCACCACGCATGTCTGGGACATTCGCCTGACCAGCGATGAAGGCAAGGCCAGTTGCGTCTCGCGTTTGACCATGGCGGTGGTGCCGTTGGGTGAGCAGCCGCCGCTGCGGTGACGATCCATAAGATCAAAAGATCGCAGGCTGCGCCAGCTCCTACAGAATGTAAGCGATTCCAATGCAGGAGCTGGCGCAGCCTGCGATCTTTTGCTTTTCACGACATCTCCACCACCCTTTCTGGCAGTTATGGTCATTGCTGCCGATCCCGGTCTTACGGACAATCAACATCACGTTTTCCCGTTCATGGATAAGTCCGCATGTCGCAACCGATCTTTTTCGCCCACGCCAACGGGTTTCCCTCGGGCACCTACGGCAAGTTGTTCGCGGCGCTGGCGCCCGAGTACCGGGTTGCGCATCTGGAGCAGCATGCCCATGACCCGCGTTTCCCGGCGGACGACAACTGGTACAACCTGGTCGACGAACTGATCCACCATTTGCAGCAGCAGGATCAACCGGTGTGGGGCGTCGGCCATTCCTTTGGCGGTGTGTTGCACCTGCACGCGGCGTTGCGTTGCCCTGAGCTGTATCGCGGCGTGGTCATGCTCGACTCGCCGGTGCTGACTCGCACAGACCAGTGGGTGATCCGCGCGGCCAAGCGCTTCGGCTTCATCGACAAACTGACCCCGGCCGGACGTACGTTGGGGCGGCGCGAAGAGTTCGCCGACCTCGACACGGCGCGCAGCTACTTTGCCGGCAAGACCCTGTTTCGCGGTTTCGATCCGGAATGCTTCGATGCCTACCTGCAGCACGGATTGCATACGGTCGGCGACAAGCTGCGTCTGCGCTTTGATCCGGCCACTGAAATCAGCATCTATCGCGGCGTGCCGCACACCAGTCCCGGTCGCACTCGTCAGCTGAAAGTGCCGCTGGCCGTGGTGCGCGGGCACAAGAGCCGGGTGGTCATGCGTCATCACACGCGGTTCGTCGGGCGTCTGCCCCAGGGTGAAGCCCTGAGCATGCCCGGCGGGCACATGTTCCCGCTCGAACGTCCGCAAGACACCGCGCGCCTGCTCAAAGAGCTGTTTACGCGTTGGGAGCGCCGCCAGCAGAAGGACTGCGCATGAGCCCGACCTTCGAAGAAGTGCGCCTGAGCCTGCCGCATATCGAACTGGCGGCGCACTTGTTCGGCCCCGAGGACGGTCTGCCAGTGATCGCCCTGCATGGCTGGCTCGACAATGCCAACAGCTTCGCGCGCCTGGCGCCGAGGCTCAAAGGCCTGCGCATCATTGCCCTGGACATGGCCGGGCATGGGCATTCCGGGCATCGCCCGAACGGCGCCGGTTATGCGCTGTGGGACTACGCCCATGATGTGCTGCAGGTCGCCGAGCAATTGGGCTGGAAACGCTTTGGCCTGCTCGGGCATTCGATGGGCGCTATTGTTTCGCTGGTGCTGGCCGGTTCGTTGCCGGAGCGTATCAGCCACCTGGCGTTGATCGACGGGGTGATTCCGCCTACAGACAAAGGCGAAAACGCTGCCGAGCGTATGGGCATGGCCTTGCAGGCGCAGCTGGACCTGCGCGAGAAGCGCAAACCGGTCTACAACACCCTCGATCGTGCCATCGAAGCCCGGATGAAGGGCTTGGTGGCGGTCAGTCGCGAAGCCGCCGAGCTGCTGGCGCAACGCGGCCTGATGCCAGTGCCCGGCGGTTATACCTGGCGCACTGATAATCGGCTGACTCTGCCATCGCCGTTGCGCCTGACTCAGGAACAGGCGATGGCGTTCGTCCAGCGCATCACCTGTCCGGCGCAACTGGTGGTAGCCGCCGACGGCATGCTGGCCAGACATCCGGAGTTGCTGGAGCGTCTACCCTTTAGCCAGGAACAGCTGGCGGGCGGGCATCATTTGCACCTGAACGATGAGTCCGGTGCCGACCTTGTCGCAGACTGTTTCAATCGCTTCTTCGCCATTCCTTGACTTGCACCGGGCAACTGTCGAGGCTGGGCGGGTTGAAATGGGAGACAAACACGATGGATTTCTATACCGCTGCGACCCCGACCCGCCAAGCCATGCCGATCCGATGAGCCTGACTATGCGGTCACTCAGTCTGTTGGCGCTGTGCTGTTTCAGTCCCGTTCTCTTCGCTGCCGATGTGCCAGGCAGCCAGGATCTGCAGATCGTGCCGCGCCTGGCCGATGCGCAGATTGTCGACTATCGCCCTCCGGTGGAGCTCGAGCGGATCTATCCGCTGGGCTCGATCCGCAAGATCAGCGGCCAGTTGCGCTTCGACGGCCAGGTCACCGCGCGCGGCCAGACCACTTCGGTCACCTACGAATTGCCCCCGGAGCACTCCGCCACCGAAGCCTTCACTGCTGCTCGCGAAGCCCTGCAAAAGCAGGACGCCGAGTTGCTGTTCTGGTGCCAGGCCCGCGACTGTGGCGAAAGCAGCCTGTGGGCCAATGAAGTGTTCGGCAATGCCAAGCTGTACGGTGCCGACGAGCAACAGGCCTATCTGCTGTTGCGTCTGGCCGCACCGAAGGACAACACCTTGGTGGCGCTCTACAGCATCACCCGTGGCAATCGCAAAGCCTACCTGCATGTCGAACAGTTCGAAGCGAGCGCGCCGTTGGGCGAGTTGCTGCCGACCTCGGCCACGCTGTTGCGACAGCTCAAAAGCACCGGCGAACTGGACTTTCCCAAGCTGACCGGAGACCCGGATGACACCTGGCTACGACTGATTTCCCGTGGCTTGAACCTCGACACCACCCAGCGCGTGACGATCGCCGGGCCGAAGGCCGAGGCCTGGCGTCAGGCATTGATCGGTCAGGGCGTGCGCGCGGCGCGGATGGAGGCGGGGAGCGCCGACGGCGCTGGCCTGCGCATTGATCTGTTGCGATAAGCTGCATTGTACGTGCACGCGGGGCGTGTTCGCCTACGCTTTGACCGACTGACTTCTTCGAGACTTTATATGCTCAATAATGATCGGCTGTTGGTGCAGATCCTCCTGCTGGTGCTGTTTGGTGCCAGCCTATGGGTGATGGCGCCGTTCTGGTCGGCGCTGTTCTGGGGGGCGGTGCTGGCGTTCGCCAGTTGGCCGCTGATGCGTCTGTTGACCCGTTGGCTCAATGGCCGCGAATCGCTCGCTGCGGCTATTTTGACCCTCGGCTGGATGCTGCTGGTGGCGGCGCCACTGGTGTGGCTGGGGTTCAACCTGGCCGATCACGTGCGCGATGCCACGGCGTTCATCAAGGATGTACAGGTCGACGGCCTGCCGGAAGCACCGACCTGGCTAGGCAGCGTGCCGCTGGTCGGCGAGCGGCTGGTCGGGGTCTGGTACAGCATCGATCAGCAGGGCGCAGCGCTGATGGTGTCGATCAAGCCGTATCTGGGGCAGGTCGGCAACTGGTTGCTCGCGCGCAGTGCGCAGATCGGCGGCGGGATCCTCGAGCTGACCCTGAGCATTGTCTTCGTGTTCTTTTTCTATCGCGACGGGCCGCGACTGGCGGCGTTTGTGCACGGTCTGCTGGAGCGGCTGATTGGCGAGCGTGCCGGGTATTACATCGAGCTGGTGGCCGGCACCGTGCAGCGGGTGGTCAACGGGGTGATCGGTACGGCGGCGGCGCAGGCGATTCTGGCGTTGATCGGGTTCCTGATTGCCGGCGTTCCGGGGGCGCTGGTGTTGGGGATCGTGACGTTCCTGTTGAGCCTGATTCCAATGGGGCCGCCGTTGGTGTGGATTCCGGCGACGGCCTGGCTGGCGTGGAAGGGCGAGTACGGGATGGCGGTGTTTCTCGGGATCTGGGGCACGTTCATCATCAGTGGCGTGGATAACGTGTTGAAGCCTTATCTGATCAGCCGGGGCGGGAATCTGCCGTTGGTGATTGTGTTGCTTGGGGTATTTGGCGGGTTGATTGCGTTTGGGTTTATCGGGCTGTTTATCGGGCCTACGTTGTTGGCGGTGGCTTATAGTTTGTTGACGGATTGGAGTAAGAGTCAGGCTCGGGTTTAGATTTGGCTGGGTTGGTTTGACTTGGCGGCCTCTGGGCCGACCAGGTTCTTGGGGTTTTGGGTGTTTATCCGTTGCTTCGGGTGTTGCGGCTGGCGGTTTCGCTCTTACAGCGACTCCCTTTGGCAAACGCCCCAAAGGAAGCAAAGGTCTTGGCCCCGGCGTACGGCCCTCGCCTAGGCTCGGGTTCCTTCGTTACGGGATTCATCCGGGGGCATCGCCTCCGGTTTGCTTCGCTGCACCTCCTCTCGATGCGTTTGGCTACGCCAAACGGTCGCTGCGCTCCCACCCCCGGATAAACCCCTCCACTCAGCCTGCCGAAGGGGCCGGCACGGCAAGATCAAGAGCTGCAGCCGAGCTAACGCTCATCCTGTTGAGTGGTGAAAAGCATGTGGTCTGCCTGGACTGCTTTGCTTTTTTGTGGGAGCGAGCTTGCTCGCGAAGGCGGCCTATGGGCCGACCAATTTCCAACAGACCACACCCAATCCACCTGTGGGAGCTGGCTTGCCAGCGATGGCGGCCTGACAGCCGACCAATTTCCAACAGACCGCACCCAGTCCACCTGTGGGAGCTGGCTTGCCAGCGATGGCGGCCTGCGAGCCGACCAATCTCCAACAGACCGCACCCAGTCCACCTGTGGGAGCTGGCTTGCCAGCGAAGGCGGCCTGACAGCCGACCAATTTCCAACAGACCACACCCAATCCACCTGTGGGAGCTGGCTTGCCAGCGATGGCGGCCTGCGAGCCGACCAATCTCCAACAGACCGCACCCAATCCACCTGTGGGAGCTGGCTTGCCAGCGAAGGCGGCCAGACAGCCGACCAATTTCCAACTGAATACACCCAATCCACCTGTGGGAGCTGGCTTGCCAGCGATGGCGGCCTGACAGCCGACCAATTTCCAACAGACCGCACCCATTCCCACTGTGGGAGCGAGCTTGCTCGCGAAGGCGGCCTGACAGCCGACCAATCTCTAACTGATCACACCCAATCCCACGGTCGGAGCCAGCCTGCTGGCGATGAGGCCTCTCAGGCAACCACTCTCTTCTCGCTGTACCCAAATGACCGTTCCCACACCACTGCATGGAAACGATCACTCATCACTACATCAACTCAAGTCGCCACATTCAGGTACTTGCCCACCGGCGCAGCATTGTCCAGCGAATACTGTTTGCTCAAGTTGGCAATCATCCGGTTCAGCGCTTCGCTGGTGGTCTGGGTGCTGGCGGTCCTTTCTTCAGGCGGGCGTTCCCGACCTGCCTGTAGCGCCGCTTTGAGTTCGTCGCTGCTCACGTAGCCGCTGCTGTCGCTGTCCAGCGCTTTGAGCAGTGCGGCGCTGGTGTCGGTGCTGGTCGTTGAGGTGTTGTCGCGGGTCTGTAGCGCGCTGCTCAGTTCGGTGGCGTTGATGCTGCCGTCGCCATCGGCATCCAGTTGGCTGAACAGTTCATCACTGGAAGTTTGCTGCGGTGGCGGTGGCGGTGGTGGCGGGGTGAGGCTGGTGGTGAGTTCGTCCTGGCTGACGGTGCCGTCCTTGTTCTTGTCCAGCGCGGAGAAGATCTGGTTGCTGTCGGCGCTGCTGCCGGCGCTGGTGAGGCCGTTGCTCAGTTCGTCGCTGCTGATGGCGCCGTCGCCATCGGTGTCGAGGGCGCTGATCAGGGCGTCGGCGAGGTCGGTGTTCGGGGCCTGGTCGTTGGGCGGCGGAGGGGGCGCCATGGCGGTCATTTCTTCGGCGCTGAGGCTGCCGCTGGCGTCGCTGTCCAGGTCGCCGAATTGCTTGCTCAGGTTGACCAGCAAACCGTCGTCGGACTTCTGCGACAGGGCGCTTTTCAGTTCGTCCTGGTCCACCGCGCCGTCGCCGTTGCTGTCGAGTTTGGCGAACAGTTGCTTTTGCAGTTGCTGGCTGCGGGCGTTCTGGGTGCTGCTGGTGCTGGTATAGCTCGTGTAGTTGCTGACGCTACCGATCATGGGCTCACTCCTTGGACTGTAAAGCCGGTCGGTGTACCGGCTGGTACAGACTCAAGGAGCTAGTTGTCCTGGGTATTTGGATTTTGTACCGGGTGGTACACAGTCGCGGAAACACCAGAAACCCACAGGGGGACAGGTGTTCTTCTCAGGCGCGCGGCAGGCGGATGATTGCGGTCAGGCCGCCGCCGGGAGTTTCTTCCAGGTTCAACTGCCCGCCCAAACGCTGCGCCGCCTCGCGGGCGATGGTCATGCCCAGGCCGACGCCGCCGGAGTTGCGGTTGCGGGAGCCTTCCAGGCGATAGAAGGGTTCGAACACCGCCTCGCGTTGGTCTTCGGCTATGCCCGGGCCGTGGTCGATCACGCGGATCAGCAGTTGTTCGCGTTGATCCTGCAGTTCGATACGCGCCTGCCCGGCGTAGCGCAGGGCATTGTCCATCAGGTTATTGATGCACGAGCGCAGCGCCATCGGTTGCACCTGCAGCGGCGCGCAATGGCCGCTGACTTCAACGTCTGCGCCTTGATCCTGAGCGTTCTCGCACAACGATTCGACCAGCGCCTGCACGTCCATCAACTGCAGGGCTTCGCTGGTGCGTTGTTCGTGCAGGTAGGTGAGGGTGGCGTCGAGCATGCCGATCATGTCGTTGAGGTCCTGGCGCATCTGGCCTTGCAGTTTTTCGTCGTCGATCTGTTCCAGTCGCAGTTTCAGTCGCGACAGCGGGGTGCGCAGGTCGTGGGAGACGGCGCCGAGCATGCGTGCTCGTTGTTGCACCTGTTCGCGGATGCGTTGTTGCATCAGATTGAAGGTGTGCGCCGCTTGCCGTGCCTCACGCGGTCCGGACTCGTCCAGCGGTGGGCTGTCGAGGTTTTCGCTCAGACGCTCGGCGGCGTCGCTCAGGCGCTGGATCGGTCGGCTGAGCAGTTTGGCGCCGTACCACGCAGCAATCATCAGCGAGATGAACTGGAACGTCAGCGGCACCAGCGGCCCGCCGAACCACGGACGTGGCGGGCGATGGGCGAAACGCGGATCCGGCGGCGGCCGTTGGCCGTCGACGCCCTCGGCAAATTCCGGCGGGGGCGGCGGTGGGGGCGGGCCGTAGTGGTGAAACCAGGCAAAGGCCAGCAGATGCGCCAGGACGATCGCCACGAACAGCATGCCAAACAGGCGGCCGAACAGCGTGTCGAAGCGCCCTCGCATCAGCCGATATCCCGCGCGTCGAACAGGTAACCTTCGCCGCGCACGGTCTTGATCAACTGCGGGGCTTTCGGGTCGTCGCCGAGTTTTTGTCGCAGGCGCGACACCAGCAAATCGATGCTGCGGTCGAACGCTTCGATCGAACGGCCCCGGGCGGCATCCAGCAGTTGTTCGCGGCTGAGTACCCGGCGCGGGCGTTCAATGAACACCCAAAGCAAGCGGAATTCGGCATTGGACAGCGGCACCACCAGACCATCGTCGGCAATCAGCTGACGCAGCACGCTGTTCAGGCGCCAGTTGTCGAAGCGGATGTTGGCCCGCTGTTCGGTGCGGTCATCGCGCACCCGGCGCAGGATGGTCTGGATCCGCGCCACCAGTTCCCGTGGCTCGAACGGTTTGGCCATGTAGTCGTCGGCGCCCAGTTCCAGGCCGATGATACGGTCGGTGGGTTCGCAGCGGGCGGTGAGCATGAGGATCGGGATGTCCGATTCGGCACGCAGCCAGCGGCACAGCGACAGGCCGTCTTCGCCGGGCAGCATCAGGTCGAGCACCACCACGTCGAAATGTTCGGCCTGCATCGCCTGGCGCATGGCTGCGCCGTCGGTGACGCCGCTGGCGTGGATGTTGAAGCGCGCGAGGTAGTCGATCATCAGCTCGCGGATCGGCACATCGTCATCGACGATCAGCGCGCGGATGCTCCAGCGCTTGTCGTCTTTCTGCTCATCAGTCACGGTCGTTTGGGTGTTGTGCATGGGGCTGTTCATCTGCCAGTAGGCCGCCAACCACAAAGATGGGCTGCGAGGTGGTGGTTTCAGCATAGGCGTCCTGCCGTGAGGCGGGAAGTGCTGATGTAAGGACGTGTTGCGGCTGGCGAGGCTAGCGCGGGCGCATGTTGGCGGCGTGTCGGTTGTGTATCGGGTTCGACACAATAGCCGCGAGCGCTATGCTGATCACGGTTGCGGCGACGATTTACCGATCATCGGGTGCCGCGCCGTCGCCGCTTCCGCTACAATGCGCGCCGATTTCGACTTGCCTGAGAGCCCATCCATGTCCGCCTGCCAGACTCCTATCATCGTCGCCCTGGATTTCCCTACCCGTGACGCCGCACTGAAGCTGGCCGACCAGTTGGACCCGAAACTGTGCCGGGTCAAAGTGGGCAAGGAACTGTTCACCAGTTGCGCCTCGGAAATCGTCGGCACCCTGCGTGACAAAGGCTTCGAGGTGTTCCTCGACCTGAAATTCCATGACATTCCCAACACTACCGCGATGGCCGTGAAAGCCGCTGCCGAGATGGGCGTGTGGATGGTCAACGTGCATTGCTCCGGTGGCCTGCGCATGATGGCGGCCTGCCGTGAGGAACTCTCCAAGCGCAGCGGCCCGCAACCGCTGCTGATCGGCGTGACCGTGCTGACCAGCATGGAACGTGAAGACCTGGCCGGCATCGGTCTGGACATCGAGCCGCAGGAACAGGTGCTGCGTCTGGCCGCGCTGGCCGAGAAGGCCGGAATGGACGGTCTGGTGTGCTCGGCGCTGGAAGCTACCGCACTGAAGTCGGCGCATCCTTCGCTGCAACTGGTGACCCCGGGGATTCGCCCGGCGGGTAGTGCGCAGGACGATCAGCGCCGTATCCTGACCCCGCGTCAGGCACTGGATGCCGGTTCCGATTACCTGGTGATCGGCCGTCCGATCAGCCAGGCGGCGGATCCAGCCAAGGCCCTGGCGTCGGTCGTGGCCGAACTGGCCTGATCAGTTTCCGCAGGTATTAGGATTACCTGTAGGAGCTGCCGAAGGCTGCGATCTGTTGATTTTGCTTTTTAAAGGCAAGATCAAAAGATCGCAGCCTTCGGCAGCTCCTACAGAGGCTGCGATCTTTTGTTTAGATTTTCAGCACCAACTTGCCGAAGTTCTCCCCGCTAAACAATTTCATCAGTGTCTCCGGAAAGGTCTGCAGACCTTCGACGATGTCTTCCTTGCTTTTGAGTTGTCCCTTGGCCATCCAGCCGGCCATTTCCTGCGCGGCACTGGCGTATTGCGCGGCGTAGTCCATCACCACAAAGCCCTCCATGCGTGCGCGGTTGACCAGCAATGACAGGTAGTTGGCCGGGCCTTTGACCGCTTCCTTGTTGTTGTACTGGCTGATGGCGCCGCAAATCACCACCCGGGCTTTTGGCGCCAGACGACTGAGCACGGCGTCGAGGATCTCGCCGCCGACGTTATCGAAATACACATTCACGCCTTTCGGGCACTCGCGCTTGAGCCCGGCCAGCACGTCTTCGTGCTTGTAATCGATGGCGCCGTCGAAGCCCAGTTCATCGATCAGGTACTTGCACTTGTCGGCCCCGCCGGCGATGCCCACCACCCGGCAACCCTTGATCTTGGCGATTTGCCCGGCAATGCTGCCTACCGCGCCCGCAGCCCCGGACAGCACCACGGTGTCACCAGCTTTTGGTGCGCCGACGTCGAGCAACGCGAAGTAAGCGGTCATGCCGGTCATGCCCAGTGCAGACAAATACACCGGCAGCGGCGCCAGTTTCGGATCGACCTTGTAGAAACCTCTGGGCTCGCCGAGGAAGTAATCCTGCACACCGACGGCGCCGTTGACGTAGTCGCCGATGGCAAAGCCCGGGTTATTCGAAGCGATGACTTTGCCGACGCCCAGAGCGCGCATCACTTCACCGATTTCTACCGGCGGGATGTAGGACTTGCCCTCGTTCATCCAGCCACGCATGGCCGGGTCGAGGGACAGGTATTCGTTCTTGACCAGAATCTGCCCTGCCGCAGGTTCGCCGACCGGGACTTCCTGATAAGTGAAGGTCTCGCGGGTGGCAGCACCCACTGGGCGTTTGGCGAGCAGGAATTGGCGATTGGTCTGGCTGGTCATGGCATGCACTCGAACTGAATGAAGCCTTGTTGATAGACCCTCAAGGCCAATGCTGCAAGGTGAGCTGATGCGGCGAATGCACAATGATCCAGTGCAGTGATAGTCGCCCGGCGGGTTTTATCACTGCGACGCATGAAGGCATAAACAGCCTTCTGATAGTGCTGATGCGGGGCGGGCCGTGATGGCTATGCTGCGAGTCTGCAAACCCTCCTGCATCTCTCCTCCGAGGACATAACAATGAGCATGACGTTTTCCGGTCAGGTTGCCGTAGTCACTGGCGCGGCCAATGGCATTGGCCGCGCGACCGCCCAGGCGTTCGCCGCCGAAGGCCTGAAAGTGGTGGTGGCCGATCTGGACGCGGCAGGGGGCGAGGGTACGGTGGCGCTGATTCGTACAGCCGGTGGTGAAGCAACCTTCGTGCGCTGCAACGTTACCGTTGAAAGCGAAGTGAAGAATCTGATGGACGAGGTGATCAATACTTACGGACGTCTCGACTATGCCTTCAACAATGCCGGGATCGAAATCGAGCAAGGCAAACTAGCTGACGGCTCGATGGACGAGTTCGACGCGATCATGGGCGTCAACGTCAAGGGCGTCTGGCTGTGCATGAAGTACCAGTTGCCGTTGCTGCTGGCCCAGGGCGGCGGGGCGATCGTCAACACTGCTTCGGTGGCAGGGCTTGGCGCGGCACCGAAGATGAGCATCTATGCGGCGTCCAAACACGCGGTGATTGGCCTGACCAAATCGGCGGCGATCGAATATGCGAAGAAGAAAATTCGCGTCAACGCTGTGTGCCCGGCGGTGATCGACACTGACATGTTCCGCCGGGCCTACGAGGCCGATCCGAAAAAAGGCGAGTTCGCCAATGCGATGCACCCGGTGGGGCGTATCGGCAAGGTCGAGGAAATCGCCAGTGCCGTGCTGTATCTGTGCAGCGATGGCGCGGCGTTCACCACCGGTCACTCTCTGGCCGTGGATGGCGGCGTTACTGCTTTCTGAAACGATTCTGTCAGCCATGAAGAAACCCGCCATCGTGCGGGTTTTTTCATGGCTGGCGATCCGTCCCGTTAAACCGCTAAACAATGTGTATCAAACGGTTAGAACGACTGCTTTTGACGGCGTTGTCGCACAGCCTGAACGACGCGGCTGTGATTTACTGCCGCCAGCAAAACGGACAGGAGTTTGCGTGCTCATGGAATTGAGAATTGACCGACAGGCAATGGTGCCGGTCGTACAGCAGATTGTTGATGGAATGACCGAGTGGATCTCGCGAACGGGTGTGGCGCCGAGCACGCGACTGCCCTCCGTCAGACAGATAGCACGCTCCAATCTGCTCAGCCAGTCGTGTGTGGCCGAGGCCTGCGAGCGGCTGGTGGCGCAAGGTATCCTGGCCCCGCGGCAGGGCGCGGGATTCATGGTCGCCGCGCACAGCCGCGCTTTGCTCGGGCTTGAATACGGGCGGGCCGAGAGCAGTTTGAAACTCGGCGAGGGCGGTTTGCCGCAAAGCTGGCGCGAGTCCGATGACCTCAGCTATGCAATCCGTCAGGTGGCGCGAACCGACATGGCGAGTCTGTTCAATTACAGCACCCCGCTGGGGTTTGCGGCGCTGCGTGCGCAGATCGTCAGACGTCTCAGGCTGATCGACATCCAGGCCCCGGCGGAACAGGTGCTGACGACCTCCGGTGCCAGCCAGGCGCTGGATCTGCTCGTGCGCACGCTGGTTAAGGCCGGGGACTGCGTTGTTGTCGAAACCCCGGGCTATGCGCCGCTGTTCGAGCTGTTGCGCCTGCGTGGCGCGCAGCTGCTGGAAGTCCGGCGTACGCCAAGCGGGCCTGACCCTCAGGCGCTGGAGGCACTGTTGCGCCAGTGCCGGCCCGTCGCGATGTTCGTCAACAGCCATCACCACAATCCCACCGGCTCCTGCCTGAGTCCGTGTGTGGCACAGCAGATCCTGCGATTGTGCAACGCGCACGATGTGCAACTGATCGAAGACGATGTCTACGCCGATCTGCACAATGGCAACGGTGTACGCCTGGCGGCACTTGATGAACGGGTGATTTACGTCGGCAGTTTTTCCAAGACGCTGAGCAGCTCGCTGCGCGTCGGGTTTGTGTACGCCGGGCCAGAACTGATCGCGCGTCTGGCCCGGGTCAAGATGATCAGCAGCATGGGAGCCTCGAGTTTCAATGAAGCGGTGCTGGCGAGCCTCTTGGCCAGTGGCGCCTATCGAAAAATGGTCCAGCGCCAGCGTCAACGCCTGAATACCGACCGCGTCGCCGCATTGCAGGCATTGGAGGACGCAGGCTGGGAGGTTTTCGGCAAACCGTGTGGCGGCCTGTTCATCTGGGCCCGCTCACCGCTGAATGATCCGGAGCGCTTGCACAGGCATGCGCAGTGCAGTGGTGTCAGTCTCAGTCCTGCGGGGGCTTTCAGTCCGAGCGGCGAGATCAGTGACTGGCAGCGAATCAATGTGGCCTATGCCTGTGATCCACGGGCCCGGCAGTTTTTTCGCAATACCAGCGTGAATCGACCTCAAACGTTCTGAAAACGACGCGTGCGTAGCTTTTTGCCATTATTCCGACGCCAGAGACTTGTGCTGCTCCATGACCGTTGCGAATCTTCGGCAACAGACTTTGGCAGGGGACTACGCGCAATGATTTCGGCCGTGCAAGGACGTTTTGCCAACCTCGGTATGGCAAAGAAACTGGGTCTCGGGTTCGTACTGGTGCTGCTGTTGACTGCGCTGGTGGCTGCCATTGGAGTCTGGTCCCTGCAGACCATCAGCCAGCGCTTCGACGGCTTGAAGCAAATGTCGTCGCTCAACAGTGCCTTGCTCAAGGTGCGGTTGCTGGAGCAGGACTATGCGCTGCACAGCAACCCGAAAACGGTTGATGCCGTGCACGAGGGCGTCGACGGTCTGTTGGCCCAGGCCGCGCAACTCAAGGCGCAGACGCCGGCGAACGGGGCGGTGATGAGCGATGTCGAGCAAGCCTTGGGCGACTATCGCAAGGCGTTTGACGAGTTCGTTTCACTGACCCAGGCCAAGGATCTGGCGCTGGAAATGGCCAGTTGGTCGGTGTCCAGCGTGGCCAATAACCTGGACGTGCTGCAAGCCGGGCTGGCCGATGATGGCGCGTACACGTTAAAGGACAGCGAAGGCAAGGATGGTGCGCAGTTCATCGAACAGGCCAGTCAGGTCAGTCAGGTGTCGCGGTTGATGCTGCAAGCGATGAACGAGGCACGGGTTCGTCTGGATCAGAGCCGCAAGGGCGATGCCGACAGTGCCGGCAAGGGCAGCATTGAGCAGGCGGCCCAGGCCCAGGCTCAGGCCGAGCAGTTGAAGACCACGGTCAAGGATGAGGGCTATTTGACGGTGCTCAACGAAGTGTCCGGGCACATCGCCGGTTTCAACGACAAACTGGCCGAGTACACCGGTCTGCTGGCCCAGGAAAAAACCGTCTATGAACAGTTGCACCAGCGCGCGGCGCAAGTGATGTCGCGTGTCGACCAGGCCTATGTGGCCGAAGACGGCGCGATGCAGGTGGAATTGAAGAAAAACTCGGTGCTGATCCTCGGTTCTTCGGCGTTGGCCTTATTGGTGGGGCTGATTGCCGCGTGGGTCATTACCCGGTTGATCGTCGCGCCGCTGCGCGCAGTGATGCGCGTTGCACAACAGATTGCGGCCGGGGATTTGAGCGCAAAAGTCGAGGTTACCCGGCGTGATGAAATCGGCCAGTTGATGCTGGCGATGCAGCAGATGGGGGCCGGGTTGAGCACGATTGTCAGCGGATTGCAGGCGGGCATCGAGCAGTTGGCCAGTTCCGCGCAATCGCTGTCGGCGGTCACCGAGCAGACCAACCTCGAGGTCAACAGCCAGAAGGAAGAGACCGAGCAGGTGGCCACGGCCATGAACCAGATGACCGCCACCGTGCATGACGTGGCGCGTAATGCGGAGGAGGCTGCACTGGCCGCGCAAACCGCGGATGGCAAGGTCGAGACCGGGCAGCAGGTGGTGCGCCAGAGCATGGCGCGGATCGAGCAACTGGCGGATTCGGCAACGTCGGCCAGTTCGAGCATCGAAAGCCTCAGTGCGCAGATCCAGAATATCGGTACGGTGCTGGATGTGATCAAAAGCGTCGCCGAGCAGACCAACCTGTTGGCGCTCAACGCGGCGATCGAAGCGGCGCGGGCCGGGGAGCAGGGCAGGGGCTTTGCGGTGGTGGCCGATGAGGTTCGTGCGTTGGCGCGACGTACGCAGCAGTCGACGGAGGAGATCGAGCGGCTGGTCAGCGCGTTGCGTTCGGCAGCGCATGCTTCCGTGCAGCAAATTCAGAGCAGTGGCGAGTTGGTGAAGCTTGCCGTCAGTGATGCCCTGCAGACCGAAAGTGCGCTGGGGAGTATTGCGGCGGCGGTTTCGTTGATTCAGCAGATGAATCAGCAGATTGCGGCGGCGGCGGAGGAGCAGAGTTCGGTGGCCGAGGAGATTAATCGCAGTGTGACGAGTATTCGTGCGAGTGCGGATCAGTCTTCGATGGCGATGCGGGGGAATGCGGTTTCGAGTGTTGAGCTGGCGCGGTTGGGGGGGGAACTCAAGGGGATGGTGGGGCATTTTCGGCTTTGACTTGGCGGCCTCTGGGCCGACCAGGTTCTTGGGGGGGGGGTGTGAATATCCGTTGCTGCGGTAACGGCTTCTTATGGTTCCGCTCTTACAGCGGCTCACTTTTCCAGACGCCGAAAAGTAAGCAAAAGGCTTGGCCCCAACGTACGGCCCTCGCCGTGGCTCGGGTTCCTTCGCTCCGGGATTCATCCGGGCGCATCGCCTCCGGTTTGCTTCGCTGCACCTCCTCTCGATGCATTTGGCTTCGCCAAACGGTCGCTGCGCTCCCACCCCCCGGATAAATCCCTCCACTCAGCCTGCCGACGGGGCCGGTATGGCAAGATCAAGAGCTGCAGCCGAGCTTGCGCTCATCCTGTGTAGGAGCTGCCGAAGGCTGCGATCTTTTGATCTTGATCTTGATCTTGATCTTGATCTTGATCTTGATCTTGATCTTGATCTTGATCTTGATCTTGTGGGAGCTGCCAGCGATGGCGGCCTGACAGCCGACCAATCTCTAACTGAATGTTCTCAATGGCAGCCAGCTCACCCCCACAAAAAAGCCACCTCTCGGTGGCTTTTCTTAACTCTCGACACTTAGTCGTAGATCACTTTCTTCTTCCAGTCCGCGTCGGCTTCAACTTCCTTGAGGCCTTCGGTCAGCTGGTTCACTTCGCCTTCGACCGGTGCAATTTTGTCCATGACTTGGGCATTGGCGCGGGCCAGCAGTTTTTCCAGGTATTGCAGTTGTTCCGAGTACATCTGCGGGTCTTGCTGTTTGCGCAGGTATTGCACGCCGCGTTCGAAGGCGAGGCGGGCCTGGCCTGGCTGGTTTTGTTGCAAGGATTGTTGGCCGAGGTTGTTGAAGAACTCGATGTGCAGCAGGACCAGGATGTGGCGGACTTCCTTGATCCAGTGTTTGGCTTCGTTCGGCGGCAGGAAGCCGTCGTGGGCGGCGCGGGTGATCTGGCCGTGGAGGGCTTCGAGCAGGAAGCGGACGTCCTTGGCTTTGGCTTCGGTCAGGATCGGTGCCGGCGGGTTGTTGACCGGGATCGATTCGCCCTGAGCCACCAGTGCGTTGAGTTCAGTGATCCGTGCCTTGATCGTGGCGCTGGTTTTTTCCAGGTTCAGCAGACGCTGGCAGACGTTCAGTTCCAGACGCGTCAGCAGCAGCTTGAGTGCCGGCGTCATGAACTGACCGGGGAAGGTTTCGGTCAGTTCGCCGCAGCGGCGCAGGCGGTCGTTGAGTTCGACTTTGGTGCGGGCCTTCTCCAGTTTGTTGTTTTCCACCACATGGTTCATGTAGCCAATGGCGATCAGAATTGCGATCCCGGCTACGACTAGCAGGGTGATCATGAGTGGTGTCACCGGTAAGACCTCTTTATAGGGTTCGCATGCGAGTGTAGTGGCTGGACATTCAGGCGCCCAGCGCCGCTCGACGAGTTGATTCAGCAGCTTCTGTGTATATCGGCTGCACGCTGCTTATATGAATGCTGGCGCAGAGTGCGCAGATTGCCATCATTGTGTTGCGGACTATAACGCCTTGGCGAGTGGCGGAATATAGGCGTCAATCGTCGGGCGACGGAAAAGCCCGAATGCTCTCGTAAAGCAGGTCGAAGTCATTGATTTAAATAAATTTATATTCGGGGGTTGACGACCTCTCAAACCATCCATAGAATGCGCGCCACTTGCAGCGTAAAGCACACAGCGAAACGCGGCAGGGAGTGAATGTTGTAGTGTGTCCCCTTCGTCTAGTGGCCTAGGACACCGCCCTTTCACGGCGGTAACAGGGGTTCGAGTCCCCTAGGGGACGCCAATGCGGGAATAGCTCAGTTGGTAGAGCACGACCTTGCCAAGGTCGGGGTCGCGAGTTCGAGTCTCGTTTCCCGCTCCAATTTTAAACAGCATTGCTTTCGGGCAGGGCTGAGTGAAACCAGAACCTGATCTTCGGAGACGGCTCTGGACACCGAAACACACACCATGTGTTCCGGGTAGCGTGTCCCCTTCGTCTAGTGGCCTAGGACACCGCCCTTTCACGGCGGTAACAGGGGTTCGAGTCCCCTAGGGGACGCCATTTGCGGGAATAGCTCAGTTGGTAGAGCACGACCTTGCCAAGGTCGGGGTCGCGAGTTCGAGTCTCGTTTCCCGCTCCAAATTCTAAAAGCGCCGCTCAGTGAGCGGCGTTTTTATTAGTGAAAGTTGTAGCCTGTCCCCTTCGTCTAGTGGCCTAGGACACCGCCCTTTCACGGCGGTAACAGGGGTTCGAGTCCCCTAGGGGACGCCATTGCGGGAATAGCTCAGTTGGTAGAGCACGACCTTGCCAAGGTCGGGGTCGCGAGTTCGAGTCTCGTTTCCCGCTCCAATTTCACAAAAACGCCGATCAGTGATGATCGGCGTTTTTGTTTGTGCAGCATTTTGCACGCAACAAAAAAGGACCTTCGGGTCCTTTTCTGTTTTCACGTCAGGCCCGCTGAATCACGGGCCCGTGTCTTATCAGAGCTTCGGCAGTTGGCCGACACGGCCCATCATCTCAGTGACGATCTGCAGGTCCAGCAGGAACTGGTCAACCGTCTTGAACTCACCGTCAGTATGGCCGGTGTATTTAACTTCAGGACGGGCCAGGCCGAACTGCACGCCGTTCGGCAAGTCATGCACCGAGGTCGCCCCGGCCGAGGTGCCGAACTCGTGCTTCATGCCCAGGTTCTCCGTGGCCACCGCCAACAGTGCTTTGACCCATTCGCCTTCCGGGTTGCGGTACATCGGTTCGTCGATCGAGTAGGTGAAGTCCGCGGCAACGTGGGTTTTCTTGCTCCAGGCGGCGAGTTTGTCAGCGATTTCCTTCTGCAGCACTTCTGGCGATTTACCCTTCGGCACGCGCAAGTTGACAGCCAGTTTGAAGGCCTTGTCGTCCACACCGACGTAGGTCAGCGAAGCAGTCAGCGGGCCCATGAACGAATCGGAGAAGCCGACGCCAAGTTTTTTCCCCAGATAATCCAGGCCCCAGTTGTTGGACGCATAGCGTGCAGCGTCGGTGATCTGGTTGTGCTTGAGCGCCACCTTGCCGTCGAGACCGTTGATGAAGTCGAGCATCCGCGCGACCGGGTTGACGCCGGACTCGGGTTCGGAGGAGTGCGCGGACACACCGGTGACGCTCAGCTTGACGTCTTTGCCGTCAACTTTTGCCGCCACTTTGAAGTCGCCACCGTGTTTTTTCGCGTACTCGTTGCCGGCCTTCTGCAGGCTCGCCGCCAATTGCTCCGGCTTGTCGGTGACGAGGGTGGCGACCGAAACCGACGGAATCTGGTTGGTCGCCAGGCCGCCGGTCATCGAAGTGATTTCGGCGCCACTGCCTTCAGCCTTGCGCAGCGGGAAATTGGCCATGACCGTGCCGTAGCCTTTCTCGGCGATGACCACCGGGTAACCGCCATCCAGTGCCATGTTGTAGTTCGGCGTCGGGTTGTGTTCGAAGTAGTAGGGGATCGCGTCACCCGTGGTTTCTTCAGTGGTGTCCACCAGCAGTTTGAAGTTGCGTGCCAGTGGCAGCTTTTCTTCCTTGATCACTTTCATGGCGTACATGGCGACGACGATGCCGTTCTTGTCGTCCTCGGTGCCACGGCCATACATGCGGTCGCCGATCAACGTCACTTTGAATGGATCGAGTTTGGTGCCGTCCTTCAGCACCCAGTTTTCCGGGGTGACCGGGACCACGTCGGCATGCGCGTGAATGCCCACGACGTCATCGCCGCTGCCCTCGAGGGAAATTTCATAGACACGGTTGTCGACGTTGCGGAATTTCAGGTTGAACGATTCGGCGAGGTTCTTGATCTTTTCGGCGATCTTGATGAACTCGGGGTTGTCGTGCTGAGCCACGCCCTCTTTGCGGAAGGTCGGGATTTCCACCAGTTCGCGCAGCGTTTCCAGGGCGGCTTTGCCGTACTTGGCGCGGGTGTAGATGCCCAGCAGGCGATTGATCTCGTTCTGCTGCTCGGCGGTCAGGGTCTTGTTGTCGAGAAAACCATTGATCGCCGGGGCGAGGTTGTCGGTCTTGCCCGGATTGCTGTTCGCTACCGCACCGAGAAACTGACGAAAATCGCTGACCGTCGTATCGCTGAACGCCTTGAGGATCGCAGCACTTTGCTCGGGGCTGATGTTGGCCTGGGCCGGCAGGGTGAACGACGAAAGACTGGCCAGAATCAGGCTGGCGGCAGCCAGACGCTTGAGGGAAAAATTCATTGCAGTGGGCATTCCTTTGCAGGCATTTGAAGGGAAGTGTTTGAAAGTTGAAACAAATCTTTTCCAAACTAACACCGCGAAGGTGTTGAAGGGGAGCCCCTGAAGTGGGATCCGTCGCACAGAAATGCAAAAGCGGCGCACAAACGAAAAAGGCCCGATCGGGGTTGAACGGATCGGGCCTTTTGTTTTGGCGCAGCGTTTACATCGACAGCACCAGCCTGCCGGCGAACAGAATCAGGATCACGCCCATGCTGCGTTCGAACCAATGGCCCATGCGCATGAACAGGGACCGCACCCGGCTGCTGGAAAAAAACAGTGCGACGATCACGAACCACAGCGCGTTGACCAAGCACATCCACACCCCGTACAGCGCCTGGATGTTCAGCGGGGTAGTGGCGCTGATGATCGTGGTGAAGATCGCCAGGAAAAACAGCGTGGCCTTGGGGTTGGTCGCATTGGTCAGAAAACCGGTGCTGAACGCCTTGAACAGTGACTGCGCGACCAGCGGCTCGTCGGTATTATTTTCACCCTCGAGCGTGGACTTCGGTTTACTGCGAATCAGGCTGATGCCGAGGTAAAAGATGTACGCGCCACCGATCACCTTGGCCACGGTCAGCAACCACGGCGTGGTGTGCATGAGCGCGCCAACGCCGAGCAAGGTGTAGAGAACGTGCACCGAAATACCGGCGCCGATGCCCAGTGCGGTGCAGATGCCCACCAGTCGGCCGAAGCGTACGCTCTGGCGGATGGTCACGGCGAAGTCCGGGCCGGGAGCGACCACGGCCAGAAAGTGAATGGTGGCCAGTGCCAGAAACTCGCCCAGGTAGTTCGATAACATCTCAGCTCCAGAAGGTCAGGGGAGAAGCATTGCCGCGATAGCCGACAAAGAATGAAAGGCTCAGTCGCGGATCCGCTACGCCCGGCGTCACCGAGTGCATGCAGCGCGAATTGAACATGATGAAATCGCCCGGCTCCGGCCGCACTTCCAGGGTCGGTGGGCCGAGCAGCGCCGGGTCGATGCCGTAGCTGTCGCCGCGCATCTCGTCGAAGCGGTCCGGGCTGATATCGTCGTCCCACATCTGCAGCGCACCGCCTTCGGTCGGCATGTTCAGGTACACGTTGCAGGCGAACTGCGCCTCCAGGCTGCGGGCTTGAAAGCTGTCCGGGGCGTCCTTGGCGAAAATGTCGTGATGAGCGAGGAAGCACACACCGGGTTTGACCACCCGCGACAGGCCGACATACATCTTGCGGCCATAGAGGTTTTCCAGATGAGCGCCGGCCGGCCAGGACTCGTCGAGCATGCAGCGCAGGGTATCGACCGGTGAGGAGTAGGGGGCGCAACGTTCGCGCAGTTCGGCGATGTTGCGGGTGGCGCGTTCGAAGTAGTCCTCGATCAGCAGCGGCTGGTTTTCCGCCTCGTAAAACGCCATGCCGATGCGGCCGATGCTCGGCGCGTTGATGTAGCCCTCGAAACCCGGAGCAAGAATCTTGTCGCCAAGCTGAACCGCCAGCGGCTCCGGCAGAAAGCCTTTGACGCGGATGGCGAGGACTTCTTCGTTGGCCAGTTTTTTTATGCACGTCTCATCGAGACGCTCGACGTCTAGCATCATTGTTTTAGGTCCATCTATCGATAGTCAACGGAACCGGCGAGTGCGGTTCCCCCGGCGCCGGACGCTGCGCGAGGCAGCGCCCGAGATGCTTAATCCACGCTGTAGTGGACGGATAACGTACCTTTCTTCTGCGAAAGGGAAGCGATCGTGACTGTGCCCAAATCCTTCAGGCTGCGTACATGGGTGCCACCACAGCCGTAGGCCGGCAGCTCGCCAAAACCGATTTCCCGCGCGCCTTCGCGCAGCGAGGTCAGGCGGGGCAGGTCGTGTTCGATCCACTCACGAATACCGTATTGAACGGTTGGCGCGTCGACTTCCAGAGCCGCATCGCCCGGTTTGAACTGCACCCGGCCTTCGTCTGGCCAGTGGTGCGCCTTGACCGGCGTCCAGCCCATGGCTTGCACGAAATGCCCGATCAGGTGTCCGGCTGAATGCATGCGGGTGTTGTAGCGGCGACGTTGTTCATCGACGTGGATGCAGGTCATGCCGAGTTTCACCGGACGGTCGACGTAATGCACGATCCGATCCGGCTCCTGAACCACGCGCAGCACCTGGCTTTCGCCGATCATGCCGGTATCGCAAGGCTGCCCACCGCCTTGCGGATGAAACAGCGTGGCGCGCAACACCACGGCAAATTCGTTCTCGTGGGGCGTGCAGTCGAGGACTTCCACATTAGCCTTGAGGTCATCACTATGGAAAAAGAGGCGAAGCGTCATATTCCATGCCCTTATTAACGTGTCTTTTTTTATTATATGAATCGTGCAATAACGTGATAATCCGTTCAAACATCAAAGGACTTGTGCGCTGTGAGCATCAATCTTCCGCTGCCACTGCTCGGTGAAATGGCGATCTTCGTCAAGGTCGTGGAGACCGGCAGTTTCTCCGAAGCCGCCCGCCAGCTGGGTTCGTCGCCGTCGGCAATCAGTCGCAGCATTTCCCGACTGGAAAAGGCTCTGGCCACGCGTTTGCTGCAGCGCACGACGCGTAAATTGCGTCTGAGTGATGGTGGTGAAGAAGTGTTCAAGCGCTGTCAGGAGATGGTCAGCGCCGCCAAGTCGGTGATGGAGATCAGTGGGCAGTTCACCCACGAGGCGGAAGGGCTGGTGCGGGTCAGCGTGCCGAAAGCGGTCGGACGCTTCGTGATTCATCCGCACATGCCCGAGTTTCTGCGGCGTTATCCGAAGGTCGATGTCGAGTTGTTGCTGGAAGACCGCCAGGTTGATTTGATTGACGATCATGTCGACCTGGCGATTCGTATTACGGACCGTCCGCCGGCCGGGCTGGTCGGGCGACAGTTGCTGACCATCGACCATTTGCTCTGCGCCACCCCGCAATACCTGGCCGACCACGGCACACCGACGCATCCGCATGATCTGCTCAATCACAGTTGTATCTATCTGGGAGAAACCCCGAGCGATGCCCGCTGGAAATTCAAGAAGGGCAGTAAAGCGGTGACGGTCGGCGTGCGTGGCCGCTATGCCGCCAACCACACCGGCGTGCGGCTCGGAGCCGTGTTGCAGCACATTGGTATCGGCAGCTTGCCGTACTTCACCGCGCGTTATGCGCTGGAGCAGAAACTGATTGTGCAGGTGCTGCCGGAGTGGACATTCCTCGCGTCCTATCACGGTGGGCTGTGGCTGCTGCATTCACCGACGCGTTATCTGCCGCCGAAGCTGCGGGTGTTCATCGACTATCTGGTGGAGTGTCTGGAAAAAGAGCCGACGTTGAGCAAGCCGGGGAAGGTGGGGGCGCCGAATAATCTGGCGATGGCGTATGAATTGCCGGAGAGCGAGGGGCTGCTTTAAAAGCAAAAGATCACAGCCTGCGGCAGCTCCTACACAATCCCTGTAGGAGCTGCCGCAGGCTGCGATCTTTTGATCTTCAAACCCTTAAATCAGTGCTTGCTGTCCTGGGCAGACATCGCCAGCAGCTGTTTTTCCTGGTTCCAGTCGAACGGTTCGTCGTTCTGTTCGGCTTCGTAGCGACGTTCTTCCAGTGCCTGATACAGGTCGATTTCTTCATCAGACAAGTAGTGCAGGCAGTCACCAGCGAAGAACCACAGCAGATCCCGCGGGATCAGGTGGGCAATTTGCGGATAACGGGTAATCACTTGGGTCAGGATGTCCTGGCCCAGGTACTGGCTTTCGATCGGATCGATCGGCAGGGATGCCAGCAGTTCGTCAAAGCGCTCCAGGAACAAGGCATGGCTTTCTTCGGGAACCTGATCGGCCTCACCTACGGCGACCAGGATACTGCGCAGGTGGTCGAGCAAAACCAGATGATCGGCAACGACGTTGGACACGAGATAAGTCCTCAAGAGCAAAACGGGCGCGGGAGTATAAAGCTCTCGCGCCCGTTTTTCACAAATAAACAGCTACACGGTCGTCAGCATCAGCGGACTTTGCCTTCTGCCTGTTTCAGTTCTTCCTTGTCGAAATCATCGACATCAATCACCTTGCGCCGAGCCGCTTCAGCATCGCGCAGGGTCTGCGCCTCCGCCGCTTGCAACACCCCGGCCTCCAGCGCGGCGTCGATAGCGTGTTCGCCCGCCGCCGGTTTGACCTGGCCGCTTTTCAGCGCAGTGTGCAGTTTCTTGTGCAGGGGTTGCGCGGCACCCAGCAGATCGCTGGCGTGTTGCAGGGCACCCACGGCATCGTCGGCGGACTGCGGGCGATAGCAACCGGCGAGCAGTTCTTCGAGAGTCGGATCACCTTTGGCGCGACCAATAACAGCTGCCACTTCGGCACCGAGCTTGTCCGATGGGCCTTTGTGGCGACGGCCGAACGGGAACACGATCACCCGCAGCAGGCAGCCAAACACTTTGTTCGGGAAGTTGCTTAGCAGCTCATCCAGTGCCCGTTCCGACTGACCGAGGCTTTCTTCCATCGCCCAACGGAACAGCGGCTCCATATGCGCCGGCGAATCCAGGTCGTGATAACGCTTGAGCGCGGCGGAGGCCAGGTACAGGTTGCTCAATACATCGCCGAGACGCGCCGACAGGCGTTCGCGCCGCTTCAGTTCGCCACCCAGCAACATCATGCTGAAGTCGGCGAGCATGGCGAAAGCCGCTGCCTGCCGATTGAGTGCGCGGAAATAACCTTGGCTGATCCTGTCCCCTGGCGCATGTTCGAAATGGCCAAAGCCCAGGTTCAGCACCAGGGTACTGGCGGCGTTGCCGACGGCAAAACCGATGTGCTTGAGCAGCAGGCCGTCGAATTCTTTCAGTGCCTGATCCTTGTCCTCACGGCCGGCGAGGGCCATTTCCTTGAGGACGAACGGGTGGCAGCGAATGGCGCCCTGACCGAAGATCATCAGGTTGCGCGAAAGGATGTTGGCGCCTTCCACGGTGATGAAGATTGGCGCGCCGTTCCAGCTGCGCCCGAGGTAGTTGTTCGGCCCCATGATGATCGCTTTCCCGCCGTGCACGTCCATGGCGTGGGTGATGCACTCGCGGCCGCGTTCGGTCAGGTGGTACTTGAGGATCGCCGACAGCACCGACGGTTTCTCGCCCAGATCCACTGCGTTGGCAGTCAGCATCCGCGCGGCGTCCATCATCCAGGCGTTGCCACCGATGCGCGCCATGGCTTCCTGAATGCCTTCGAAGGCCGACAGCGGGACGTTGAACTGCTCACGAATCTGCGCATATTGCCCAGTCACCAGACTGGTGAACTTGGCCGCGCCAGTGCCGACGGCTGGCAGCGAAATCGAACGCCCGACTGACAGGCAGTTCATCAGCATCATCCAGCCCTTGCCGAGCATTTCCTGACCGCCGATGAGAAAGTCCAGCGGGATGAATACGTCTTTGCCCGAGTTCGGGCCGTTCATGAACGCAGCACCCAGTGGCAGGTGACGACGGCCGATTTCCACGCCCGGTGTATCGGTGGGAATCAGCGCCAGACTGATGCCGAGATCTTCCTTGTCGCCCAGCAGATGCTCCGGGTCATAGGCTTTGAAGGCCAGACCGAGCAGGGTCGCCACCGGACCGAGGGTGATGTAGCGTTTTTCCCAGTTCAGGCGCAGACCGATGACTTCCTGGCCTTCCCATTGACCTTTGCAGATGATCCCGGTGTCCGGCATGGCGCCAGCATCGGAGCCGGCCAGCGGACCAGTGAGGGCGAAGCACGGAATGTCGTCGCCACGGGCCAGTCGGGGCAGGTAGTGATTGCGTTGTTCGTCGGTGCCGTAATGCAGCAGCAGTTCGGCCGGGCCGAGGGAGTTGGGCACCATTACGGTGGAGGCGAGGTCGCCGCTGCGGGTGGCGAGTTTCATCGCCACTTGCGAGTGAGCGTAGGCGGAAAAGCCCTTGCCGCCGAATTCCTTGGGAATGATCAGGGCGAAGAAGCCGTGTTCCTTGATGTGGCTCCAGGCTTCGGGCGGCAGGTCCATCGACTGGCCGATCTGCCAGTCAGTGACCATCGCGCAGAGCTCTTCGGTCGGGCCGTCGATAAAGGCCTGTTCCTCTTCGCTCAGTTGCGCTTTCGGGTAGGACAGCAGCTTGTCCCAGTCCGGACGGCCGCTGAACAGCTCACCGTCCCACCAGACGGTACCGGCATCGATCGCGTCGCGTTCGGTCTGCGACATCGGCGGCAGGGTTTTCTGGAACCAGTTGAACAGCGGCGCGGTGAAGTGTTTGCGGCGCAGGTCAGGCAGCAGCAACGGCGCGGCAACCACCGCGAGCACGACCCACAGCACCAGCAGCAACCAGCCCGGCGCATGGCTGAAAATACCCATCGCCAGCAGGTAAATGGCGACGATGCCCAACGCGGGCAGCGGGGCGATGCGGCGGTGAGCGAGGTACGCCACACCGACGATCAGAACCAGTATCCACAACAACAGCATATGTAATCCTCCGTGAACCAAGGCCAACCGACCCACCAGAGCTTAGACGGCATCTGTAAAACGGGTGGTCAGAACATGGTGATTGAACTCGTGGGAAACCCCGGATGGTTTTCGTAGGTTCGGTGGGCAACACCCGTGGGAAATCGTTCGCCATTCCCGCGTCTTCGCGTGCATGTTTGGCCGAAACGTCGTTATCTCTGTGCTTGAGCTGTCGCTAGACTCGGGGCTCCCCCAGGAGAACATCGTCATGCGCGAGTATCTGAGTCCCGGCCGCTTCATCGATAGTGACCACCCGGCGGTGGTGGAGTTCGCCGAACAGCACCGCGGTGCCAGCCGCGACCCGCTCGAGCAGGTGCTCGGTCTCTATTACGCCGTGCGCGAAGCAGTGCGTTACAACCCGTACACGTTCAGCCTCGACCCGCAAACCCTGTGTGGCAGCCATGCGTTGGCGACCGGAGAAAGTTATTGCGTGCCCAAGGCCACCTTGCTGGCCGGGTGTGCGCGGCATTGCGGCATCCCGGCGCGTATCGGTCTGGCCGACGTCAGGAATCACCTGTCGACCCCGCGGTTGCTGGAGCTGTTGCGCAGCGATGTGTTCGCCATGCACGGCTACACCGAGCTGTTCCTGAACGACCGTTGGGTCAAGGCCACACCGGCCTTCAACCAGCAACTCTGCGAACTGTTCAATGTCGCACCGTTGGACTTTGACGGCATCAGTGACAGCGTTTTCCACCCGTACAACCGAGACGGCGCGTTGCTGATGGAGTATCTGGTCGATCACGGGCAGTTCGCCGATGTGCCGGAACAGTTCTTCTTCGAACATCTGGAAAAGTGCTACCCGCACCTGTTCGGCGAACATCAGGCGAAGGTGCTGGGCGATATGCAGAGTGATTTGAGCCGTACATGATCCGGCGTATGCTGCCTGCCCACGCATTGAAAAAGAGGCGGTCATGCTGAAGATCTGGGGACGGAAAAACTCATCGAATGTCAGGAAGCCACTGTGGGCCGCCGAGGAGCTGGGCCTGGCCTACGAGGCGATTGACGCCGGTGGCGCTTTCGGGGTGGTCGACACGCCTGAATACCGGGCGATGAACCCGAACGGCCGGGTGCCGGTGATCGAAGATGACGGCTTCGTGCTGTGGGAATCGAATGCGATCGTCCGTTACCTGCTGGCCAAACATGCGCCGAACAGCCAATGGTTTCCGGCAGACCTGCAAGCCCGGGCCATCGCCGACAAATGGATGGACTGGACCACCTCGAGTTTTGCCGGGCCGTTCCGCACGGTGTTCTGGGGTGTGGTGCGTACGCCAGCGGACCAGCAGGACTGGCCAGCGATCAACGCCGCAATCAAGGAGTGCACGGCCCTGCTGGCCATGGCCGATCAGGCCCTCGCCAGCCAGCCATACCTGTCCGGCCGCGAAATCGGCATGGGCGATATTCCCCTCGGCAGTTTCATTTATGCCTGGTTCGAGATGCCCATCGAACGCGCCGCGCAGCCGCATCTGGAGGCCTGGTACGCACGGTTGAAGCAGCGTCCGGCCTATCAGAAAGCGGTTATGACCGCGTTGACTTGATAATAACTATCGACACTCTTGACTGTACTTGTGTGGCGGCGGCAAGCACCATTGCGTTCACGCGCCGTGGTTGTTTTGTTCGCCGCCCGGCCCAATCTTTCCTTTTCTTCCCTTCTTGGTGCGTAAATCCGATATGAGTTCCGCTCTGTCCATCCGGCAGCTAACCAAAACCTACGGCAACGGGTTCCAGGCCTTGAGTGGTATCGATCTGGACGTCGCCGAAGGTGACTTTTTCGCCTTGCTCGGCCCCAATGGCGCGGGCAAATCCACGACCATCGGCATTCTCTCGACCCTGGTCAACAAGACCAGCGGCACGGTGAATATCTTCGGTCATGACCTGGACAAGAACCCGGCCGCGCTCAAGCGCTCGATCGGCGTGGTGCCCCAGGAATTCAACTTCAACCAGTTCGAAAAGACCTTCGACATCGTCGTGACCCAGGCCGGTTACTACGGCATTCCGGCGAAAGTCGCCAAGGAGCGCGCCGAGCAGTACCTGACCCAGCTTGGCCTGTGGGACAAGCGCGATGTGCCGTCGCGCTCGCTGTCCGGCGGCATGAAACGCCGACTGATGATTGCCCGCGCCCTGGTGCATGAGCCGCGCCTGCTGATCCTCGATGAGCCGACCGCTGGCGTCGACATCGAACTGCGTCGCTCGATGTGGACGTTCCTCACCGAGCTGAACCAGAAAGGCATCACCATCATCCTCACCACGCACTATCTGGAAGAGGCTGAGCAGTTGTGCCGCAACATCGGCATCATCGACCACGGCACCATCGTCGAGAACACCAGCATGAAACAGCTGCTGGGCCAGTTGCACGTCGAGACCTTCCTGCTGGATCTGAAAAACGACTTGCACGCTGCGCCACAATTGATCGGCTATCCCGCGCGGTTGCTCGACGGCCATACGCTGGAGGTCCAGGTCGACAAATCCATGGGCATCACCGCGCTGTTCACTCAGTTGGCGCAACAGAACATCGAAGTGCTGAGCCTGCGTAACAAAACCAATCGCCTTGAGGAGCTGTTCGTGTCCCTGGTGGAGAAAAATCTGTCGAAGGTGGCGGTATGAGTTCCGAATTGCGCCCCAACCTCGTCGCCCTCAATACCATCGTTTACCGTGAAGTCAGGCGTTTTACCCGGATCTGGCCGCAGACCCTGCTGCCGCCGGCGATCACCATGGTTCTGTATTTCGTGATCTTCGGTAACCTGATCGGCAAGCAGATCGGCGGCATGGGTGGCTTCAGTTACATGGAGTACATCGTGCCGGGGCTGATCATGATGTCGGTGATTACCAACTCCTACGGCAACGTGGTCTCGAGCTTCTTCGGCAGCAAGTTTCAGCGTTCCATCGAGGAACTGATGGTCTCGCCGGTGTCGCCGCACACCATTCTGATCGGCTACACCATCGGCGGCGTGCTGCGTGGTCTGATGGTCGGGGTGATCGTGACCATCCTGTCGCTGTTCTTCACCCATCTGCAGGTGCATCACCTCGGCGTGACCTTGTTGGTGGTGATTCTGACCGCGACGATCTTCTCGCTGCTGGGCTTCATCAACGCGGTGTTTGCGCGCAACTTCGATGATATTTCGATCATCCCGACGTTTGTGCTGACGCCGCTGACCTACCTCGGTGGCGTGTTCTATTCGATCACCTTGCTGCCGCCGTTCTGGCAGACCGTGTCGCTGGCCAATCCGGTGCTGCACATGGTCAACGCCTTCCGCTACGGCATTCTCGGGGTGTCGGATATCCGCATCGGTATCGCGATCACCTTCATGCTGGTGGCGACCGTGGTGTTGTACCTCGGTTGTGCGCGGTTGCTGGTGAGTGGGCGCGGAATGCGGACCTGATCCAATGTGGGAGCGAGCCTGCTCGCGAATGCAGACAACACAAAGGTAAACGGCCTCCCACTGCGGAGGCCGTTTTGCATTCAATGCATGCGGTTCTTTTTGCGCCGCGCCCATTGCCGCGCCACCCACCAGCGCCAGTACAGCATCACCGTGAAGTAGGCGAGGATGCCCAGAAGCAGTCCGCATACCACCGACCCCAGCAAAAACGGCTGCCACATGGTCGAGAGCTCTCCGCTGATCCATTCCCAGGTCAAAGAGTCGGGCAGGGTGCGGGCGGGCACATTCATCAACCAGGCTCCGGCCTGATAAGTACAGAAAAACACCGCCGGCATGGTGATCGGGTTGGTCAGCCACACGAGGCTGACGGCAATCGGCATGTTACCGCGCACGGTGATCGCCAGTGCGGCCGCCACCAGCATCTGCGCCGGAATCGGCAGGAACGCGGCGAACAGGCCGACGGCCATCGCCCGGGCCACCGAGTGACGATTGAGGTGCCAGAGGTTCGGGTCATGCAACAACTTGCCGAGAAAGCGTAAGGATTTGTGTTCCCTGATGCTCGTCGGGTCGGGCATGTAACGTTTGAATAAGCGCCGGGGCATAAGGCTTCTCGGTCGGTTAAGGCGGCAAGTATGTCTGGATTCTACGAAGCGCCCATTCAGACTTTGTGACAATTGTTGACGACGCCCCGCCTTCGCAGCAGCTATGCCTAACGCAGGAACCCTCAAGGACAGGCTTATGCGCACAGGGATGATGGCGCTGGCAGTCGGTCTGCTGGTACCCGTTTTTTTGCCGGTTTTACCGCCGGTCGGGTTGATGATGTTGTTGCCGCTGGTGGGGCTGATGTTGCTGCCGTTTCGCAGCTATCCGCTGGCGTTTCTGCTGTTCGGTTTTACCTGGGCGTGCGTCAGTGCGCAGTCGGCGTTGAATGATCGCCTGCCCGCAGCGCTTGACGGCGAAACCCGTTGGGTCGAGGGGCGGGTGGTCGGCTTGCCGCAAACCAGCGAGGGTGTCGTGCGCTTTGAGCTCGCCGATGCCCGCTCGCGACACGAGAAATTGCCGTCGTTGATGCGTCTGGCGTGGCACGCCGGGCCGCCGCTCAACAGCGGCGAGCGTTGGCGGCTGGCGGTGAAGCTCAAGCGCCCGAGTGGCCTGCTCAATCCCGATGCGTTCGATTACGAAGCGTGGCTACTGGCGCAACGCATCGGCGCGACCGGCACGATCAAGGACGGTCAGCGCCTGGCCGAGGCCAGTTGGGCGTGGCGCGACAGCATTCGCCAGCGCTTGCTTGAAGTGGACACGCAGGGCCGGGGCGGTGCATTGGCGGCGCTGGTGCTCGGTGACGGCTCCGGGCTCAGTCGCGAGGATTGGCAGATCCTGCAGGACACCGGCACCGTGCATCTGCTGGTGATTTCCGGTCAACACATCGGGATGTTGGCGGCGGTCGTGTATCTGCTGGTCGCCGGGCTGGCGCGCTACGGCTGGTGGCCGCTGCGCTGGCCCTGGCTGCCATGGGCCTGTGGGCTGGCGTTTGCCGCAGCGCTCGGCTACGGCTTGCTCGCCGGGTTTGATGTGCCGGTGCAACGGGCCTGCGTGATGGTTGGGCTGGTGTTGTTGTGGCGCCTGCGCTTTCGCCATCTCGGCGCGTGGTGGCCGCTGTTGCTGGCATTCAATGCGCTGCTGTTATTCGATCCGTTGGCCAGTTTGCGTCCCGGTTTGTGGCTGTCGTTCGCCGCGGTGGGGATTTTGATTTTTACCTTCGGCGGGCGCCTCGGCGCGTGGACATGGTGGCAGACCTGGACGCGCGCGCAATGGCTGATTGCGCTGGGCCTGTGCCCGGTGTTGCTGGCGCTGAACCTGCCGATCAGCCTCAGCGGACCCTTGGCGAATCTGCTGGCGGTGCCGTGGGTCAGTCTGCTGGTGCTGCCACCGGCGCTGCTCGGCACGCTGTTGTTGCCGGTGCCTTACGTCGGTGCAGGCTTGTTGTGGCTGGCCGGTGGTTTGATCGACTGGCTGTTTCGTGGCTTGTCGGTGATCGCCGGCGCCTGGCCGGCATGGATCTCACCGTCGCTGCCGTGGTGGACCTTGTTGATTGGCAGTCTCGGGGCTGTATTGTTGCTGTTGCCGCGCGGTGTGCCATTGCGACCATTGGGCTGGCCGTTGCTGTTGATTTTGCTGGCGCCGCCTCGCGAGCGGGTGGCCGAGGGACTGGCTGATATCTGGCAACTCGATGTCGGTCAGGGCCTGGCGATCCTGATCCGCACGCGTCATCACACGCTGCTCTACGACGCCGGTCCACGTTTCGGCGATTTCGATCTGGGGAAGCGGGTGGTGTTGCCGGCGCTGCACAAACTGGGGGTTGAACGCATCGACCTGATGCTGCTCAGTCATGCCGATGCCGACCATGCCGGTGGTGCGCTGGCGGTATCGCGGGGCCTGAAAGTGACGCGGGTGATCAGCGGCGATCCTCCGGGGCTGCCCGCCATCCTGCGGGCCGAAGCCTGTGAAAGCGGACGTCAGTGGCAGTGGGACGGGGTGCGGTTTCAACTGTGGCAGTGGTCGGCGGCCCATGACAGCAATCAGCGCTCCTGCGTGTTGCAGATCGAGGCCAATGGCGAGCGTCTGCTGCTGACCGGCGATATCGACACGGCTGCCGAACGGGCTCTGCTGGAGAGTCCGTTGGCGCGGCCGACGCACTGGCTGCAAGCGCCGCATCATGGCAGCCGCAGTTCGTCTTCAATGGCACTGCTTCGGGCTCTGAGGCCGCATTCGGTGCTGATCTCCCGTGGGCAGGGCAATTCGTTCGGGCATCCGCATCCGCTGGTGCTGGCGCGTTATCGCCAGCAAGGGCTGCGCATCTACGACAGCGCGCAGCACGGCGCCATTCATCTGCGCCTGGGCGGCTTTCAGGCGCCGTGGCTGATGCGTCAACAGCGGCGTTTCTGGCGTTGAATCACCACTGATCGCGGGATCGCCGAATGCGGCATCAGGTCGTCGGGGCAGCGGGTCTTAATCGCGAACCGGTATGGTAAAGTGGCGCACTTTTTCGAGGGGACTGTCACTGTGTGGGAATTGGTCAAATCCGGCGGCTGGATGATGTTGCCGATCATTCTGAGTTCCATCGCGGCCATGGCGATTGTCGCCGAGCGCCTGTGGACCCTGCGCGCCAGCCGCGTCACCCCCGAGCATCTGCTGGGCCAGGTCTGGGTCTGGATCAAGGACAAGCAGCTCAATAAAGAAAAGCTCAAGGAATTGCGCGCCAACTCGCCGCTGGGTGAAATCCTCGCCGCGGGCCTGGCCAACTCCAAGCATGGTCGCGAGATCATGAAAGAGTGCATCGAAGAAGCCGCCGCGCGGGTGATTCACGAGCTCGAACGCTACGTCAACGCCCTCGGCACCATTGCCGCCATGTCGCCGTTGCTGGGCTTGCTGGGCACGGTACTGGGCATGATCGACATTTTCAGCGCCTTCACCGGTTCGGGCATGACCACCAACGCCTCGGTATTGGCCGGTGGTATTTCCAAGGCACTGATTACCACGGCGGCTGGCCTGATGGTCGGTATTCCGTCGGTGTTCTTCCACCGTTTCCTGCAACGCCGCATCGATGAGCTGGTGGTGGGCATGGAGCAGGAAGCGATCAAACTGGTCGAAGTGGTGCAGGGCGACCGTGACGTCGATCTGGCCGGGGACAAAGCGTGAAATTCCGTCGCAAGCCCAGGGAAACGATCGACATCAACCTCGCGTCGCTGATCGACGTGGTGTTCATCCTGTTGCTGTTTTTCGTCGTGACCACCACCTTCACCCGCGAGACCCAGTTACGCGTCGATCTGCCGGAATCAGTCAGCGGATCGCCCGCCGAAGACCAGCAGCTCAAGCAACTGGACGTCGCGATCAGCGCCGAAGGCGTGTTTTCGGTGAACAACAAGATTCTGCCGAAAAACGACCTGGCGACGCTGATGGAAGCCATGCAGAAAGAAGCCAACGGTGACACCAACATGCCGTTATCGATCAGCGCTGATGGCAAGACCCAACACCAATCGGTGATCACCGCCATGGACGCGGCCGGCAAGCTCGGTTTCAGCCATCTGCGCATGACCACGGTCGAGGCGGCGCCCAAATCCTGATGAGCCTGTCCGATCGTTTGCTCGCCGCGTGGTATCAGGGACATCCGGCCCTGACGCTGCTGCGGCCGCTGGAAATGCTCTACCGCCGCGTGGTGGTCAACAAGCGCCAGCGCTTTCTCGACGGCAAAGGCCCGATCTATCAGCCACCGGTGCCGTTGATCGTGGTCGGCAACATCACGGTGGGCGGCACCGGCAAGACGCCGATGATCCTGTGGTTGATCGAGCATTGCCGCCGTGCCGGCCTGCGCGTCGGCGTGGTCAGTCGTGGTTACGGCGCCAAACCGCCGCAACTGCCATGGCGGGTCACCGCCGAGCAGGGCGCCGACATCGCCGGCGACGAGCCGCTGTTGATCGTGCAGCGCACCGGCGTACCGCTGATGATCGACCCTGATCGCAGCGCAGCGGTCAAAGCCTTGCTCGCCAGTGAACCACTGGACCTGATCCTCTCCGACGACGGCATGCAGCATTATCGCTTGGCCCGGGATCTGGAGCTGGTGCTGATCGACGCCGCTCGAGGTTTGGGCAACAAACGTTGCTTGCCGGCAGGCCCGTTGCGCGAGCCGATCGAGCGCCTGCAAAGCGTCGATGGCGTACTGTTCAACGGTGCCACGGCGGATCGTGAAGAGGGTTTCGCTTTTCACCTGCAGCCGACGTCGCTGGTCAATCTGCGCAGCGGCGAGCGCCAGCCGCTGGCGCATTTTGCGCCCGGTCAATCAGTGCACGCGGTGGCCGGGATCGGCAATCCGCAACGTTTCTTCAATACCCTCGAAGCGCTAGACTGGCGGGCAATCCCCCATGCGTTTGCCGACCACGCCGAGTACAGCGTGCAGGCCTTGAATTTCACACCGTCATTGCCGTTGGTGATGACCGAGAAGGATGCGGTGAAGTGCCGTGCCTTCGCGGCTGACGACTGGTGGTATCTGGCGGTCGATGCCGTGCCGTCACCGGCCTTCGTGGCCTGGTTCGACACCCAGTTGATGCGCCTGTTGCCCAATCGTCTTTTGCCTTAACTCTTTATCCAGGGAATGTTCATGGACACCAAATTGCTCGATATCCTCGCGTGCCCGATCTGCAAAGGCCCGCTCAAGCTCAGCGCCGACAAGACCGAACTGATCAGCAAGGGCGCCGGCCTGGCCTATCCGATCCGCGACGGCATCCCGGTGATGCTCGAAAGCGAAGCGCGCACCCTGACCACCGACGAGCGTCTGGATAAATGACCACCGCCTTCACCGTTGTCATCCCGTCGCGCTACGCCTCGACCCGCCTGCCGGGCAAACCGCTGCTGGATATCGCCGGCAAGCCGATGATTCAGCACGTCTGGGAACAGGCGAGCAAAAGCAGCGCCAGCCGCGTGGTGGTTGCGACTGACGATGCGCGCATCGTCGAGGCCTGCAAGGCGTTCGGCGCGGAAGTGGTGCTGACCCGTGAAGATCACAATTCCGGGACTGACCGCCTCGCGGAAGTCGCGGCGAAGCTGGACCTTGCGCCGGACGCGATCGTGGTCAACGTGCAAGGCGATGAACCGTTGATCCCGCCAAGCGTGATCGATCAGGTCGCCGCCAACCTCGCGGCCCACACCGAAGCGCGCATGGCCACCCTGGCCGAGCCGATCGAAGACGTCGAAACCCTGTTCAACCCCAACGTAGTCAAGGTCGTCAGCGACATTAACGGTCTGGCGCTGACCTTCAGTCGCGCCACCTTGCCGTGGGCCCGCGATGCTTTCGCCAAGAGCCGCGACGTGTTGCCGGAAGGCGTGCCGTACCGTCGCCACATCGGCATTTATGCCTACCGCGCCGGCTTCCTTCAGGACTTTGTGAGCTGGGGCCCGTGCTGGCTGGAAAACACTGAATCGCTGGAACAGCTGCGTGCTCTGTGGCATGGCGTGCGGATTCATGTGGCCGATGCGTTGATCGCGCCGCCAACCGGGGTCGACACCGTTGAAGACCTCGAGCGCGTTCGTCGCCTGCTGGAGGCCTGATGCGCGTTCTGTTCGTGTGCCTGGGCAACATCTGCCGTTCGCCCACCGCTGAAGGCGTGTTGCGCCACAAACTGCGCGCAGCGGGGCTGGCGGATCAGGTCGAAGTGGCCTCCGCCGGCACCGGTGACTGGCACGTCGGCAATCCGCCGGACAAACGCAGCCAGGCCGCAGCCAAAGTGCGCGGTTATGACCTGTCGGCGCAACGCGCGCAGCAGGTCAGCCGTGCCGATTTCGCCAGTTACGACCTGATTCTGGCCATGGACCACAGCAATCTGCGCAACCTCAAGGCCTTGCAACCGTCCACCGGCAAGGCCGAACTGGACCTGTTCCTGCGCCGTTACGCCGGTGTGGTCGATGAAGTGCCGGATCCGTACTACGACGGCGATCAGGGCTTCGAGCAGGTGCTGGACCTGATCGAAGCGGCGTGTGACCAACTGTTGATCGAAGTGAAGGGCCGGTTATGAGTTTGCAGCTTCAATCACAGGTTTCGCTGAAACCGTTCAACAGTTTTGGCGTCGACGTTCGCGCGCAGTTGTTCGCCGAGGCGCACAGCGACGCCGACGTCCACGAAGCACTGGCCTACGCGACTGCCCATGACGTGCCGTTGCTGGTGATCGGCGGCGGCAGCAACCTGCTGCTGACTGCAGATATTCCGGCGCTGGTGCTGCGCATGGCGACCCGAGGCATTCGGCTGATCAGTGACGACGGCAATCGTGTAGTGATCGAAGCCGAAGCCGGCGAGCCGTGGCATCCGTTCGTGCAGCACACGCTGGCGCAGGGTTTTTCCGGTCTGGAAAACCTCAGCCTGATCCCCGGCACTGTTGGCGCGGCGCCGATGCAGAACATCGGCGCCTACGGCGTTGAGATCAAGGATGTGTTCGCCGGGCTGACCGCGCTGAACCGCCAGACCGGCGAACTGCGCGACTTCAGCCTGGAGGAGTGCAACTTCGCCTACCGCGACAGTCTGTTCAAGCAGCAGCCAGGACGTTGGCTGATCCTGCGGGTGCGCTTCAAGCTTGATCGTGTCGCGCATCTGCATTTGGAATACGGCCCGGTGCGCCAGCGCCTGACTGAGCAGGGCATTGAGCAACCAACGCCGAGCGACGTCAGCCGCGCAATCTGCAGTATCCGCAGCGAAAAACTGCCGGACCCGGCGGTGCTCGGCAATGCCGGCAGTTTCTTCAAGAATCCACTGGTGTCGGCCGCACTGGTCGAGCAGATCAAGGCGCAGCACCCGGATCTGGTGGCCTATGCGCAAGCGGACGGGCAGATGAAACTGGCCGCCGGCTGGTTGATCGAGCGCGCTGGCTGGAAAGGTTTCCGCGAGGCCGATGCCGGCGTGCATAAATTGCAGGCGCTGGTGCTGGTCAACTACGGCACCGCCACCGGCCTGCAATTGCTGGAGCTGGCGCAACGCATCCAGAAAGATATTGCCGAACGTTTCAATGTCGAGCTGGAAATGGAGCCGAACCGTTATTGAGGCTACGCTTCAAGTCGGTATCCAAAGCCCTGCACTGAGCGAAAGTGCAGGGCTTTTTTGTTAACGGTGGGTTAACTTAGCCAGCTAACGATAACCGTCATTTGCTCCACCAAAGGCCCGGTGCAGACGTTCGCGTCGGCACAAGAGAGCCCATTAGCCTGAGTCGATCTGCGTGAACCACCGCCAGTTCTGCTCGACCCCATAACCACTAATATGCGGGCGTGCCCATGATTACCCTGAAACTAAACGGTCAAGACCATTCCCTCGATGTCACGGAAGACATGCCGCTGTTGTGGGCTATTCGTGATGTCGCCGGTTACAACGGCACCAAATTCGGCTGCGGCATGGGCCTGTGCGGTGCCTGCACCATTCACATCGACGGCTTGCCGGCGCGCAGTTGCATCACGCCAATCGGCTCGGTGATCGGACAGAACGTCAGCACCATCGATAACCTGCACGCCGATCCGGTCGGGAAAGTCGTTCAGCAAGCCTGGCTCGACAGCGCCGTGGCGCAGTGCGGTTTCTGTCAGGGCGGGCAGATCATGTCTGCCACCGCATTGCTCAAGACCAACCCTAATCCGAGCGACGAGCAGATCGAAGAGGCAATGGTCGGCAACATTTGCCGGTGCGGCACGTATAACCGGATCAAGACCGCGATCCGTCAGGCTTCCACTCACCTGAAGGAGGCCAAGGCATGAGCCGCTTGCCGAATGATTTCGCCCTGAGCAATCTCAGCCGCCGCGGTTTTCTCAAAGGCGTCGGCGCCACGGGCGCATTGGTGCTGGCCGCGAGCTGGGGCTGGCAGGATGCATTTGCTGAAGACGCGCCGAAGAAGTTTGGCGCTGATGGCATGCCCAACGGCTGGATCGACGATCCCAAGGTTTACGTGAGCATTGCCGCAGACGGCACGGTCACCGTGGTCTGCAACCGCTCGGAAATGGGCCAGGGTGTGCGCACCAGCCTGACCATGGTGGTCGCCGATGAACTGGACGCCGATTGGGCCAAGGTCAAAGTGCAGCAGGCGCCGGGCGATGAAGTGCGGTTCGGCAACCAGGACACTGACGGTTCACGCAGCATGCGTCACTGGTATGAACCGATGCGCCGTTGCGGCGCGGCGGCCCGGACCATGCTGGAACAAGCCGCCGCTGCGCAGTGGCAGGTGCCGGTGGGCGAGTGCCATGTGCAGTTGCACAAAGTGCTGCACACACCGTCCGGCCGCGAGCTGGGTTACGGCGAACTTGCCGCCGCAGCGAGTGCGCTGGCGGTGCCGGCCCGTGACAGCTTGCGCCTCAAGCAGCCGTCGGAGTTTCGCTACATCGGCAAGGAAGGCACCAAAGCCATCGACGGTGCCGACATCGTCAACGGGCGCGCGGTGTACGGCGCCGACGTGCATTTCGACGGCATGCTCTACGCGACCATCGCCCGTCCGGCGGTGTACGGCGGCAAGGTCAAGTCGCTGGATGACAGCGCCGCGCTGAAGGTTCCGGGTGTGCTGAAGGTCATGCAGATCGAAAGCCGTCCGCTGCCGTCGGAATTCCAGCCGCTGGGCGGCGTTGCGGTGATTGCCAGCAATACCTGGGCGGCGATCAAGGGGCGCGAGGCGCTGAAGATCCAATGGGACGACGGCCCCAACGCCAGTTACGACTCGATCGCTTACCGCAAAGCGCTGGAAGCGGCGTCGCGCAAACCCGGCAAAGTGGTGCGCAACACCGGTGATATCGACAAGGCACTGAGCGGCGCTGCCAGTAGCCTCGAAGCCTCCTACTATTTGCCGCATCTGGCGCAGGCACCGATGGAGCCGATGGTCGCCATCGCTCGCTACGACAAAGGTGTGTGTGAAGCATGGGCGCCGAGCCAGGCGCCGCAGGTGACTCGCGAGCGCATCGCCGAGCGCCTGGGGCTGCCGTTCGACAATGTCACCTTCAACGTCACGCTGCTCGGTGGCGGTTTCGGCCGTAAATCCAAGCCGGATTTCGTCGTCGAAGCGGCGATCCTTGCCAAGGAGTTCCCCGGTAAAGCCGTGCGAGTGCAATGGACCCGCGAAGATGACATCCATAACTCGTATTTCCACACAGTGTCCGCCGAGTATTTGAAGGCGGCTGTCGGCAAGGACGGCATGCCGTCCGGCTGGCTGCACCGTACCGTGGCGCCGAGCATTACCGCGCTGTTTGCGCCGGGCATGAACCATGAAGCGGCGTTCGAACTGGGCATGGGCTTTACCAACATGGCCTACGCGATTCCCAACGTGCGTCTGGAAAACCCCGAAGCCACGGTGCATACCCGCGTCGGCTGGTATCGCTCGGTGTCGAACATTCCTCACGGGTTTGCGATTCAGAGTTTTGTCGATGAACTGGCGCACAAGGCCGGCGTCGATCCGCTCAAATATCAGATCAAGTTGCTCGGCCCGGATCGGCAGATCGATCCACGCACCCTGAGCGAGGAGTGGAACTACGGCGAATCCCCCGAGCGCTACCCGATCGACACCGGACGCATGCGCACGGTACTGGAAACTGCGGCCAAGGCTGCCGGTTGGGGACGTCAGTTGCCCAAGGGCCGTGGTCTGGGTCTGGCGGTGCATTACAGCTTCGTCACCTATGTGGCGGCGGTGATCGAAGTCGAGGTCAAGGACGACGGTACGCTGATCGTGCACAAGGCTGACATCGCCGTCGATTGCGGCCCGCAGATCAACCCGGAACGCATCCGCTCGCAGTTCGAAGGCGCCTGTGTGATGGGCCTGGGCAACGCGGTGCTGGGTGAAATCAGCTTCAAGGACGGCAAGGTCCAGCAGGACAACTTCCACATGTACGAAGTGGCGCGCATGTCGCTGGCGCCGAAGGCAATCGCGGTGCATTTGGTGACGCCGCCGGGCGACGTGCCGTTGGGTGGTGTCGGTGAACCCGGCGTGCCACCGATTGCGCCGGCGCTGTGTAACGCCATCTTCGCTGCCACCGGCCAGCGCATCCGCAACCTGCCGGTGCGTTATCAGTTGCAGGGTTGGCAGAAGGCGCAAGCGTGATGGACGGCGCCGATCTCAACGTTCTGCGCAGCGTGCTCGAATGGCGCCGCGCCGGGCAGCGGGTGGTGCTGTTCAGCGTGGTGCAGACCTGGGGCACCGCGCCCCGTGCACCCGGCGCGATGCTCGCGTTGCGCGAGGACGGCGTGGTGATTGGCTCGGTGTCGGGCGGTTGTGTCGAGGATGACTTGATCGCCCGTCTGCACGACGGGCGCATCGCCAGCGACGGACCTCCGGTGCAGCTGATTACCTATGGCATCACCCGCGAGGAGGCTGCGCGTTTTGGCTTGCCCTGTGGCGGTACGCTGCGCCTGACCGAGGAGCGGGTCGCTGATCCGGCGTGGGTCGCCGAATTGCTCGCGCGGTGTGAGGCGCATGAAATTGTCGCCCGTGAGCTGAACATCGAAACCGGCGAAGTGGTGCTATCAGCGGCGAGCAAATCCGATGTGCTGGCATTCGACGGCAAGACCCTGCGCGCCATTTATGGCCCGCGCTGGCGTCTGCTGTTGATCGGTGCCGGGCAGTTGTCGCGCTACGTGGCGGACATGGCCCGGCTGCTGGATTTCGAAGTGCTGATTTGCGATCCGCGTACCGAGTTCGTCTATGGCTGGGAAGAGCACCACGGACGGTTCGTCCCGGGTATGCCGGATGACGCGGTGTTGAGCATCCAGACGGACGAACGCACAGCCATCGTCGCGCTGACTCACGATCCCCGTCTGGATGATATGGCGTTGCTCACTGCGCTCGATTCGCCGGCCTTTTATGTCGGTGCACTCGGTTCGCGGGTCAACAGCCAGAAGCGCCGGGACAATCTGGCTCAGCTGGGCTTGTCAGAAGCCGCCATTGCGCGATTGCACGGGCCGATCGGTCTGCACATCGGCAGTCATTCGCCAGCGGAGATTGCTCTGTCGTTATTGGCGGAGATTGTGGCGATCAAGAACGGCGTCGAGTTGAAACAGAAGAAAGTCGTGGAGGGCGCATGAGTCGATCCATCGCAGTGATTGTGCTGGCGGCGGGCGAGGGCAGTCGCTTTCGCCAGGTTGCCGGTGCCGACAAGGACAAGTTGCTGGCCGATTGCACCGGGCGTGATGGCGCGGTGCGTTCGGTGATCGAGCAGGTGTTGCTGAATCTGCCGGCCAACCTCGACAAGCGGGTGCTGGTGACCACTGAAGCACGGCCGCAGGCGATGCGCATGGCTCAGGCTTATGGCTGTGAGGTGGTCTCGATTGAATCGAGCGGGATGGGTGACAGCATTGCGGCAGGCGTTGCGGCTTGCCCGGATGCGGATGGCTGGCTGATCGTGCTGGGGGACATGCCGTTTATCTTGCCATCGAGTATTGAGCGGGTGGTGGCGGCGATGGCCGATGACGCTGTGAGCGTACCGGTACAGGACGGCGAGTTTGGCCATCCGGTGGGGTTCGGGCGTTCCTTCGGGTCGGGGTTACAGGCGCTGAGCGGTGATCGCGGTGCCAGGCCGTTGTTCAAGCAGGGCAGGGTGATTGAGGTAGCGGTGGATGATCCCGGGGTGTTGTGGGATATCGATGTGCCAGAAGCGTTGGTGTTCAAATAAAGCCAGATCAAAAAATCGCAGCCTTCGGCAGCTCCTACAGGAGACCTATGTAGGAGCTGCCGAAGGCTGCGATCTTTTGATCTTCTAAATGGAAAAAAAAGCCCCGCCAGGTTTTCACCCGGCGGGGCTTTTTATCGGCTCTCGGAATCAGACGAGCGGTTTAGGCTCGTGTTCTTTTTCCTCGGCCGCTTGGTGATGCTCGACCGCGTCCTGAACGGAGCGTGGTGCTTCGGCGATCACCGACTCAACCACGGCCTCTTCAGTCACCGCAGCAACTTCGACCACTTCAGCAGCCGGAGCAGCAGCGGCAGCCAGTTCGGCTTCCTTCTGCAGGCGCTCGGCTTCACGCTTGCGGCGACGCACTTCACGTGGGTCGTTTGGTGCACGGCCGTTAGGCGTCAGGGCGCTGACCGGCGTGGCTTCAACCACTGGAGCAGGCTCTTCGGCCACCACAGGTGCTTCGACCGGTGCTTCAACGACTGGCGCTGGAGCAGGTGCAGCGGCTTCAACCACTGGCGCGGCAGCCTTGGCTTCTTCAACCACCGGGGCTTCAACGACTGGCGCTGGCGTTTCAGCGACGGCAGGCTCGGCAACCCAGTTGAACGCGGTCTGTTCTTCGCGAACTTCACGCACGGTTTCGGTCACGGTTTCAGCGACGGTTTCAGCAACCGGCTCTGCGGCCACGACTGGCGCTTCAACCACCGGAGCAGGTTCGGCAGCGACGTCAGCTTGAGGCTGAGCTTCGCGAACCGGCGCGACTTCGACTTCCGGAGCAGCAATCACTTCCACCGGGGTGGTGGCCTCAACAACCGGCGCTTCCACTGGAGCGGTTTCCTGAACTGCGGCGGTAGCACGTTCGGCTTGCTCGTGAGCCTGTGCTTCGGCCGGAGCGCTGATCACGCTGCTGGCAACAGCGGCGGTCACGGCCAGGCCGGCAGCCAGATCGGCAGCGCTTGGAGCAGCGGCGTTTTCGCCGGACTCGGATTCTTCCGAACCTTCGATCACGTTGCCGTTGGCATCACGCTGACGCTCGCGACGGTTGCTGCGACGGCGCTGACCACGGGAGCGACGACGTGGACGATCGCCTTCGGCGTTGTCCTGACCGTCTTCCGGCAGTTGCTCTTCGTTAGTGTTCACTTCTTCTTCAGCGACGGCAGCAGCGGCCTGCTCGGCGCGCGGTTGACGCTCTTCACGCGGCGGACGCGGTGCGCGTTCTTCGCGTGGCTGACGGGCCGGACGCTCTTCTGCGACCACGGCGGCAGTGGCTGCCGCTACGGGTGCAGCCGGAGCGGCGTCCAGAGGCTCGCGCAGTTCACGCACACGCTCTTCACGCTCGCCACGTGGCTTGCGGTCTTCACGTGGAGCACGTGGCGCACGTTCTTCACGCGGAGCGCGTGGAGCACGTTCTTCGCGAGCGGCTGGCGCCTCGGTACGGGCTTCACGTGGCTCGCGGACTTCACGGGCTTCACGTGGCTGACGCTCTTCACGCGGCTCGCGTGGGGCGCGTTCTTCACGCGGTGCACGTTCTTCGCGCGGCTTGCGCTCTTCATCGCGGCGACCGTTACGGTTGCGGCTCTGCTGACGACCGTTGCGACGCTCTTCGTTGCGGGCCGGACGCTCGGTGGCCGGTTTTTCAACGACGACCGGCGCGGCTGGCTCTTCTTTGGTAGCGAACAGACTGACCAGCGATTTCACCAGACCCTTGAACAGGCTTGGCTCTGGCGCGGCAACCGGAGCCGGCGCGGGGGCCGGTGCGGCGACTTCGGTTGGCACTGGCGCGTTGGCGCGGGCAGGAGCTGTCTTGACCGCAGCTTCCTGGCGAACCAGGGTGCGGGTCGCAGCGGCTGGCTGGACTTCTTCGACTTCGGCAGCGGCAGCAGCGATTTCGTAGCTGGACTGGTTGGTCGCAGCTTCCGGGCTGTCGTCACGCAGACGCTGAACTTCGAAGTGCGGGGTTTCCAGGTGGTCGTTCGGCAGAATGACGATACGGGCACGGGTACGCAGTTCGATCTTGGTGATCGAGTTGCGTTTTTCGTTGAGCAGGAACGCGGCAACCGGGATCGGCACCTGAGCGCGCACTTCGGCAGTGCGGTCTTTCAAGGCTTCTTCTTCGATCAGGCGCAGGATTGCCAGCGACAGCGATTCGACGTCACGGATGATGCCGGTGCCGTTGCAGCGCGGGCAGACGATGCCGCTGCTTTCGCCCAGGGATGGACGCAGGCGCTGACGGGACATTTCCAGCAGGCCGAAGCGCGAAATGCGGCCGATCTGCACGCGAGCGCGGTCGGCTTCCAGGCATTCGCGGACTTTCTCTTCCACGGCGCGCTGGTTCTTGGCTGGGGTCATGTCGATGAAGTCGATGACGATCAGGCCGCCGATGTCGCGCAGGCGCAACTGACGGGCGATTTCTTCGGCGGCTTCAAGGTTGGTCTGCAGTGCGGTTTCTTCGATGTCGCTGCCTTTGGTGGCGCGCGCCGAGTTGATGTCGATGGACACCAGGGCTTCGGTCGGATCGATAACGATGGAACCGCCGGAAGGCAGTTCGACGACGCGCTGGAAAGCGGTCTCGATCTGGCTTTCGATCTGGAAACGGTTGAACAGCGGCACGCTGTCTTCGTACAGCTTGATCTTGCTGGCGTACTGCGGCATCACCTGGCGGATGAAGGTCAGGGCTTCGTCCTGGGCTTCAACGCTGTCGATCAGCACTTCGCCGATGTCCTGGCGCAGGTAATCGCGGATGGCGCGGATGATCACGTTGCTTTCCTGGTAGATCAGGAATGGCGCGGAGCGATCCAGAGAGGCTTCTTTGATGGCGGTCCACAGTTGCAGCAGGTAATCGAGGTCCCACTGCATTTCTTCGCTGCTGCGGCCCAGGCCGGCAGTGCGCACGATCAGACCCATGTCGGCCGGTGCAACCAGACCGTTCAGCGCTTCACGCAGTTCGTTGCGTTCTTCGCCTTCGATGCGACGGGAGATACCGCCAGCACGCGGGTTGTTCGGCATCAGCACGAGGTAACGACCGGCCAGGCTGATGAACGTGGTCAGGGCGGCGCCCTTGTTGCCACGTTCTTCTTTTTCGACCTGAACGATGACTTCCTGGCCTTCGCTCAGGACGTCCTTGATGTTGACGCGGCCTTCAGGGGCTTTCTTGAAGTATTCGCGGGAGATTTCTTTGAGGGGCAGGAAGCCGTGGCGATCGGAGCCGAAATCGACAAAGGCAGCCTCAAGGCTTGGTTCGATGCGAGTGATACGGCCTTTGTAGATGTTGGCCTTCTTCTGCTCGCGTGCACCGGATTCGATGTCCAGGTCGTAGAGGCGTTGGCCATCTACCAGTGCAACACGCAACTCTTCGGGTTGAGTTGCGTTAATCAGCATTCTTTTCATGTAGTACCGTCGGTTTCCGGGCTGCCGGAAACGGCGTTCGGCACACACGACTTCTCACGGTCGGTGTCAGGTGCGTCGGGAGTGGTTGGCCATTCCCGTGTCCAGCGATGTCAGGCCAATTGGGCCGATATCGCGACGTACGCGTCCTGCTTGCTGTGGCTACTTAAGCACTCAGTCAGGAGGAGGAATCAACCAGCGGCTGTGGACGAGATGAAGCGTCTTGATAAAGCCTATTGCTACACAGTCCGGCGGTTGTGCATCTCCACCCTACACGTATCCCTGATAATTCGGGTGCTGCCGCGCGCAGAATCCGCAGCGGGTTGGCATTTACCGTGAGCTCCGAAAGGGGAGGTCACGCATCATGGCTAATTCAGGCGATGTTTCCGAAGCCTTCGCTCGGGGTCATCTGCAGCTGACTGCACTTTGTGAACTGGCCTTGAATGTGTGCCTGTCAGGCGAGTGAAAACTCTGCTCGACGGTGTAATTCAGGCCTCATGTCACCTGCGCTTGTTACAACTGCAAACTCCACCGTTACGTAGCGAAAGCCCCGTAGGACGGCCTCGCGTCCTGGTGAATTGCGTTGGTCAGGGCCGGTTTTTGACCGTGGTTCCGCTGTCCAGGCCGCTTTTGGCGGCGTTCGCGACTATAGCAGCAATGATTAAGTGCTTCAATTCCATAAAAATTGTTATCATCCGCGGCATGACAACTACTGCCCCTTCGACTCCAGGCGTTCAACTGCTTGAAGTCTCGCCGGAGTATGCCGGCCAACGAATCGACAACTTCCTCCTTGCCCGGCTCAAAGGCGTGCCCAAGACCTTGATTTACCGCATTTTGCGTAAAGGCGAAGTGCGCGTGAACAAGGGGCGGATCAAGCCCGAATACAAGCTGCAGGCCGGCGATATCGTGCGCGTGCCGCCGGTTCGTGTGCCTGAGCGCGACGAACCGGTGCCATTGGCTCAAGGCCTGTTGCAGCGTCTGGAAGCCTCGATTGTCTACGAAGACAAAGCCCTGATCGTGATCAACAAGCCCGCCGGCATTGCGGTTCACGGCGGCAGCGGCTTGAATTACGGGGTGATCGAAGCCTTTCGTCAGTTGCGTCCCGATGCCAAGGAACTGGAGCTGGTTCATCGTCTCGACCGTGACACTTCCGGCCTGCTGATGATCGCCAAGAAGCGCAGCATGTTGCGGCACTTGCACGCCGCCTTGCGTGGCGATGGTGTCGACAAGCGCTACATGGCACTGGTGCGTGGCAATTGGGCGACTTCGATCAAGCAAGTCCGCGCGGCACTGGGTAAAAGCAATCTGCGCTCCGGGGAGCGCATGGTCGAGGTCGACGAGGAGGAGGGCAAGGAGTCGGTGACCGTGTTCAAGGTCCTGCGCCGCTTTGGCGACTTTGCCACCCTGATCGAAGCCAAGCCGATCACCGGGCGCACCCACCAGATCCGCGTCCACACGTTGCACGCCGGGCATTGCATTGCCGGCGACACCAAGTACGGCGATGACGGTTTCAGCAAGGAAATCCGTGATCTGGGCGGCAAGCGCCTGTTTCTGCACGCCTACATGCTGACCGTGCCACTGCCCGATGGCGGTGAACTCAAGCTGCAAGCCCCAGTCGATGAAATGTGGGCCAAGACCGTGGAGCGATTGAGTGCGCCCATCTGATTACAAACTGCTGATTTTCGATTGGGACGGCACCCTCGCCGATTCCATTGGTCGGATTGTCGAGGCGATGCATTCGGCGTCCACGCGTTCCGGTTTCGAGTTGCGCGATGATTTTGCCGTCAAGGGCATCATCGGTCTGGGCTTGCCCGAGGCAATCCGTACCTTGTACCCGGACATCAGCGATGCCGAAATGACCCTGTTTCGCGAGTACTACGCCGATCATTACATCGCGGCAGAAGCCGTGCCTTCGCCGCTGTTCGAGGGTGTGGTCGAGTCGATGGCGTCGTTTCGCGAGCAGGGCTATCACCTGGCGGTCGCGACCGGCAAGAATCGTCGTGGACTGGACCGGGTGCTCAAGGCCAATGGCTGGGAAGATTATTTCGATATCACCCGCGCCGCCGACGAGACCGCGAGCAAGCCGCATCCGTTGATGTTGGAGCAGATTCTCGCGCATTGCGGCGTGCGGCCCGAGCAGGCGCTGATGGTCGGGGATTCGTCCTTCGATCTGCTGATGGCGCGCAATGCGGGCATGGCGTCGGTGGCTGTCAGCTATGGCGCGCAGTCGATCGAGTCGCTGCAGCAGTTCGAGCCGCGCCTGTCGATCGACCGTTTTAGTGAATTGCACGCCTGGCTGGGGCAGCAGGCTTAATACGTTTTTGCTGGGGTACAGCGCATGACCGACGAATGGAAAGCACCGGCCAAGGCAAGTGCCGACGACGGTGACGAGAAAAGCTGGAAGCTGCTGGAAAAGACTCTGCTGGCCAGTGTGCAGGAGCAGCGTCGCTCACGGCGTTGGGGGATCTTCTTCAAGCTGCTGACGTTTGTTTATCTGTTTGTTGCGCTGATCCTGTTCACGCCGCTGATGGACATGGAGAAGAGCGCCACCCGTGGCCCGAACTACACCGCGCTGATCGACGTCACCGGCATGATTGCTGACAAGGAGCCTGCGAGCGCTGACAATATCGTCGGTAGTCTGCGGGCAGCCTTCGAGGACAAGAAGGTCAAGGGCGTGATCCTGCGGATCAACAGTCCTGGCGGCAGTCCGGTGCAGTCGGGGTATGTGTATGACGAGATCAAGCGTCTGCGCGGCCTGCATCCGGATACCAAGGTGTACGCGGTGATTTCCGATCTCGGTGCGTCCGGTGCCTATTACATCGCCAGTGCGGCGGATCAGATCTATGCCGACAAGGCCAGTCTGGTCGGCTCTATCGGTGTAACGGCGGCCGGTTACGGTTTTGTCGGCACCATGGACAAGCTCGGCGTCGAGCGTCGCACTTATACCTCGGGTGAGCACAAGTCGTTCCTCGATCCGTTTCAGCCGCAGAAGCCTGATGAGACTGCGTTCTGGCAGACCGTGCTGGACACCACGCACAAGCAGTTCATCAATAGCGTCAAGCAGGGTCGTGGCGATCGTCTGAAGGACAAGGAGCATCCGGAGCTGTTCTCCGGGCTGGTCTGGTCTGGCGAGCAGGCGCTGCCGCTAGGCCTGATCGATGGTCTGGGTAATGCCAGTTCGGTGGCGCGGGACGTGATTGGCGAGAAAGAGCTGGTGGATTTCACGGTTCAGGAGTCGCCGTTTGATCGCTTCTCGAAGAAGCTCGGCGCCAGCGTGGCTGAGCAATTGGCGATGTGGATGGGTTTCCACGGGCCTTCGTTGCGTTAAGCCTGGTGCAGTGTTGAAAAGAAACCGGCCTCAATGGCCGGTTTTTTGTGCGTTAAGGGATTTGCACGCCCTCGGCCAGCAGCATGTCGATCAGGCGAATCAGCGGCAGGCCGATGAGGCTGGTGGCGTCAGGCCCTTCGGTGGATTGGAACAGGCTCACGCCCAATCCTTCGGCCTTGAAGCTGCCGGCGCAGTCGTAGGGCTGCTCCAGGCGCAGGTAGCGTTCAATTCGCGCCTCGTCGAGCTGACGCATGTGCACGGTAAACGGCACGCAGTCGACCTGGCAGTGGCCGGTCTGGCTGTTGAGCAGGGCCAGGCCGGTGAGGAAGGTCACGCTGGCGCCGCTGGCGGCCAGCAGTTGCTCACGAGCCTTGTCGAAGGTGTGTGGCTTGCCGATGATCCGTTCGCCGAGCACTGCAACCTGGTCTGAGCCGATAATCAGATGAGCGGGGTAGCTGGCGGCCAGTGCGCGGGCTTTCTGTTCGGCGAGGCGCTTGACCAGTTCGATGGCGGATTCGCCCGGCTGGTGGCTTTCGTCGATATCCGGCGAGCTGCAGACGAACGGCAGGTGCAGGCGGGCGAGCAATTCACGGCGATAGGTCGAGCTCGAAGCAAGTAATAAAGGCAGCATTGACGTCTCCTGAGGCAGGCGCGAATTCTAGCGGAGGCACGCAAGTGACGGACAGGGCACAATTTCCTTTGACATGGGTGGGGGCATCCCTATAATGCTGCGCCTATGTTGAATGACCCGATTCCACCTCACGTTGACCCGCGCAAATTGGCTGACCGTGGCACCACCCTTCAAGGTGAACTGCTGCTGGCCGATTTGAAGAGACTCTGCGACCCGCTTTCCGACGATGTCGGTACGGTGCAGGCCAAATTCGTTTTTGAGCGAGATGAACGTAAATCTGTGGTGATCCACAGCTTTATCGACACCGAAGTCAAAATGGTTTGCCAGCGTTGTCTTGAGCTGGTCACCCTGCCGATCCACAGCGAATGCAGTTACGCTGTTGTGAAGGAGGGTGCGAATACCCAGTCGTTACCGAAAGGTTATGACGTGCTGGAACTGGGCGAAGATCCATTGGATCTGCAGTCACTGATCGAGGAGGAGCTTCTGCTCGCCTTGCCCATTGTGCCTGCTCATCATCCGGAAGAATGCCAGCAGCCGGCGGGAGCAGATGAGCCCGAACCGAGCGAGGACGAGGTAACGCGGTCCAACCCGTTCAGTGTATTGGCGCAGTTAAAGCGTGACCCAAACGTTTAGGAGTTAATCAATTATGGCTGTTCAGCAGAACAAAAAATCCCGCTCTGCCCGTGACATGCGCCGTTCGCACGACGCTCTCGAGGCTAGCACCCTGTCTGTAGAAAAAACCACTGGTGAAGTTCACCTGCGTCACCACGTATCGCCAGAAGGCGTATACCGTGGCCGTAAAGTGATCGACAAGGGCGCTGACGAGTAATCACTTGTCCGCTCAAGTCATCGCGATTGACGCAATGGGCGGGGACTTCGGTCCCCGCAGCATTGTTCAGGCCAGCCTTGCTTGCCTTTCTGCTACGCCCTCGCTGCACCTGACCATCGTCGGTCAACCCTCCCTACTTGAAGAACTGATCAACGGCCAATCGGCTGCCGATCGCGCGCGCCTGACGATTGTCCCGGCGTCTGAAGTCATCACCATGGACGAAAAGCCGACCCAGGCCTTGCGTGGCAAGCCGGATTCGTCGATGCGTGTCGCCCTGGAGTTGGTGCGTGACGGCAAGGCTCAGGCCTGTGTCAGCGCCGGCAATACCGGGGCGTTGATGGCGCTGTCGCGTTTCGTGCTCAAGACCTTGCCGGGGATTGATCGGCCGGCGATGGTGGCGGCGATTCCGACGCAGAAAGGCTATTGCCAGTTGCTCGATCTGGGCGCCAACGTCGATTGCAGCGCCGAGCATCTGTTGCAGTTCGCGGTGATGGGCTCGGTGGCGGCGCAGACGCTGGGCATCGCCCGGCCGCGTGTCGCGTTGCTGAATATTGGTACCGAAGACATCAAGGGCAATCAGCAGGTCAAGTTGGCGGCGACCTTGTTGCAGGCGGCGCGCGGCATCAACTACATCGGTTTTGTCGAGGGCGATGGCCTGTATCGCGGCGAGGCGGATGTGGTGGTCTGTGACGGTTTTGTCGGCAATATCCTGCTCAAGTCCAGCGAGGGCCTGGCGACGATGATCGCCGCGCGTATCGAGGCCTTGTTCAAGCAAAGCTTCGCTTCCCGCGTGGTGGGTGCTTTGGCCCTGCCATTGATGAAGCGTCTGCAGGCGGATCTGGCGCCTGCGCGACATAACGGCGCAAGTTTCCTCGGCTTGCAGGGCATCGTGGTGAAAAGTCACGGTTCGGCCGGGGTTCAGGGCTTTCAGAGCGCGATTCAGCGCGCGCTGATCGAGATTCAGGAGAACCTCCCCGAGCGCCTCCACGGTCGTCTGGAGGATCTGTTGTCTTAGGCGTTTTCGTCGGACAATGCTTAAATGTGACCGCCCGGTTCAAAGGGCCATCCAACTGTCAGTTTCTTGCGTCCCCCGGTGGGGCGTCACTTTCCGACGACAAGATCATTAGGGGCTTGTTACATGTCTGCTTCCCTCGCATTCGTCTTTCCAGGACAGGGTTCGCAGTCCCTCGGCATGCTGGCCGAGTTGGGCGCGGAACATCCGCTGATCCTCGAAACTTTCAAAGAAGCCTCTGAGGCTCTGGGCTATGACCTGTGGGCATTGACCCAGCAGGGCCCGGAAGAGCTGCTCAATCAAACCGATAAAACCCAACCGGCCATTCTGACCGCCTCGATCGCCCTGTGGCGTCTGTGGCTGGCTGAAGGTGGCGCGCGTCCCGCATTCGTTGCCGGTCACAGCCTGGGTGAATACAGCGCGCTGGTTGCTGCCGGCAGCCTGAGCCTGGCTGATGCGGTCAAGCTCGTCGAGCGCCGTGGTCAGCTGATGCAGGAAGCTGTTCCGGCCGGGCAGGGTGGCATGGCCGCCATTCTCGGTCTGGAAGACGCTGATGTGCTGGCCGCCTGTGCCGAAGCGGCGCAAGGCGAAGTGGTCAGCGCGGTGAACTTCAACTCGCCGGGCCAGGTGGTGATTGCTGGTGCCAAGGCTGCCGTCGAGCGTGCCATTGAAGGTTGCAAGGCCCGTGGTGCCAAGCGTGCCATGCCGTTGCCGGTGAGCGTGCCGTCGCACTGCGAGCTGATGCGTCCGGCGGCCGAGCGCTTTGCCGAATCCATCGCTGCCATCGACTGGCAGGCACCGCAGATCCCGGTCGTACAGAACGTCAGCGCGCAAGTGCCGGCCGATCTGGAAACCCTCAAGCGTGATCTGCTCGAACAACTGTACAAGCCCGTTCGCTGGGTTGAATCGGTCCAGACCCTGGCCGCCAAAGGCGCCACCAGTCTGGTCGAATGCGGTCCGGGCAAAGTCCTGGCCGGTCTGAACAAACGTTGCGCCGAAGGCGTTTCGACTTCCAACCTCAATACCCCAGACGCTTTCGCTGCCGCCCGTGCAGCGCTGGCCTGAATCAGGAGAAACTTGCATGAGTCTGCAAGGTAAAGTTGCACTGGTCACCGGTGCAAGCCGCGGTATCGGCCAGGCCATCGCACTGGAACTGGGTCGTCAGGGCGCCATCGTTGTTGGCACCGCGACCTCCGCCAAAGGCGCCGAGGCCATTGCTGCCACCCTGAAAGAGCATGGTATCCAGGGCACGGGTCTGGAGCTGAACGTCACCAGCGACGAATCGGTCAGCGCGGTGCTGGCGAGCATTCAGGAGCAGTTCGGCGCGCCGGCGATTCTGGTCAATAATGCCGGCATCACCCGCGATAACCTGATGATGCGCATGAAAGACGATGAATGGTACGACGTGATCGATACCAATCTGAACAGTCTGTATCGCCTGTCCAAGGGCGTTTTGCGTGGCATGACCAAAGCGCGCTGGGGCCGAATTATCAGTATTGGCTCGGTGGTGGGTGCCATGGGCAACGCAGGCCAAGTAAACTATGCAGCCGCCAAGGCCGGTCTGGAAGGTTTCAGCCGTGCGATGGCGCGTGAAGTCGGTTCGCGTTCGATTACGGTCAACTCGGTAACCCCAGGGTTCATCGACACCGATATGACCCGCGAACTGCCGGAAGCACAGCGTGAAGCCTTGCAGACGCAGATTCCGCTGGGTCGTCTGGGGCAAGCTCAAGAGATCGCCTCGGTGGTCGCTTTTCTTGCATCCGACGGTGCGGCATACGTCACTGGGGCTACAATCCCGGTGAACGGTGGGATGTACATGTAAGTAAAATGTGACGGATTGCTTCAAAAAAATGTCATACGAGCTGTCTAAAATCCGTTATAAAGCTGCAATCTATTTATAGGCAGAGGGCCGCAGGGTTTGAGGAGTGAAGCTTTCAGTTGAAAAGCTGAAAAGCCTTTCTATACACTTACCCACTGGCCAGCTGCCTGAATTTGTCCATTAGGAGTGAAAACAAGGTATGAGCACCATCGAAGAGCGCGTCAAGAAAATCGTTGCCGAGCAACTGGGTGTTAAAGAAGAAGAAGTGGTCAACACTGCTTCCTTCGTTGAAGACCTGGGTGCCGACTCCCTTGACACCGTTGAGCTGGTGATGGCTCTGGAAGAGGAATTCGAGACCGAAATCCCTGACGAAGAAGCTGAGAAGATCACTACTGTACAAGCTGCAATCGACTACGTTACTAGCCACCAGGCGTAATAGTTTGTAATCGTTGTCTGCTGTCATGGAAAAACCGCACTGCCATCATGGCGTGCGGTTTTTTCTTTAGGCCTGATGCAAAGTCGTCATTTGAAAAAGGAGAGTGCTGTGTCGCGTAGACGCGTCGTAGTCACCGGTATGGGTATGTTGTCGCCACTGGGCACGGATGTGCCAAGCAGCTGGCAGGGCATTCTGGCTGGCCGCAGTGGCATTGGTCTGATCGAACACACCGACCTTTCTGCCTATTCCACCCGTTTTGGCGGCTCGGTAAAGGGCTTCAATGTCGAGGAATACCTGTCGGTCAAGGAAGCACGCAAGCTCGACCTGTTCATTCAGTACGGTCTGGCCGCGGGTTTTCAGGCTGTTCGCAATGCTGGTCTGGAAGTCACCGATGCCAACCGTGAGCGCATTGGCGTGGCCATGGGTTCGGGCATCGGCGGTCTGACCAATATCGAAGAAACCAGCCGTACCCTGCATGAGACGGGCCCGCGTCGAATCTCGCCATTCTTCGTGCCAGGCTCGATCATCAATATGATTTCCGGTTTTCTGTCCATCCATCTGGGTGCACAGGGGCCGAACTACGCCATTTCCACTGCCTGTACCACCGGTACGCACTGCATTGGCATGGCGGCGCGCAACATCATGTACGACGAAGCCGACGTTATGATCGCCGGTGGTGCCGAGATGGCCGCATGCGGTCTGGGCATGGGCGGCTTCGGCGCGTCCCGTGCGCTGTCGACCCGCAACGACGAACCGACTCGCGCCAGTCGTCCATGGGACAAGGGCCGTGATGGCTTCGTGCTTTCCGACGGTGCCGGCGCGCTGGTGCTCGAAGAGCTCGAGCACGCCAAGGCTCGCGGCGCGACCATCTATGCCGAGCTGATCGGCTTCGGCACCAGTGGCGATGCGTTCCACATGACTTCGCCACCCGCTGATGGCGCTGGTGCAGCGCGCTGCATCACTAATGCCTTGCGCGACGCGAAAATCAACATCGATCAGGTGCAGTACATCAACGCCCACGGTACTTCGACCCCGGCCGGCGACCTTGCCGAAGCCAACGCGATCAAGACCGTGTTCGGTGATCACGCCTACAACCTGGCGGTCAGCTCCACCAAGTCCATGACCGGTCACCTGCTGGGTGCGGCGGGCGCGGTCGAGGCGATCTTCAGTGTGCTGGCGATCAACAGCCAGGTGGCGCCGCCAACCATCAACCTCGACGAGCCGGATGAAGGCTGCGATCTCGATTTCGTGCCGCACACGGCGCGCAACATGGACATCGATGTCGTACTGTCCAACTCCTTCGGGTTTGGCGGTACCAACGGCACGTTGGCGTTCCGTCGGTTCGCCGGCTGATGGACAGCTGGGTCGACGGTCAGCCGGCTGACGCTCTGTCGCTGAAAGATCGCGGCCTGGCTTATGGCGATGGGCTGTTCGAGACCATCGCCGTGCACGGCGGCCAGCCGATATTGCTGGATCGTCACCTGACGCGGTTGGCCGAGGGCTGCTCGCGTCTGGCTATCGCTGCGGATATTGATCAGGTTCGCACGGAACTGCGGGCCTATGCCGCAGCAATGGGCGAGGGCGTGCTCAAGCTGATCCTCACCCGTGGTGATGGCTTGCGTGGCTACGCGCCCGATCCTGCGGCGCAGGGTCGGCGCATCCTGCAAGGCAACCCGCCTGCGGCTTATCCTGCGGTGCATGGCGAGCAGGGTGTGCGTCTGTTTCCCTGCGTCACGCGGCTGTCGAGCCAGCCGTTGCTGGCCGGGCTCAAGCATCTGAATCGTCTGGAGCAAGTGCTTGCCCGCGCCGAATGGCGCGACGGCGAACACGCCGAAGGCTTGATGCTTGATCAGGCCGGACGCGTCATCGAAGGCGTGTTCAGCAACCTGTTTCTGGTGCGCGACGGCGTACTGATCACCCCGGATCTGAAGCGCTGTGGCGTGGCCGGTGTGATGCGTGCCGAACTATTGTTTCAGGCCGAGTCATTGGCCATCCCCACCCAAATTACCGATGTCAGCCTCGAACAGCTGCAATGGGCTGACGAAGTCTTTATCTGCAACAGCGTTTATGGCGTCTGGCCGGTACGCGCCTACGCTGCACTGAGCTGGCCGGTTGGCCCGCTCACCCGTAAACTGCAAACCATTGCCCGCGCGCTACTGGATGCCTGATTCGTGAGACGTAAATTCTTGCTGCTGCTGGAAACCGGACTGGTTCTGGCAGGGCTGCTACTGGGCGCCAGCGCCTGGAAAATTCATTCGGCGCTGGAACAGCCTCTGAACATCACGCGGGAAGAACTGCTGGATGTGCCGAAAGGCTCGACACCGACCCGCACCTTTCTTGAACTCGAAACCGATGGGGTCATCAAGGACGCCTTCTGGTTGCGCATTTACTGGCGCTTCAATCTGGCCGGCACACCGATCCATACCGGTGAGTACCGCATGCAGCCAGGCATGACCGTCAACGGTCTGATCGACTTGTGGAAGCGTGGCGAAGTGGTGCAATACAGTCTGACGCTGGTCGAGGGCTGGAACTTCCACCAGGTCCGCGCCGCGCTGGCAAAAGATGAAAAGATCGAGCAAACCCTCAAGGGCTTGAGCGACAGCGAAGTGATGGAGAAAATCGGTCATCGTGGATTGTTCCCGGAAGGTCGGTTCTTCCCGGATACCTACCGTTTCGTGCGGGGCGTTTCCGATGTCGAATTGCTGAAGAAGGCCTTTGACCGGCTCGATGAAGTGTTGGCCAAGGAGTGGGAAAACCGCTCGGCCGAAGCGCCGTACAGCGAGCCTTATCAGGCGCTGATCATGGCGTCGCTGGTGGAGAAGGAAACCGGCGTGCCACAGGAGCGCGGGCAGATTGCCGGCGTGTTCGTGCGCCGCATGGCGCTGGGCATGCAGTTGCAGACCGACCCGACCGTGATCTATGGCCTGGGCGACCGCTACACCGGCAAGTTGACCCGTGCGCATCTCAAAGAGCCGACGCCGTACAACACGTATGTGATTCCCGGGTTGCCGCCGACGCCGATTGCCATGGTCGGACGCGAGGCGATTCACGCCGCGCTCAATCCGGTGGAAGGCAACAGTCTGTATTTTGTCGCCCGTGGTGATGGTAGCCATGTGTTCTCCGATGATTTGGATGCACACAACAGTGCGGTGCGCGAATTTCAGCTCAAGCGCCGCGCCGATTACCGCTCCAGCCCGGCCCCGGCAAATGCGCCGGCCGCGGCGTCCCCGGACACCGGCCCTGAGGCGCTACCGCAAGTTCCGCCTCAGGAACCTGCGCCAGCCCCTGCTGCCGAACCCGCGACGACCGCACCGCAGAACGCGCAATGACTTTGATTAAGGACTGCCTGTGACTGGCTTGTTTATTACCCTGGAAGGCCCGGAAGGCGCCGGCAAGAGCACCAACCGCGAGTACCTCGCCGAGCGTCTGCGCGCCGAAGGTATCGAAGTGGTGCTGACTCGCGAACCCGGCGGAACGCCACTGGCCGAACGGATTCGCGGCGTGCTGCTGGCCCCGGCCGATGAGGTCATGAACCCCGACACCGAGTTGTTGCTGGTGTTCGCCGCGCGCGCCCAGCATCTGGCCGAAGTGATTCGTCCGGCACTGGCCCGTGGCGCGGTGGTGTTGTGTGATCGTTTCACTGATTCGACATACGCCTATCAGGGCGGCGGTCGTGGTTTGTCAATGGAACGCATTGCTGCGCTGGAGACGTTCGTTCAGGGCGACTTGCGTCCGGATCTGACACTGATTTTCGATCTGCCGGTGGAAATGGGTCTGGCTCGCGCCAGTGCCCGTGGCCGTCTGGATCGTTTCGAGCTGGAAGGCCGGGCGTTTTTCGAAGCCGTGCGCAATGCGTTTCTCAAGCGCGCTGAGGCTGATCCTGCGCGCTATGTGCGCATCGATGCCGGTCAGCCATTGGTCAAGGTTCAGCAATCGCTGGATACCCTGATTCCGAACTTGCTGGAGCTGATTCGTGGCTGAGGCCTATCCATGGCAGGACAGCCTCTGGCAGCAACTGGCCGGACGCAGTCAGCACGCTCACGCGTATTTGCTGCACGGCCCGGCCGGGATCGGCAAGCGCGCGCTGGCCGAACGCCTGATGGCCAGCCTGCTTTGTCAGCGTCCGACACCAGAAGCGTGCGGTGAGTGCAAATCCTGCCTGCTGCTCAAGGCAGGCAGTCATCCGGACAATTACATCCTTGAGCCCGAGGAAGCCGACAAGGCGATCAAGGTCGATCAGGTCCGCGATCTGGTCAGTTTCGTGGTGCAGACCGCGCAACTGGGCGGGCGCAAGGTGGTGCTGATCGAGCCGGTGGAGTCGATGAACATCAACGCCGCCAACGCCTTGCTAAAAAGCCTTGAAGAGCCTTCCGGCGATACCGTGCTGTTGCTGGTGAGCCACCAGCCGAGCCGTTTGCTGCCGACGATCAAGAGCCGCTGCGTGCAGCAGGCGTGTCCGCTGCCCGGTGAGGCCATGAGCCTGCAATGGCTGGCACAGGCGCTGCCGGAGTGTTCCGAAGAGGAGCGCATCGAATTGCTGACGCTGGCGGCTGGTTCGCCATTGGCGGCAGTCAGTCTGCAGTCCCAGGGCGTGCGCGAGCAGCGGGCGCAGGTGGTCGAAGGGGTGAAGAAGTTGCTCAAGCAGCAGCAATCGCCGACACAATTGGCCGAAGAATGGAAAAGCATTCCGATGCTGCGCCTGTTCGACTGGTTCTGCGACTGGTCGAGCCTGATCCTGCGCTATCAACTGACCCAGGATGAAGCCGGCCTCGGTCTGACCGATATGCGCAAAGTCGTGCAGTACCTGGCGCAGAAAAGTGCTCAGGGCAAAGTCCTCGATATTCAGGACTGGATTCTCGCCCAGCGGCAGAAAGTCCTGAGCAAAGCCAACCTCAACCCAGCACTGCTGCTGGAAGCGTTGTTGGTGCAATGGGCGGGTTTGCCTGGTCAAAGATAAGAATGTGTACCTAGACTCTGAACATCAGCAGTGGAGGTCAACATGAATGAAGCCATCAGCCCCGGGCCGCGCAACGGCATCCTGTCCCTGACGATCAAGGACAAATCGGTGCTTTACGCCGCCTACATGCCGTTCATCAAGAACGGTGGCCTGTTCATCCCGACCAACAAGAGCTACAGGTTGGGCGACGAGGTGTTCATGCTGCTGAACCTGATGGACGAGGCGGAGAAGATCCCGGTGGCCGGCAAGGTCGCCTGGATTACCCCCAAAGGCGCTCAGGGCAACCGCGCAGCCGGCGTCGGCGTGCAATTCAACGAGGGCGACAACACCGCCCGCAGTCGCATCGAAACCCATCTGGCCGGAGCCCTGAAATCCGACCGTCCCACTCATACGATGTAAGTAGCCGTCTCTTTTATGCTCGTAGATTCCCATTGTCACCTTGATCGCCTCGACCTTGCCGCCCATGACGGCTCGCTGGATGCTGCACTTGATGCGGCCCGCCAGCGTGGGGTCGGGCATTTCCTGTGCATCGGCGTCAGTGCCGACAACGCCGCCGACGTCAAAGCCCTCGCCGAGCGCTATGACGACGTCGATTGCTCGGTCGGTGTGCACCCATTGGATGTGCAACCGGGCGCGGCGCCGGCGCTGGACTGGCTGCTGCATGAGCTCAATCACCCGAAAGTGGTGGCGATTGGTGAAACCGGTCTGGATTATCACTACGAGCCGGAAGCCGCCGAGCTGCAACAGGCATCCTTCCGCCTGCACCTGCAAGCCGCCCGGCAGACCGGTAAACCGGTGATCATCCACACCCGTGGCGCCCGTGCCGATACCCTCGAACTGCTGCGCGAAGCGGCGTTGCCCCAGGCCGGTGTGCTGCATTGCTTCACCGAAGACTGGGACATGGCCAAGGCTGCGCTGGACATGGGTTATTACATTTCCCTGTCGGGCATCGTCACCTTCCGCAACGCCGACGCTCTGCGCGATGTGGCGAGCAAGGTGCCGACTGATCGCCTGCTGGTGGAGACCGACTCGCCGTATCTGGCGCCGATCCCGTATCGCGGCAAACCGAACCTGCCGCAGTACGTGCGCGAGGTGGCGGAGTTTCTGGCGATGCTGCGTGGGGAAGACTATGAGCGGTTTGCCGAGCAGACGACCGAGAACTTCAAGCGCCTGTTTCCGCTGGCCTCTGTCAAATCTGCCATGTAGGTCATCGGCAAATCGCAGGCAAAAAAAACCCGGGTTCTGGGGGGTGAATCCGGGTTAAGACCATTAGGAGTAAAACAAAGGCACGCGGTCCCTTGGTACCTTTACCGGCACGGCACTTGGGGGAGATGCCGCCCGACAGTTCAAGTATTGATCAGTCTGGCGTTCAGTCCAGTTGAGCGGTCGGGGTTTTTAAACAAATTTGGAATACGTGCGCTTCAGTTGAGTTCTCATCGCCGCCTCAGCGTTCGCAAAATGAACAAGAAACACATATATGGTCGGATGATCCGTGCATTTTTGTGCAAGTTAGGCATAATACGCGGCTTCGAATTTTGACCCCTACAGACCTTTTCTTATGCACAAAGAACCTCGTAAGGTCCGTGAGTTTCGTCGCCGCGAGCAAGAAATTCTCGATACCGCGCTCAAGCTGTTCCTCGAACAAGGTGAAGACAGTGTCACCGTCGAGATGATTGCTGATGCCGTGGGTATCGGCAAAGGCACGATCTACAAGCACTTCAAATCCAAGGCCGAGATCTATCTGCGGCTGATGCTCGATTACGAGCGCGATTTGAACGAGCTGCTGCATTCGGCCGATGTCGACAAGGACAAGGAAGCGCTGTCCCGTGCCTACTTCGAATTCCGTATGCGCGACCCTCAGCGCTATCGCCTGTTCGACCGTCTCGAAGAGAAGGTGGTGAAAGGCAATCAGGTACCGGAAATGGTCGAGGAACTGCACAAGATCCGTGCCTCGAACTTCGAACGCCTGACCTTGCTCATCAAGGGCCGGATCAGCGAAGGCAAGCTCGAAGACGTGCCGCCATACTTCCACTACTGCGCGTCCTGGGCGCTGGTGCACGGCGCGGTGGCGCTGTATCACTCGCCGTTCTGGAGCAACGTGCTCGAAGATCAGGAAGGTTTCTTCCAGTTCCTGATGGACATCGGCGTGCGTATGGGCAACAAGCGCAAGCGCGATCCGGAAACCCCGAGCAGCTGAATCATTCAGCGGCCTTATTGCGCCATGATTTCGCTACATGACGCAGTACCGCAGGAATATACTCAGGCATAGGGCTTGCTAAAACTTGATTTGTGAGTCAAGTTTTAGCGGCTCGAAATTCTATCGCCGGAGTGATCATGATCGTTGACCGTCAAGGCAGGCGTTTTCGCAATTTGCGCATCAGCCTGACTTCAGCCTGCAATTACGCCTGTACCTACTGCGTGCCCAACGGCAAGCGGTTGGTGGCTGCGCAGGATGAACTGTCGGCCGAGGCCATGGCCCGTGGCGTGGCGTATCTGATTGAAGCCGCCGGCATCGAGCGCCTGCGCATCACCGGTGGCGAGCCGCTGGTCAGCCCCAAACTCGAATCTTTCATGAGTGCCGTCGGCAAGATGGGCCTGGAAGACATCAGCCTGACCACCAACGGTCAACTCCTGGCGAAGAAGCTGCCGCTGCTGGTGGACGCAGGTCTGCGCCGGATCAACGTATCCCTCGATACCCTGGATGCCGGCGCGTTCCGCAGTATCGCCCGTGGCGGCGATCTGGCGACCGTGCTCGATGGCATGGACCAGGCGAAAGCGGCGGGGATGAAGATCAAGGTCAACATGGTGCCGTTGCGCGGGCAGAACCTGGATCAGGTGATGCCGCTGCTCGATTACTGCCTGGAACGTGGCTACGAGCTGCGTTTCATCGAGTTGATGCGCATGGGCCACCTCGCCACTGACTCCAATGCCTTCCTGCAGCAGTTCGTCAGCCTGCAGCAGTTGCTGAGCCTGATTGGCGAGCGTTATGAGTATGCGCAGGCCGATGCGCCGGTGGACGCCACGGCCGTGCGTTATGCGATTCCGGGGCTGGGCCATTTCGGTGTGATCGCCAACGAAAGCGTGCCGTTCTGCAGAACCTGTTCGCGCTTGCGTCTGTCGTCGACCGGTTGGCTGCACGGCTGCCTGTCGTCGAGCAACCGCCACTATGTCGGTGATCTGCTCGACAAGCCGCGTCATCAGGCATTGCCGGCGTTGCAGCGCTTGCTGGTCAAGGCGCTGGGCGACAAGCAGGAAGTGGCGTTCTCCGGTGGCGCGACCGTCATGAAGATTATCGGCGGCTGAACAACCGCTTTCGCGAGCAAGCTCGCTCCCACATTTCGAATGCATTCTCCTGTGGGAGCGAGCTTGCTCGCGAATACGATCTTACAATCAACGAATTTCCTGAGCTGGCGCAAAAGCTGCATCCAACGGGCATTCGCCGGTTTTCCGTCACCGGCTTCTGGAGGATGAGGATGCGTAGCCTGGTTTTGCTGCTGGCCGTTTTGGCGCTTGGCGGCTGTATGACTGTCAGCGATATGGCCGAAGGCACTCGCTATCAGATGAGCGACGCGGGGCTGCTGGACCACAGCGACAGCCGTCGGGTGAACAACTTCCGCATTCAGCCGGACTCGTTCATCTACATCGCCCAGGGTTCATTCGCGCCGCCGGGTGGCTCCTATCCGCGCCCGAACGTTGTGGCCGAAGAAGCGTTCAAAGGTTTTGTCGAATACTTCCCGATGGTCCGCCGTGCGCGAGCCCCGGAAGGCCTCGATCAGGCATTGGGCGAAGCTCGCGATGCCGGTGCTCACTACCTGCTGTATACCCGCTTCGCCAAGGCTGACGACCGCATCGGCAACTCCGACGAGTGGCTCGATCAGGAAGCCGTGGATCGCCTCGGCATCGACGGCGGGGTGATTCAGATCATGTTGATCGAGACCAGCACCCAGTATTTGATTGATACTGCACGGATCAAGAGTCGTGGCGGTTTACTGACGTTCCACGACAACAAGCCGGAAGACCTGATCGGCCCGCCGCTGGCGCAATATGCGCGCAGCCTGCTGGGAGTCGGCGACCAATAAACCCAAGGAGTACGCCATGAGTGGCCCGCAAAAAGCCAATGACCTGTTGGGACAAATCCCCAAAACCAAAGGCCTGCCGCCGGTGCACTTGTGGAACCCGGACTTCTGCGGCGACATCGACATGCGCATCGCCCGTGACGGCACCTGGTATTACCTGGGCACGCCGATCGGGCGCAAGCCGATGGTCAAGCTGTTCTCCACCATCATCCGCCGCGACGGCGATGATTACTTCCTGATTACCCCGGTGGAAAAGGTCGGGATCAAAGTCGACGACGCGCCGTTTGTGGCGATTGCCGTGGAGGTTGAAGGCGAGGGTGAAGCGCAGTTGCTGCGTTTCACCACCAACGTCGAGGAGACCGCCGAGGCCGGGCCGGAACATCCTATCCGCGTCGAGATCGACCCAATGACTCAAGAGCCCGCGCCTTACGTGCACGTGCGCAGCAACCTCGAAGCGCTGATTCACCGCAATGTGTTTTACCAACTGGTGGAACTGGCGGTCAGTCGCGAAATCGACGGGCAGCGCTGGTTGGGCGTATGGAGTGGCGGCGAATTCTTCCGCATCGGCCTCGAGCCTTAAACAAAAATCCCTGTGGGAGCGAGCTCCCACATTGGTTTTGAGAATCACCTTAAAATCCCGATTGACTGCTAATCATATGATCATTAGCGTGAACACCCATCGCCAAGCGCTTTGAGGTTTTCATGTCCAGCAGCTTTCATGCATCAACGGTCGATTGGCTGGGCAGCTGGATTGCCGCTGGCCAGGTAAAGCCGGGGCAGACGATCAAGGTCGAGGCCGATCTGGGCGAGCAACTCGGCGTCAGCCGCACGGTGATTCGCGAAGCGATCAAGACCCTCGTCGCCAAAGGCATGCTTGAGGTCGGGCCGAAAGTCGGCACCCGCGTATTGCCAGTGCGGCGCTGGAACCTGTTTGATCCGCAAGTCGTCGGCTGGCTGTCACGCAATGGCTTGCCGGAAAACTTTGTCGATGACCTGCTCGATCTGCGTCGCACCATCGAACCGATGGCCGTGCGCTGGGCCTGCGAGCGCGCCAGCCTGGAGCAGATTCATGCGGTGCAATTGGCCTACAACGCGCTGGAACGGGCGGTCGACAGCGGCATCGATTACAACCGTGCCGACCAGGTGTTCCACGAGTGCATTCTGGCAGCCAGCCATAACCAGTTCATTGAGCAAATGGTCCCGGCCCTCGGCGCCCTGCTCGCCGTGTCGTTTGAAGTCTCCGCCGCTGACCCCGATGAACTGCGTCGCACCTTGCCAATCCACAAGGACATGGCCGACGCCATCGTCGCCCGCGATGCGGCGCGCGGGGTGTGGGCCTGCATGACCCTGATCGACAATGCCGATCTGGCAATCAAGCGCTTTTACCCGCAGGTGATGGCCGACAAAAAAGCCAGCTGACAACACAAATCCCTACCATAAAAACCACAAGAACCAAGGAGTTGCCATGAGCTGGACCGCCGTCACCCAACACCGCGCCAGACTCGGAGAAGGCCCGTTCTGGGACGCCCCCACCCAGGCGCTGTACTGGGTCGATATCGCCGGCCAGCAGGCGCTGCGGCTGATCGGCAACAACGTGCAGATCTGGCAGATGCCCGAGCACGTTTCGGCGTTTATCCCTTGCGCCAGCGGCGATGCGCTGGTAACCCTGAGCAGCGGCGTGTATCGACTGGACCTCGATTCCCCGGGCCTTGAGCCGCGCCTGACATTGTTCTGCATCGCCGACCCGCAACCGGGCAATCGGCCCAATGAAGCGCGCTGCGACGCCCAGGGGCGACTGTGGCTCGGCACCATGCAGAACAACATCGGCGACAACGGCGAAGACCTGCCGGTCGAGCGTCGGTCCGGTGGCCTGTTCCGCATTGATCCCGACCAGCGCGTCACGCCGTTGCTGCGTGGCCTGGGGATTCCCAACACCTTGCTGTGGAGCGACGACGGCACCACGCTGCTGTTCGGCGACAGCCTGGACGGGGCGCTCAATCGCTATTTCATTCACACCGATGGCAATCTCGGCAGTCCTGAGGTCTGGTATGCCACAAACGGGCAGGGTGATCCTGACGGTTCGGCAATGGACGCCGAAGGCTACGTGTGGAACGCCCGCTGGGATGGCAGTTGTCTGCTGCGCCTGAGCCCGGAAGGCAAGGTCGAGCGCAAAATCGATCTGCCCGTCAGCCGCCCGACCAGTTGCGTATTCGGTGGCGAAGACCTGAAAACCCTCTACATCACCAGCGCCCAGAGTCCGCACAACCATCCGCTGGATGGCGCAGTCCTGTCGATGCGGGTCGATGTACCGGGCAAGCTCTGCACACGGTTCGCAGGTTAAATCCCAAAATATGGGATGCAAAATTATATATTGAGATTATTCGTCGGTCGGGTTTATAGTCGGCTCCAGCAGTAACACGCACTCACACTTAAAAAGAACAAAACAGGTGAAGTGATGCAGCGAATCTCTATCGCACTCCCCAACGGAGTCAGCGTCTCGCAACGGCCCGGCGTCGCTCGCTGCGCCTGCCTGTTTCGTTTTCACAGTCTTCCAGACCGGACATCGTCAGATGCCCGGTTTTTTTGTGTCGACGAACAGGAGTCCTGATCCATGGCTGAACCTCTTTCCTTGCCGCCGGTGCCTGCGCCGCCGAAGGGTGAGCGTCTGAAAGACAAAGTGGTGCTGCTGACCGGCGCCGCTCAAGGCATCGGCGAAGCCATCGTCGCCACCTTCGCCTCACAGCAGGCCAGGCTGGTGATCAGCGACATTCAGGCAGAGAAGGTCGAGAAGGTTGCCGCCCAGTGGCGCGACAAGGGCTACGACGTTCAAGCGATCAAGGCCGACGTCTCGCGCCAGCAAGACCTGCACGCCATGGCCAGACTGGCGGTTGAGCGGCACGGGCGCATCGACGTGCTGGTCAACTGCGCCGGGGTCAACGTGTTCCGCGATCCGCTGCAAATGACCGAAGAAGACTGGCGTCGTTGCTTCGCCATCGATCTGGACGGCGCCTGGTACGGTTGCAAAGCCGTGCTGCCGCAGATGATCGAGCAGGGTGTCGGCAGCATCATCAACATCGCTTCGACCCATTCCTCCCACATCATTCCCGGTTGCTTCCCGTACCCGGTGGCCAAGCACGGCCTGCTCGGCCTGACCCGGGCGCTGGGTATCGAGTACGCGGCGAAGGGCGTTCGGGTCAACGCTATCGCGCCGGGCTACATCGAGACGCAACTCAACGTCGATTACTGGAACGGCTTTGCCGACCCGCACGCCGAGCGTCAGCGAGCATTCGATCTGCACCCGCCGAAACGTATCGGCCAGCCGATTGAAGTGGCGATGACCGCGGTGTTTCTGGCCAGTGATGAAGCGCCGTTCATCAATGCCTCGTGCATCACCATCGATGGTGGGCGCTCGGTGATGTACCACGACTGAATAGCTTGGGCTTCAGGCGGTGAACTCCGCTTGAAATCCAATCATCATACGATATGACTATTTTCAACAGGCTTTGCAGCAGTACGTGTCACGCCACCACACCTGTGGCGAGGGAGCTCGCTCCCGCTCGGCTGCGCAGCAGTCGTAAATTCGGGCTGTGCGGTGTGTTTGATTGACCGAGGTAACCGGTTTTAGGGCCGCTTCGCAGCCCAGCGGGAGCAAGCTCCCTCGCCACAAACTGTTTAATTTGCTCAAGAAAAATAACAAGGAGTCAGCTTATGAAACGTCGTTTCGGGATTCGTACCCTGTGCAGTGCCGCTCTGGCGGTCACCGCGTTCAGTCTGAGCAGTACGCTGCTCGCTGCCGACGCCGTGAAAATCGGTTTCCTGGTCAAGCAGGCTGAAGAGCCATGGTTCCAGACCGAATGGGCCTTCGCTGAAAAAGCCGCCAAGGACAAAGGCTTCGAACTGATCAAGATCGCCGTGCCGGATGGCGAGAAAACCCTCTCGGCCATCGACAGCCTTGCGGCCAACGGTGCCAAAGGCTTCGTGATCTGCCCGCCGGACGTCTCGCTCGGCCCGGCGATCATGGCCAAAGCCAAACTCAATGATCTGAAAGTGATCGCCGTGGACGACCGTTTTGTCGACGCCAGCGGCAAGTTTATGGAAGACGTGCCATACCTCGGCATGGCCGCGTTCGAAGTCGGCCAGAAGCAGGGCAACGCGATGGTTGCCGAAGCGAAGAAACGCAACTGGGACTGGAAAGACACCTACGCGGTGGTCAACACCTATAACGAACTCGACACCGGCAAGAAGCGCACCGACGGTTCGATGAAGGCGCTCGAAGACGCCGGCCTGCCGAAAGACCACATCCTGACCGCCGCGCTGAAAACCCTCGACGTGCCGGGCAGCATGGACGCCACCAACTCGGCGCTGGTCAAGCTGCCCAGCGCAGCGAAGAACCTGATCATCGGCGGCATGAACGACAACACCGTGCTCGGCGGCGTGCGCGCCACCGAAGCCGCCGGGTTCGCTGCGGCCAACGTGATTGGTATCGGCATCAATGGCACCGACGCCATCGGCGAGCTGAAAAAGCCCAACAGCGGTTTCTTCGGTTCGATGCTGCCAAGCCCGCACATCGAAGGCTACAAGACCGCCGAGATGATGTACGAGTGGGTCACCACCGGCAAAGAACCGCCGAAGTACACGGCGATGGATGACGTCACCCTGATCACCCGCGAGAACTTCAAGCAAGAGCTGGAAAAAATCGGCCTGTGGAACTGATGGCTGCTCGATCGGTGTGAAGAGGTGACTCAGATGCACGCGCAAGTACACACACATGTAAACAGCAGCGGCGGCAGCCTGCGCTTCAACGGGATCGGCAAGACCTTCCCCGGGGTCAAGGCGTTGGACGCGATCAGCTTCGTCGCCCATCCGGGGCAGGTGCACGCCTTGATGGGCGAGAACGGCGCCGGCAAATCGACCCTGCTGAAAATCCTCGGCGGCGCCTACATCCCGAGCAGCGGCGAGTTGCAGATCGGCGAGCAGACCATGGCGTTCAAGTCGACCGCCGACAGCATCGGCAGCGGCGTCGCGGTGATTCACCAGGAGCTGCATCTGGTGCCGGAAATGAGCGTGGCCGAGAACCTGTTTCTCGGTCATCTGCCGGCCAGTTTCGGCCTGATCAATCGTGGCGTCCTGCGCCAGAATGCCTTGGCCTGCCTCAAGGGCCTGGCCGATGAAATCGATCCGCAGACCAAGGTCGGGCGCCTGTCGCTCGGCCAGCGGCAACTGGTGGAAATCGCCAAGGCACTGTCCCGTGGCGCGCATGTGATCGCCTTCGATGAGCCGACCAGCAGCCTCTCGGCGCGCGAAATCGACCGTTTGATGGCGATCATCAGCCGCCTGCGCGATGAGGGCAAAGTGGTGCTCTACGTCTCGCATCGCATGGAAGAGGTGTTCCGCATTTGCGACGCGGTGACGGTGTTCAAGGATGGCCGTTACGTGCGCACCTTCGATGACATGAGCCAGTTGACCCACGATCAACTGGTGACCTGCATGGTCGGGCGCGACATTCAGGACATCTACGATTACCGCAGCCGTCCACGCGGCGCGGTGGCGTTGAAGGTCGACGGTTTGCTCGGCCCGGGCCTGCGCGAACCGGTGAGTTTCGAGGCGCACAAGGGCGAGATTCTCGGCCTGTTTGGCCTGGTCGGAGCCGGGCGCACGGAATTGTTCCGGCTGCTCAGCGGGCTTGAGCGCAACACCGCCGGACGCCTGGAATTACGCGGGCATGAACTGAAATTGCGCTCACCGCGTGACGCGATTGCCGCCGGGATCCTGCTGTGCCCCGAGGACCGAAAAAAAGAGGGGATCATCCCGCTGGCCAGCGTTGCCGAGAACATCAACATCAGCGCGCGCGGCGCCAATGCCAGCCTCGGCTGCCTGCTACGCGGGCTGTGGGAGAAGGGCAACGCCGACAAGCAGATCAAGGCGCTGAAAGTCAAAACCCCGCACGCCGGTCAGCAGATCAAATTCCTGTCCGGCGGCAATCAGCAGAAGGCGATTCTCGGTCGCTGGCTGTCGATGCCGATGAAGGTCTTGCTGCTCGACGAGCCGACTCGCGGCATCGACATCGGGGCCAAGGCCGAGATCTACCAGATCATCCATAACCTGGCCGCCGACGGTATTTCGGTGATCGTGGTGTCCAGCGACCTCATGGAGGTGATGGGCATTTCCGATCGCATTCTGGTGCTCTGCGAAGGCGCGCTGCGCGGCGAAGTCAGCCGCGACCAGGCCAATGAATCCAACCTGCTGCAACTGGCTTTGCCGCGCCATCGCGCTGACGGCGTGGCGAACTGAGAGGTGACTATGATGACCATCCAAAACAAGGCGCTGCCGACTCCCCGCAAACCGTTGGACCTGCGGCGCTTCCTCGACGACTGGGTCATGCTGCTGGCGGCCATCGGCATCTTCCTCGCCTGCACGCTGCTGATCGACAACTTCCTTTCGCCACTGAACATGCGCGGGCTGGGCCTGGCGATTTCCACCACCGGCATCGCCGCGTGCACCATGCTGTATTGCCTGGCGTCGGGGCACTTCGACTTGTCGGTAGGCTCGGTGATCGCTTGCGCCGGCGTGGTGGCGGCGGTGGTGATGCGCGACACCAACAGCGTGTTCCTCGGCGTCAGCGCGGCGCTGGTAATGGGCCTGATTGTCGGGCTGATCAACGGCATCGTGATTGCCAAGTTGCGGGTCAATGCGCTGATCACCACGCTGGCGACGATGCAGATCGTCCGCGGCCTGGCCTACATTTTTGCCAACGGCAAAGCGGTGGGCGTGTCGCAGGAATCGTTCTTCGTCTTCGGCAACGGCCAGTTGTTCGGCGTGCCGGTACCGATCCTGATCACCATCGTCTGCTTCCTGTTCTTCGGCTGGCTGCTGAACTACACCACCTACGGGCGCAACACCATGGCCATCGGCGGCAACCAGGAAGCGGCGTTGCTCGCCGGGGTCAACGTTGACCGGACCAAGATCATCATTTTTGCCGTACACGGCGTGATCGGCGCACTGGCCGGGGTGATTCTGGCATCGCGCATGACCTCCGGGCAGCCAATGATTGGCCAGGGTTTCGAGCTGACCGTAATTTCGGCGTGTGTGCTCGGCGGCGTGTCGTTGAGCGGCGGGATCGGCATGATCCGGCATGTGATTGCCGGGGTACTGATTCTGGCGATCATCGAAAATGCGATGAACCTGAAGAACATCGACACGTTTTATCAGTATGTGATTCGCGGTTCGATTCTGTTGCTGGCCGTGGTCATCGACCGCCTCAAACAACGCTGATTCCCGCTCAGCACGCGAACCTGTGGGAGCTGGCTTGCCAGCGATTTCGGTTGATCATTCAACATTAACTTTGAATGTTCCGCCGCCATCGCTGGCAAGCCAGCTCCCACAGGTGGTTGCGCCGCGCCAGACCTTCCGTCATCTCTGCTAAAAATTCCTTGCCCGCCCGCGCCCGTTTCGGGTATCACTTTGTACATGATTAGACAGGTACGATTTGACAAGAAACAACGGGTGGTCGACGAACTCGTCCGGCGCATCGAAAGCGGCCTCATGGAGGACGGCTTTCTATTGCCCGGCGAGCATCAGTTGGCTCAGGAATTCAACGTCAGCCGTGGCACGTTGCGCGAGGCGCTGGCCGAACTGAAGCGGCGCAATTACATCGCCACGCAAAGCGGGGTCGGCTCCATTGTCACGTTCGACGGTGTAGCGCTCGATCAGCGCAGCGGCTGGGCACAGGCGCTGGCCGACAGCGGGGCGCTGATCAACACTGAAGTGCTGCGCCTGGAAGCTGTGACCCGGCCCGATCTGCTCTCGCGGTTCGGCACCGACCAATTCATCACCCTCGACCGCCGTCGCCGCTCCAACGACGGCACCCTGGTGTCCCTCGAACGCTCTTTGATGCCGGCCACCGGCGGCCTGGAAAGCCTGCCGCGCGTCGGTCTGATCGACAACTCGTTGACCATTACCCTCGCGGCCTACGGCTACATCGGCGAACGCGGCGATCAATGGATCGGCGCCGAACCGCTGAATGCCGAGGACGCCGAACTGCTCGGGCGCCCGACTGGGACCGTGTTCCTCAAGGCCCTGCGCACCACCTACGACCGACAGAACCGTTTCATGGAACAGGTCGAAAGCCTGCTCGACCCGGTGCATTTCCGCCTGCACCTGCAATTTGGAGAATCGAAATGACCGCGCTCAACCGTGCCCTCGGTGCGTTTTATGGCCTGGCCCTCGGTGATGCGCTGGGCATGCCGACGCAATCGTTGAACCGCGAAACGATCAAGACCCGCTTCGGCCGGATCACCGATCTGCAGGATGCCGGTCCTCTGCAACCGATTGCCGCGAACATGCCCAAGGGCTCGATCACCGACGACACCGAACAGGCGATTCTGGTCGGCGAGTTGCTGGTCGAAGGCAGGGGCCGCATCGAACCGGCAGTCCTCGCCCAACGGCTGATCGAATGGGAAGCCGAGATGCAGGCCAAGGGGTCGCAGGACCTGCTCGGCCCGTCGACCAAACGCGCCATTGAAATGATCCTCGCCGGGCATTCGCCGGAGGAGGCCGGGCGTTACGGCACTACCAATGGTGCGGCGATGCGCATCACTCCGGTGGGCATTGCGGCAGACGTCGCTGATCCCGAGCGTTTCATCGCAGCCGTGGTGCAGGCCTGTCAGGTCACCCACAACACCACGTTGGGGATTTCCAGCGCGGCGGCGGTGGCGGCGGTGGTCTCGGCCGGGATCAACGGCATGGATCTGGGCCAGGCATTGAACCTCGGCCAGCAGATTGCGCAACAGGCCGAGGCACATGGGCACTGGGTCGCCGGCGGGCGCATCGCTTCGCGCATCAGTTGGGCGCGCAGCATCAGCGTCGATAGCGACAAGGCGCTGCTGGCGGATCTGCTGTACGACGTGATTGGCACGTCAGTGGCATCGCAGGAATCGGTGGTGGTCTCGTTTGCCCTGGCGCAGCAAGTAGCGGTCGGCGAGATGAGCGCGTTCGAAGCGTTGTGCATGGCCGCCAGCCTTGGCGGCGACACTGACACCATCGCGGCGATTCTCGGCGCCATGCTCGGGGCCTGCCTGGGTCTTGAGAGTTGGCCTGCCGAGATGATCAAAACGGTGAAGGCTGTCAATCATCTGGAGCTTGAGCCGTTGGTGCAAGGTCTGTTGGCCTTGCGTTGATTCAATTGACGCCTTCGCTGGCAAGCCAGCTCCCACAGGGATCGTGCATATCTTAAGGTTCACTTTGAACCTGTGGGAGCGGGCTTGCCCGCGATAGGCGCGACGCATTTATGAATTATTCACCCGCAATGGATCGCACAGACAGGCCCGGGAAGGCCACAGATGTCTTGTCGTTTTGCGTCATTGCCACAACCACAATAAAGGCAAACAGGAGCACTGTTCATGAGTTCATCAAACGTCGGGCCAAGCGCCGGGCAACTGGAAACCCGGGGGATCGAGCCGGTGCCGGAAGCCGAGTGCAACGGCCATCCGCTGCAACTGTTCTGGGTCTGGTTCGCCGCCAACATTTCCATTCTCGGACTGCCGCTCGGCGCTACGCTGGTGGCGTTTCGCGGGCTGGCAATCTGGCAGGCGATCATTGTCGCGATTGTCGGCGCAGCCGGTTCGTTTGCGGTGGTGGGAATCATCTCGATTGCCGGTCGCCGCGGTCGCGCGCCGAGCCTGACCCTGTCGCGGGCGATCTTCGGCGTGCGCGGTAACATCGGCCCGACTCTGGTCTCGCTGATGTCGCGTCTGGGCTGGGAAACCGTCAACACCACCACCGCCGCATTCGTGCTGCTGTCGCTGTGCTCGATCCTGTTCGGCTCACCGGTTGAAGCGAAAAGCGCGCCCGTGCTGACCCTACTCTTCATCGCGATTTTCGTGTTGCTGACCCTGTCGGTTTCCGGCCTCGGTCACGCGACGTTGCTGGTGATCCAGAAGTGGGCGACCTACGTGTTCGGCGCGCTGAACATTCTGGTCGGCGGCTTCCTCTGCGCGACCATCGACTGGAGCGCGGTGTTCAACGCCACGCCAGCGCCGCTGAGCGCGATGATCATCGGCATCGGCACCATGGCCGCCGGCACCGGGATCGGCTGGGCTAACGCCGGTGCGGACATGTCGCGCTATCAGCACCGCAGCGTCAAGGCTGTCCGGCTGGTGGCGTCGGCGGCGTTCGGTGCGGGGATTCCGCTGGTGCTGCTGATCACCCTCGGCGGCCTGCTGTCGGTGGGCAACAACGATCTGGCATCGGCGACTGACCCGATCGTGGCCATCCGCGACATGCTGCCGACGTGGATGGCCGTACCGTACCTGATCACTGCATTCGGCGGCCTGCTGCTGTCGAACAACCTTTCGGTGTACTCCGCCGGTTTGACCACGCTGACCCTCGGTCTGAAGGTCAAACGCGTGTACGCAGTGGTGGTCGACATCGTGGCGATCTTCGCCGGCTCGATCTACTTCATGCTGATTGCCGACAGCTTCTACGGCCCGTTCATCACCTTCATTTCCCTGTTGGCGGTGCCGATCACTGCTTGGGTCGGGATCTTCGTCGTCGACCTGATTCACCGTCATTACTACAGCCCCAGAGACCTGCTAGATGTCAGCCCGAGCAGCGCCTATTGGTATCGCGGCGGCATCGAGTGGCGTGCGTTCGGCGCCTGGGCGATTGCCATCGTGCTCGGCTTCAGTTTCACCACCATCGGCACCACCGCCGAGAACGTCTGGTTCAAAGGCTTCCTGTCTGACTCGTGGCTGGGCCACAACGGTCTGGGCTGGATCGTGACCTTCGTGGTGGCCGGTGGCATTTACCTGATTCTCGGCGGGGCAAAAGATCGCCGCGCCGCGCAAGTCGAGAATGCTCATGCCTAAGATGTTGCACACCGGCCAGGTCATCATCGACCTGGTCATGGCGGTGGATCAGTTGCCGCAAATCGGCGGCGATGTGCTGGCGCAGTCTGCGGCGTTCGAGGCCGGCGGCGGTTTCAACGTGATGGCCGCTGCCGTGCGCAATGGTTTGCCGGTGGTTTATCTCGGTCGCCACGGCAGTGGGCGTTTCGGCGATCTGGCGCGTCAGGCGATGAAGGATGAAGGCATTCATATCGGCATCCCGACGCCTGCGCAACGCGACACCGGAATTTGCGTGGCGCTGACCGATGCGTCGGCCGAGCGCAGTTTCATTTCCTACATCGGCGCTGAAGGTGAGGTGACCGAGGAGGATTTGAACAGTGTGGCCGCCGAAGCGGGCGATTACGTGTATGTGAGCGGCTACAGCCTGCTGCATGCAGGCAAGGCGCAAGCTTTGCTGGACTGGACGCTGGCGCTGCCGGACGCGATCAACGTGGTGTTCGATCCGGGGCCGTTGGTGGAATCGCCGGACTCGGCGTTGATGCAGGCGCTGCTGCCGCGCATTGATGTGTGGACCAGCAACAGCGTCGAGGCGTTGAGGTTCACCGGAGCTGCGGACATTGGCGCGGCACTGGACCGACTCGCCGAACACTTACCGCAAGACGTGCTGTTGGTGGTACGCGACGGGCCGCAGGGTTGCTGGATTCAGCAGGCCGGTGAACGTCGGCATGTGCCGGGGTTGGCCGTGAAAGCGGTCGACAGCAACGGTGCGGGGGATGCGCATGCCGGGGTGTTTGTCGCCGGGTTGGCGCAGGGCTTGGATGCGCATGAGGCGGCGCGGCGGGCGAATGCGGCAGCGGCTTTGGCAGTCACGCGATGGGGGCCGGCTACAGCGCCGGGGGCGGCTGAAGTGGATGGGTTTATCCGCGAGTCCTGCGGCGACTGAACAGACGCTTTCGCTGGCAAGCCAGCTCCCACAGGTTTACAGGGTGAAACGCAAATTTGTGTACCCCGGAGTCACTGTGGGAGCTGGCTTGCCAGCGATAAGGCCATCAGCCTCACAACAAATATCAGCCGGCTTTGCGCAACGCCGCAATCAACTCGTCCTTGCGCATCGAAGAGCGCCCGGCGATATCCTTCGCCCGCGCCTCTTTCCTCAGACTGTCGACAGTCTGCGTCTCGCGCGACGCCTTGCTGTCGCGCGCATGTCCCTCGCGACTGGCCACCGCTCGCCGCGATGATTCTTTGCGATCTTCGGACTTGGCACTCGCCGGTTTCCTGCGTCCGGGGCCGCCAGCCTTTTCGCCACCGCCCGACTGTTTGTTGACCGTCGCCCAGGCCCGCGCCTCGGCTGCATCCTTCGACAAGCCTTTTTTCTCATAGCCGTCTTCGATGTGTTCGGCCTTGCGCTTCTGTTCGGCGGTGTATTTGTCTTTGCTTCCACGAGGCATGGGATTTCTCCTTGCACCAGTAGATGGGTTTCATGTGTAGGAGCTGCCGAAGGCTGCGATCTTTTGATTTTAAAAAGCAAGATCAAAAGATCGCCGCCAGCAGCAGCTCTTGAAAGATCATGTGTTCACACAACCACCGCTTCTAGACATCCAGCTTTCTCGCCGCTTCAACGCCCGCGGCACTGAGCTTGATCGGCAGATTCAACGAGTGTTCGCCGGCCTCATTGCAGGTCACATGACCATGGTGAATCAGTCCGCGATCCTGCAGGGTGGCGAGGGCGCTGGCCACGACTTTCTCACCGCGATAGTTGTCCAGCACCTCTTTGCCCAATCCACTCGGATGGGCGTGCAGCAGGCGGGTAAGGACTTCTTTTTCCAGGTTTTTATCGACGTTCATGGTTACCTCTTCATGGATGTGAATAGGACGCTCGCGTCGGCGAACTACTGACCGCTGCCTTCGGAACCCGAGCCACCGGTGGTGGTTTTCGAGCCGATGCCGGGGCCGGCGTTATCGGGTGTTGCGGGGGCGTCGGGGGTGTTCATGCCACCCTGGCGGCCGGGGTCACTGCCTTGTGTGCGTGGGTCGGTGCCAGTGGCAGGTGGCTGGTTGATCAACGGAACCCCGGAGCCATCGGTGTTCATGCCTGGGGCACTGTTAATGGCCGGGGCGCGCGGTGAAGGAACCGGATCGGTAGGACCGGTGCCCGCTGCAGTGGTAGAAGCGGCGAAAACCGCAGGGCTCAGCAGGGCGGCGAAAACGAGGGCAGTCAACCTTGACGGGATCATAGGGCTTCTCCAGTGATTGGAATCCTTACCTGTGTTTGGTCTGCCCCTGAATCGGATTGGTGCCTGATGATCGACGAACGGTCTATTGGCGAAGTGCGGCATCAATGCCGATCTCTTCCTTGAACTGCTCCATGAAACCCTTCAGACGCTGATGGCGGATCTGCGCCAGACGCTGACCAGCGCCAGTCTGGAAACCGTCGGCCAGGTGCAGCAGCTTGGTCTGAAAGTGGTCGAGGCAGAAGCGTGTGTCGTCGTAGTCGCGCTCCTTGGCTTCAGGGTCCAGCGGGTCATACAACGCACTGCCCACGCGCCCGGCGACGTAGAAGGTGCGGGCAACGCCGAGCATGCCCAGCGAGTCGAGCCGATCGGCGTCCTGGACCAGTTTCGCTTCGAGGGTCAGCGGGGTGATGTTGGCGGAAAAACTGTGGGCTTCGATGGCGTGGCTGACGGCGGCGATTTTGCTTTCGGGCCAATCCAGATCGGCCAACACGTTGGCGGCTTTGTCAGCGGCAAGGCGCGAGGCCTGCGAGCGCAGCGGCGAGTTCTTTTCGACAGCTACGCAGTCGTGCAGCAGCACGGCGGCGAGCAATACTTCGAAGTCGCCGCCTTCCTCGGCCTGCAAGGTGCGCACGGTGTGCCAGACCCGTTGCAAGTGAGCGAGGTCGTGGGCACCGTCGTCGGAGGTCTCCAGAGCGTGGGGCAGCAACTCGGCGGCGAGTGAGGTGAGCGGCGCAAAAGCAGTGGCGTTCATGAACATCCTTGCAGACTTACCTGAATTTTGAAGCCCATGATACTTCTGTGGTGAGGGGATTTATCCCCGATGGAGTGCGAAGCACTCCCCTTTTTCAAGGCTGCTGCGCACCCCATCGGGGATAAATCCCCTCACCACAAGGTTCTCTACCAGGTATGGAATGTGACGAGCGCCGCCCACGGCTTTAGTATGGCGCTTTCCCTTTTCCGACAAGGCCCGTTCATGACGATCGAAATCCGCCCGGCGACCCCCAGCGATGCGCCGCAAATCCTCGCCTTCATCACCGAACTGGCAGATTTCGAAAAGGCCCGCCACGAAGTGATCGCCAGCGTCACCGATATCGAGCGCAGCCTGTTCAGTGAAGGCGCCACGGCCCATGGTCTGATCTGCCTGCGTGACGGTGTGCCGATCGGTTTTGCGGTGTTCTTCTTCAGCTATTCGACGTGGCTCGGCAGCAATTGCCTGTACCTCGAAGACCTCTACATCACCCCCGAACAGCGCGGCGGCGGTGCCGGTAAAACCCTGCTGCGGCATCTGGCGAAAATCGCCTGCGACAACGACTGCGGCCGCTTCGAATGGAGTGTGCTGGACTGGAACACCCCGGCCATCGAATTCTACAAATCCCTTGGTGCGCAGCCGCAGGAAGAGTGGGTGCGCTATCGCATGGATGGCAAGGTGTTGCGTGAGTTTGCCGAGGGATGATCGTCAGGGCGTCGATGTGGTTTTGGCGGTGTCATCATCAGTCATTTCCCAGTTGCCGCTGAGCAACCCATCAAGCGTCTTTCGCACGGAAATCTTGAAAGCCCCGGCCTTCTCTTCATCGAAGGCCGCCTTCCAGTAGGTGTAGCCCTGGCTGAAATCCGGAATCTGCGCCGTTTCTCCCACGCGCCGAGTCAGGCTGCGCTGCAAAGCCTCGGCCTGGAAAGGCAGGTGGGGCATTGCGGTGAACTCGCCTCCGGTGACCGGGTTGATCATCCGAATGCCATCAACGCGGATATGCACGACGGTGCCGTAATGCGGATAACCTTCGATTTTGAGGATGGTCAAGGTCGAGGCTTCTTCACCCGGTCGGGTGTTGTAGGCCCAGATATCGCCCTCCTTGATAGCGGGCAAGGCGCTGGCAATCGCCGCGAAGCAGAGTGCGCCACAGAGCAGTAACGCCGTTAAAGCGGTTTTCATTTTTTCTTCCCTGAACATATCGAGAGCGGTCGTCGCATGGACGCGGCCGGCATTTTAAAGATTTGGCAGAGAAACGCTTGTTACACTTGTAAATCCCATAATATGGGAATGATATTTATATATTGAGATTTTCCTGCGCCAAGGTTTATAGTCCGTCGCACTCACTGCCAAAAACAAAACAGGTGAAGCGATGCAGGCGCAATTGATCGCGCTCGACTGGGGGACGACCTCATTACGTGCTTACAAACTCGCGGCGGGCGGGGTGGTGCTGGAGCAGCGTGCGCTGTCGTCCGGGATCATGCAGTTACCGAAGACGCCGCGAGTCATCCACGGTGGTGAATGCGCCGACGGCTTTGAACTGGCCTTCGAAGAGGCGTGTGGCGACTGGCTTGATGCGCAGCCGGATCTGCCGGTGATCGCCTGCGGCATGGTGGGCAGCGCCCAGGGCTGGCGCGAGGCGGCCTACTGCGAAACGCCGGCAAACGTCGCCAATCTCGGAAATTCCTTACAAACACTGGTCAGTCTGCGCGGCACGCGGGTACATATCGTGCCGGGGGTGATCCAGCGTTCACGCCTGCCGAATGTGATGCGCGGCGAAGAAACCCAAGTCCTCGGCGTACTGCAGAACTTGCCGGCGGAGGCGGGCGGCGATCTGTTGATCGGTCTGCCGGGCAGCCATTCCAAGTGGGTGGAAGTGGTCGATGGCTGCATCACACATTTCGACACCTTCATGACCGGCGAAGTGTTCGCCGTGCTCAGTGAACACAGCATTCTCGGGCGTACCCAGCAACAGGGTGTGGCGTTCGACGGCGTGGCATTTGACCGTGGCGTGCAAGTGGCGCTGTCGGCGGACGGCGAACTGGGCGTGCTCTCCACATTATTCAGTGCACGCACCTTGGGCCTGACCGGCGAACTGGCCCCGACGGCGCAAGCGGATTACCTGTCCGGGCTGATGATCGGCCATGAACTGGCGGCGCTTGCCGCGGTGCAGCGGCGTCGGCGCCACAGCGTGCATCTGCCCGCAATCATCCTTATTGGCAACGCGCAACTCTGCGCCCGTTACGGTCGTGCCCTCGAGGCTTGCGGTTTCGCTCGCGTCACGCTGGCCGAGCAGGCCACCGAGCGTGGCCTGTGGCAACTGGCGCTGGCCGCCGGACTGCTCGATTCCTCATCCCGTTAACCCTGACTGGAGGCCTGACATGCTCAAGCAAGCATTGGCACAAAACGGTCTGATCGCGATCTTGCGTGGCCTGCATCCGCAGGAAGCCGCAGCGGTCGGAGAAGTCCTGTATGCCGCCGGATTTCGCGTCATCGAAGTACCGCTCAATTCCCCGTCGCCGTACGAAAGTATCCGCATCCTGCGTCAGACCTTGCCCGCCGATTGCCTGATCGGTGCCGGCACGGTGCTGACCCCGGAGCAGGTCGAGCGGGTGAAAGAGGCTGGCGGCCAGGTGATCGTCATGCCGCACAGCGATGCCAAGGTGTTGCGTGCTGCGAAAGCGGCGGGGCTTTACCTGTCGCCGGGTGTTGCGACACCGACCGAAGCGTTTGCGGCGCTGGAGGAGGGCGCGGACATTCTCAAGCTGTTCCCGGCCGAGCAGATGGGCCCGGCGGTGGTCAAGGCGTGGCTCGCGGTGTTGCCTTCCGGAACGGTGCTGGCGCCGGTCGGCGGGATCACCCCGGACAACATGCAAGCATTCATCGACGCTGGCGTGAAAGGTTTCGGCCTCGGTTCCGGCCTGTTCAAACCGGGCATGACGGTTGAGCAAGTGACGGCCAATGCCAAGGCCTACGTGGCTGCCTGGAAGGCCCTTCGCTGAGATTTATCCGGCGCTGCGTGCGCTGCATCTAACAAGAGAGACAAACAGATGAAAATCACCAAACTCACCACCTTCATCGTCCCGCCGCGCTGGTGCTTCCTCAAGGTCGAAACCGATGAGGGCGTGACCGGTTGGGGCGAGCCTGTAGTTGAAGGCCGCGCCCATACCGTCGCGGCTGCGGTCGAGGAATTGTCCGACTACTTGATCGGCAAAGACCCACGCAACATCGAGGACATCTGGACCGTGCTGTACCGCGGCGGCTTCTACCGTGGCGGTGCGATCCATATGAGTGCGCTGGCCGGTATCGATCAGGCGCTGTGGGACATCAAGGGCAAGGCCCTCGGTGTCTCGGTCAGTGATCTGCTCGGCGGTCAGGTGCGTGACAAGATCCGCGTGTATTCGTGGATCGGTGGCGACCGTCCGGCCGACACCGCACGTGCCGCGAAAGAGGCAGTGAGCCGTGGCTTTACGGCAGTCAAAATGAACGGTACCGAAGAACTGCAGTTCCTTGATTCCTTCGAGAAAGTCGATTTGGCCCTGGCCAATGTCGCCGCCGTGCGCGATGCGGTCGGGCCGAACGTCGGTATCGGCGTCGACTTCCACGGTCGGGTGCACAAGCCGATGGCCAAGGTGCTGATGAAGGAGCTCGACCCGTACAAACTGATGTTCATCGAGGAGCCGGTGCTCAGTGAAAACTACGAAGCGCTGAAGGAGCTGGCGCCGTTGACCAGCACGCCGATTGCCCTCGGTGAGCGGCTGTTCTCGCGCTGGGACTTTAAACGGGTGTTGAGCGAAGGTTACGTCGACATCATCCAGCCGGATGCCTCACACGCCGGCGGCATCACCGAAACCCGCAAGATCGCCAACATGGCCGAAGCCTACGATGTGGCGCTGGCGCTGCATTGCCCGCTGGGGCCGATTGCGCTGGCGGCGTGTCTGCAACTCGACGCGGCTTGTTACAACGCGTTCATTCAGGAACAGAGCCTGGGTATCCATTACAACGAGAGCAACGATTTGCTCGACTACGTGACGGATCCGCGGGTGTTCGACTACGACCAAGGCTTCGTGAAGATTCCGAACGGGCCGGGGCTGGGTATCGAGATCAACGAGGAATACGTGATCGAGCGTGCCGCCGTCGGCCACCGCTGGCGCAACCCGATCTGGCGCCATGCCGACGGCAGTTTTGCCGAGTGGTGAGTCCCTTCTGACCCACCCAAAATCCATTGTGGGAGCTGGCTTGCCAGCGATGACGGCGGCACATCCGACATTGATGTAACAGATGCACCGCTATCGCTGGCAAGCCAGCTCCCACAGGGTTCGGCGCAAGTTTTACGACTGTCCTCAAATAATCATAAAAAGAGGCACCCCCATGCCAACGCAAACCCTCACCGGGCAGGCGTCTTTAGCCACGCCTAGCCGCAAGCGGTTTTTCATCATGGTGCTGCTGTTCATCACCGTGGTCATCAACTACCTCGACCGCAGCAACCTGTCGATTGCCGCGCCTGCGCTGACCAGCGAACTGGGCATCGACCCGGTTCACGTCGGGCTGATTTTCTCCGCATTCGGCTGGACCTACGCCGCGATGCAGATCCCCGGCGGCTGGCTGGTGGATCGCGTGCCACCGCGCATCCTCTACAGCGTCGCGCTGCTGCTGTGGTCGCTGGCCACGGTGCTGCTCGGTTTTGCCGCGAGTTTCATCGCGCTGTTCGTATTGCGCATGGCGGTCGGCGCGCTGGAAGCCCCGGCCTATCCGATCAACAGCCGCGTGGTCACCACCTGGTTTCCCGAGCGCGAGCGGGCCACGGCGATTGGTTTCTACACCTCCGGGCAATTTGTCGGGCTGGCGTTTCTGACCCCGGTGCTGGCCTGGCTGCAACATGAGTTCGGCTGGCACATGGTGTTTGTCGCGACCGGTGCGGCAGGCATCATCTGGGCGGCGATCTGGTACGCGGTGTATCGCGAACCGCGAGACTTCAAGGGCGCCAACAGCGCAGAGATCGACCTGATCCGCGAGGGCGGCGGACTGGTAGACATTCAAGCGCAAGCAACTAAGGCCTCATTCAGCTGGACCGATCTCGGCATCGTCCTGAGCAAACGCAAGTTGTGGGGCATCTACCTCGGCCAGTTCTGTCTGAACTCGACGCTGTGGTTCTTCCTGACGTGGTTCCCGACCTATCTGGTGAAATATCGCGGCATGGACTTCATCAAATCCGGCCTGTTGGCGTCGCTGCCGTTTCTTGCCGCGTTCATTGGCGTGCTGTGTTCGGGGTTCTTTTCCGACCTGTTGATCCGCCGTGGCTGCAGCGTCGGCTTTGCGCGCAAGTTGCCGATCATTGGCGGGCTGCTGATTTCCACCTCGATCATCGGTGCCAATTTCGTTGAATCGACACCGCTGGTGATTGCCTTCCTGGCGCTGGCGTTTTTCGGCAACGGGCTGGCGTCGATCACCTGGTCGCTGGTCTCGACCCTCGCTCCGGCGCGGTTGCTGGGGCTGACCGGCGGGGTGTTCAACTTCATCGGCAACCTGTCGGCAATTGCCACGCCGATTGTCATCGGTTTCCTCGCCAGCGGTGATTCGTTCGCCCCGGCGATTACTTACATCGCGGTTCTGGCGCTGATCGGTGCATTGTCCTACGTGCTGCTGGTGGGCAAGGTCGAGCGTATCGAGTTGTAGTCGTCTGCGTCGGGCGACCATAATGCCGCCCGTTCCCTCGCTCAACGGTAAAGGCTGGATATGCAGGAAGACGCCCCGGAAAAAACCAAGGACGCCGCACCCACCGGCACCCAGACGCTGCTTCGCGGCCTGGGCGTGGTGCACGCGGTGGCCAGTGGCGCCCGCGATCTGAAAGAGATTGCCCGGCTGATCGGCACCACGCGCAGCACCACCCATCGTCTGGCCAGTTGCCTGGTGGACGAGCGCTATTTGCGCGTAGTGCCGCAAATCGGCTATCTGCTGGGGCCCAAGCTGATCGAGCTGGGGTTTCAGGCGCGTGAAGAGTTGCCGCTGGTGAGTCTGGCCGGGCCGTATCTGGACGAGTTGTCGGCGCTGACCGGCGACACCGTGCACCTGGGCATTCGCGAAGGCGATGAGGTGTTGTACCTGCTGAAGAATCCGGGGCGCAACGGCCCGGAAATGCGTTCGCGTGTCGGCCACCGCATGCCCTTGGCGCGCACCGGGATCGGCAAGGCGTTGATGCTCGATGATGCACCGCAGGATTGGCAGCGCCTGTACGACATCAGCCTGCCGGCGGGTGGGAAAAGTCAGTTCTGGCCGCAGCATCCCCAGCAATCGTGGGAACAGCTCGAGCAGCGCATGACCGAGTACGTGGCCGGCGGCTACGCCTTCGATCTGGAGGACAACGAACCGTCGATCCGCTGCGTGGCGGCGCCGATTCGCGATGCGAGCAAGCGCATTGTCGCGGCGATCAGCATCGCCAGCACCGTGCCGTACATGCCGCTGGAAAAAATGGCCGAGCTGATCCCCCTGATCAAAGGGGTCACAGCCCGGCTCTCGGCGGAGCTTGGCTTGAAGGTTTAAAGCTTCAAGGTCGCCATGTCGATCACGAAGCGGTACTTCACGTCACCGGCAATCATCCGCGCGTAAGCTTCGTTGATCTGGCGGATGTCGAGCATTTCGATGTCGCAGGTGATGTTGTGCTCGGCGCAGAAATCCAGCACTTCCTGGGTTTCGGCGATGCCGCCGATCAGCGAACCGGCCAGTACGCGACGGCCCAGCACCAGGTTGGCGGCGTGCACGGGCGGGTCGATCGGTTCGATCAGGCCGACCAGGATATGCACGCCATCAAAGCGCAGGGTTTGCAGGTACGGGTTGAGGTCGTGCTGCACCGGAATGGTGTCCAGCAGGAAGTCGAAACGGCCCGCAGCGGCGGCCATTTGCTCGGCATCGGTGGAGACGATCACATGATCGGCGCCCTGACGACGGCCTTCTTCGGCCTTGCTCGCCGAACGGGTGAACAGCGTGACTTCCGCACCCATGGCCTTGGCGAACTTGATGCCCATGTGGCCGAGGCCGCCCATGCCGAGAATCCCGACCTTGTCGCCGGCCTTGACCCCGTAGTGCTTGAGCGGCGAGTAGGTGGTGATGCCAGCGCAGAGGATCGGCGCGGCGCTGGCCAGATCCAGCTTTTCCGGAATGCGCACCACGAAGTGCTCGCTGACCACGATGCTGTCCGAATAACCGCCCATGGTGTTGCTGCCGTCGACCCGGTCAGGGGTGGCGTAAGTCATGGTCGGGCCTTCGAGGCAGTATTGCTCGAGGTTCTGCTGGCAGGCGGCGCAGGTGCGGCAAGAGTCGACCATGCAACCGACACCGACCAGGTCGCCGACTTTATGTTGAGTGACGTTGGCACCGATGGCGGTGACTTTGCCGACGATTTCGTGGCCGGGCATCAACGGATACACGGCGATGCCCCATTCGTTGCGCGCCTGGTGGATGTCGGAGTGGCAGACGCCGCAGTACAGGATCTCGATCGCCACGTCGTCGGCGCGCGGGCTGCGGCGTTCGAATTTCATCGGGGCGAGGGGAGTGGTGGCCGATTGAGCGGCATAACCGATAGCGGTGTACATGAGAAACCTCGCAGAAGCAGTGACAGGTGAGGTGGCGCATTTTGGGCGCCGACTGCCGCTGCGGCCATGACGATTCCTCCGGGTCTCATGCCTAATCCTCCGGCATGCAGGTCTGGGCAAGCGCATTGGCAAAAGGATCTGCGATGATGCTTGCATGCCTTTTTCCGTGACTTTTTTGAAGACCCCTCCGATGCAGTTGACTCGCCACCTTGATGCCAATGCCACGCTGGTTTCGCTGATCGAGCCGCTGGCGCTTTGCGACGGTTACAGCCAGACCGGGTTACCCGGTGTGCAGGTGTTGCGCGCCAGTTGCGACGTCGCGCGTGGCCCGCACATTTATGAGCCGAGCCTGATGATCATCGCCCAAGGCAGCAAACTGGCGTTCCTCGGCCCGCGCACCATGGAATATGGCGCCGGGCACTACCTGATTCAGGCGCTGCCGGTGCCGTTCGAGTGTGAAACCTTTGCCTTGCCGGATGCGCCGTTGCTGGGTGTGTCGGTGGCCATCGACCGGGTGTTGCTCGGCGAACTGGTGCTGGCCATGGGGCTGGCGCCGGGGCGGCACATTCCGGCGCAGACACCGGAGTCGATGACCTCGGTGGTGCTCGACGATGATATGCGCGGCTGTGTCGAACGCTTGCTGCGTTGCCTGCACGATCCGCTGGAACGGCAGATTCTCGGACCGGCGCGGGTCCGCGAATTGTTGTTCACTGCGTTGCGCGGGCCGCAGGCCGATGTGTTGCGCGCACTGGTCGAACAGCAGGGGCAGTTCGCCCGGGTCGCGGCGTCAATCAGCCATCTGCATGCGCATTACACCGAGCCGCTGAATGTCGAGACGTTGGCCAGTTGCGCGAACATGAGCGTGTCGTCCTTTCACGAGCACTTCAAGCGCAGCACGCTGTTGTCGCCGGTGCAGTATCTCAAGCGCCTGCGCCTGCTCAAGGCGCAGACCTTGCTGGTCGCCGAAGGGCTGGGCGTGGCGCAGGTGGCGCATCGGGTGGGGTATCAGAGTACGTCGCAGTTCAGTCGTGAGTACAAGCGCTACTTCGAGCGTAGCCCTGGTGATGAGCGCGTTGCCTGAGAGTTTGCGTAACCCTGTGGGAGCTGACTTGCCAGCGATGGCGGTGATCCAGGCTGCCAAGATGTCGACTGACACGGCCCCATCGCTGGCAAACCAGCTCCCACAGGGGATGATGTGATGCATTAAATTTTGGGCAACAAAAAGGCCCCCATTTCGGGAGCCTCGTTGTTCAGCGATGCGACTTACATGTTCGGGTAAGTCGGGCCGCCAGCGCCTTCCGGCGTGACCCAGGTGATGTTCTGCGAAGGGTCCTTGATGTCACAGGTCTTGCAGTGCACGCAGTTCTGGGCGTTGATCTGGAAGCGCTTTTCACCGTCTTCCTTGGTGATCACTTCATATACACCGGCCGGGCAGTAGCGCTGTGCCGGTTCGTCGTACATCGGCAGGTTGCGGCTCAGCGGAATGCTCGGGTCGGTCAGCTTCAGGTGGCACGGTTGCTCTTCTTCGTGGTTGGTACCGGAGATGAACACCGAGCTCAGTTTGTCGAAGCTGAGTTTGCCGTCCGGCTTCGGATAGTCGATCTTCTTGCAGTCGGCCGCGAGCTTCAGGCAGGCGTAGTCCGGTTTGGTGTCGTGCAGGGTGAACGGCAGTTTGCCGCCGAAGATGTTCTGATCCAGCCAGTTGAAGCCACCGCCGACAATCGCGCCGAACTTGTGGATCGCCGGGCCGAAGTTGCGGCTGGCGAACAGTTCGTCGTAGAGCCAGCTCTTCTTGAACGCGTCGACGTAAGTGGTCAGCTCTTCAGTGCCATCCTTCTCGGCGAACAGGGCGTCGGCCACCGATTCAGCGGCGAGCATGCCCGACTTCATTGCGGTGTGACTGCCTTTGATCTTGGCGAAGTTCAGGGTGCCGAGGTCGCAGCCGATCAGCGCGCCGCCCTTGAAGACCATTTTCGGCAGCGAGTTCAGGCCACCTTTGCAGATGGCGCGGGCGCCGTAGCTGACGCGCTTGCCGCCTTCCAGGTACTGCGCCAGCACCGGGTGATGCTTGAGGCGCTGGAACTCGTCGAACGGCGACAGGTAAGTGTTGCTGTACGACAGGTCAACGATCAGACCGACCACGACCTGGTTGTTTTCCAGGTGATAGAGGAACGAGCCGCCGGTGTTTTCGGTGCCCATGATGTCCAGCGGCCAACCGGCGGTGTGCACCACCAGGCCTGGCTGGTGTTTGGCCGGGTCGATTTCCCAGATTTCTTTCAGGCCGATGCCGTAGTGCTGGGCGTCGGCATCGCTGTCGAGGTTGTAGCGCTTGATCAGTTGCTTGCCGATGTGGCCACGGCAGCCCTCGGCGAACAGCGTGTACTTGCCACGCAGTTCCATACCCGGGGTGTACAGGCCTTCTTTCGGGTTGCCTTCACGGTCGACGCCCAGATCACCGGTGATGATCCCGCGCACGATGCCGTTTTCGTCGATCAGCGCTTCCTGAGCGGCGAAGCCCGGGTAGATTTCCACGCCCAGGTTCTCGGCCTGCTGGGCCAGCCAGCGGCACAGGTTGCCCAGGGAAATAATGTAGTTGCCTTCGTTGTGCATGGTCTTGGGCACAAAGAAGTCAGGGATTTTCTGCGCGCTGTCGGCGTTTTTCAGCACGAAAATGTCATCGCGGGTGACCGGGGTGTTCAGCGGGGCGCCGAGTTCTTTCCAGTCCGGGAACAGTTCGTTCAGAGCGCGTGGTTCGAACACGGCACCGGACAGGATGTGTGCGCCGACTTCGGAGCCTTTTTCGACCACGCAGACGCTGATTTCCTTACCGGCTTCGGCGGCCTTCTGCTTCAGACGGCAGGCGGCGGACAGGCCAGCGGGGCCGGCACCGACGATGACCACGTCGAATTCCATGTATTCGCGTTCCACAGGCTATCTCCTACTCAAGGCTCAACAGTTTTTTTTCTAATTTGGAGGTTCGGTGTCGCATCCGTTATTGCCTTTACGTTAACGTCAAGGGTAATAATGGGCAAACCACCTTTCTCTCTAGGCGGCGCATTATATCTACACCACTCGGAGCGTCCAATACAAACGTTTGTTTGAATCGGCTCCAGCCCAGAGAAATCAAAGAAGCGCGGCTTATGAACGGCCATTTTGCCGTATTGACCGGAATAGGCGTTCCGGTCAAGATACGGGCGGTTTTGCGCTCGCCGTAGGCAGACTGGCGGTTTCAAGAGCACCTCTAAAGACAGGGCACAGGCAGTTCAAGGTGATGCGCAGCGCAAGTCCGGCGCGCAGTTTACACACCGTGCGATTCAATGACCCGTTGGTCACCACTGACGAACGGTCATCGCCCCCAGCCGGCGTTTTTAGAGGTGCCCTTGTGCCCGATGAGCATCAACCGCCAGGTTCGCCTAGGCGACTTTCTTTTCACCGGAGAGTAACGAGGAATCCATGAAGGTTCTTGTAGCTGTCAAACGCGTTGTGGATTACAACGTCAAGGTTCGCGTCAAGGCGGACAATTCCGGCGTAGACCTCGCCAACGTCAAGATGTCGATGAACCCGTTCTGCGAAATCGCAGTGGAAGAAGCCGTACGCCTGAAAGAGAAAGGTGTTGCGACTGAAATCGTCGTCGTCTCCATCGGCCCGTCCACCGCTCAGGAACAGCTGCGTACCGCACTGGCTCTGGGTGCCGACCGTGCCATCCTCGTCGAATCCGCTGAAGACCTGACTTCGTTGGCCGTGGCCAAGCTGCTCAAGGCTGTGGTAGACAAGGAACAGCCTCAGCTGGTGATCCTGGGCAAACAGGCGATCGACAGCGACAACAACCAGACCGGCCAGATGCTCGCTGCACTGAGCGGCTACGGTCAGGGCACTTTCGCTTCGAAAGTCGAAGTCTCCGGCGACAGCGTTGCCGTGACCCGTGAAATCGACGGCGGCGCGCAGACCGTTTCCCTGAAACTGCCGGCCATCGTCACCACCGACCTGCGTTTGAACGAGCCGCGTTACGCGTCCCTGCCAAACATCATGAAAGCCAAGAAGAAGCCTCTCGAAGTGCTGACTCCGGACGCTTTGGGCGTTTCCACCGCCTCCACCAACAAGACCCTGAAAGTCGAAGCGCCGGCTGCACGCAGCGCGGGTATCAAGGTCAAGTCGGTGGCTGAACTGGTCGAGAAACTGAAAAACGAAGCGAAGGTAATCTAAAAATGACTATCTTGGTAATCGCTGAACACGACAACAAAGTGCTGGCCCCGGCCACGCTGAACACCGTGGCTGCTGCTGCCAAAATCGGCGGCGACATTCACGTACTGGTTGCAGGTCAGGGTGCTGGCGCCGTGGCTGAAGCCGCGGCGAAAATCGCTGGCGTGAGCAAAGTCCTGAACGCTGACAACGCTGCTTACGCGCATCAGTTGCCGGAAAACGTAGCTCCGCTGGTTGCAGAGCTGGGCAAGGGCTACAGCCACATCCTGGCTGCCGCCACGTCCAACGGCAAAAACATCCTGCCGCGCGTTGCCGCTGCACTGGACGTTGACCAGATCTCCGAGATCATCTCGGTAGAAAGCGCCGACACCTTCAAGCGTCCGATCTACGCCGGTAACGCCATCGCTACCGTGCAATCGACCGCCGCGATCAAAGTGATCACCGTGCGTGCCACCGGTTTCGACCCGGTTGCTGCTGAAGGTGGTTCGGCGGCTGTTGAGGCCGTTGCTGCTGCGCACGACGCCGGCACTTCCAGCTTCGTCAGCGAAGAACTGGCCAAGTCGGATCGTCCTGAGCTGACCGCTGCCAAGATCGTCGTTTCCGGCGGTCGCGGCATGCAGAACGGCGACAACTTCAAACACCTTTACGCCCTGGCCGACAAGCTGGGCGCCGCCGTCGGTGCTTCGCGCGCCGCGGTCGACGCAGGTTTCGTACCGAACGACATGCAGGTCGGTCAGACCGGCAAGATCGTTGCGCCACAGCTGTACATCGCCGTCGGTATCTCCGGCGCGATCCAGCACCTGGCCGGCATGAAAGACTCCAAAGTGATCGTTGCGATCAACAAGGACGAAGAAGCGCCGATCTTCCAGGTGGCCGACTACGGTCTGGTGGCGGATCTGTTCGAAGCAGTCCCTGAGCTGGAGAAGCTGGTCTAATCCGGCGGCTTCACTTATAAAGAGCCCGGCCTTCTGGTCGGGCTTTTTTTTGTCTCGAATTTGAGTGGGAGCGTTTGCCATGGATCTGCGCCGCAGGTTGTTATTGGGATTGATCCTGTTGCCGGGGATGGCTGCGGCTGCCGGCAAATGCGAGCGCTTGGTCGTCACCGGCAGCCCGGATGCGCCGCCGTATCTGTGGCAGGACCCACAGAACCCCAAACATCTGATCGGCGCCAGTGCCGACCTGTTGCAGCAAGTGGCCAAGGATCTGGGGATCAAGGTCGAGCTGCTCTACGCCGGCAAACGCGCGCAGGCCCTCGACGAAGTGCGCAGCGGGCGCATGGACATGCTGGCGGACACGCCGCTGATGTTCAATGAGCTGGAGAACCTCGACTACGTCTATCCACCGTTGCTCGAAAACGACTACCTGGTGTGGACGCGCAAAGGCTCGACGCTGGTCTACAGCGAGGCCAGGGATCTGCACGGGCACGCTGGCGGGTTGTCGGAAAAGTCTCGAATGACCCAGGCTTTTGGCACCTTCGCCGAGCAGAATCTGACCCTGACCCGGACGGCAAACATCACTCAGGCCTTTCAGAAACTTCTGCTGGGCGAAGTGGAATATGTACTCGCTGGGCGCTATTCGGGCATGGCTGCCGCGCAGGCATTAGGCATGGCCAATGATCTGCTGGCGTTCGAACAGCCGATCGACCGACCGGGATTGTTCCTCGCGGTTTCGCATAACTCGGCCTGCAACGATCCGTGGTTGCGCGGACAGCTCGCTAAAAAGATGACAGAATTGCCCGCGTCCGGACTGACCGAGGCCGCGCTGCAACGCAATATCGAGCGCTGGAAGGCCCAGCAGCAACAACCGCAGCCACCTGTCAGTGCCCCAAAACAGTAGGGATTCTTAGTGAGTATTCGACCTCTTTTCGCGGCCATGGCCGTTCTGGCCCTGGCCGGCTGCGCCAACGATCCGGCACCCCATGAGCAAATGCGCCTGACCGAGCAGGCCATCACCCAGGCCAAGGCTGTCGGTGCGACCGCCGATGAAATGCCGGAAATGAAACTGGCCGAAGACAAGTTCAACCGGGCCAAGGGCAACATGACCGACGAGTCTTTCAAGAACGCCCGCATGCGCGCCGAACAGGCCGAGCTGGATGCGCGTCTGGCCGAAGCCAAAGTGCTGACGCAAAAAAGCGAAGAGCAACTCAACGTGCTCAACACCCGCATCATCCGTCTGCGCAAGCAACTGGGAGATGCCCAATGAGCCTCAAGTCCAAAATCCTCGGCGGGATGATTCTGGCCGGATGCGCAAGCCTCTATGGCTGCGCCGGTCAACACGGCGAAGCCGCATTGCAACAGGCTGGCAGTGACTTTCAGAAGGTCAAGGAAGATTCCAATGTGCTGCGTATCGCGCCGAAGGATGTGATCCGCGCCGGTGAGTCGCTGGCCCGCGCCGATCGCCTGTCCACCTATTGGGGCAGTGGCGCGGACGTGGTGCATTACGCCTACTTGAGTCAGCGCTACAGCGAAATCGCTCGCGAACACACCCATCTGGTGCTCAACGAAGAGCGCGCGGCGAAGCTTGAACTGGAGCGTCAGCGTCTGCAGCTGGCCCTGCGCGAGTCCAAACTGCTGAGCGTGCAGCAGCAGGGTAAATGGCTTGAGGAACAGATCGTGGCGTTGGCCACTACGCAGACCGATCGCGGCCTGGTGATGACCCTCGGCGATGTACTGTTCGACACTGGCGAGGCGGAGCTGAAGAACTCGGCCAATCGCGTGGTGTTGAAGATTGTGCAGTTCCTGCAACTCAACCCGAAACGTGTGGTGCGTATCGAGGGTTACACCGACAGCACCGGTGGCAAACAGGAAAACCTCAAGCTGTCGCGTGATCGCGCGCAAGCAGTAGCTGATGTGTTGATGGACCTGGGGATTGAGGACAAGCGGATTCAGGTCGAAGGTTACGGTGACGAATACCCGGTAGACGCCAACGCTTCCGAGCGCGGTCGGGCACAGAACCGTCGGGTGGAAATTGTCTTCTCCGACGAAAAAGGCCAGCTCGGCGCCGCCCGTTGAGGGCTGCGTCTCTGGAAAGCCCGGCCTGTCATGCAGCGCCGGGCTTTTTTACGACTGTCGAATAGCACGCAAATCCGTACAGTTTTGGCTGACACTGCACTGTACGGTCGACTATGGTGGCAACTGTCCCAGTACACTTCTAAACTGTTCCGGTATTGTTTCACACAAGAATAAAATGCCCGTGAAATCGAGTGCTGCGTCATGACCAACCTCTTGCTCTACCAACGTATTGCTCAACAATTGGCGGAAGACATCCGGCGCGGTGTCTATCAACCCGGAGAACGCGTGCCGTCGGTGCGCAAGATGAGTTCGCAGCTCAATGTCAGCCATGCGACGGTGTTGCAGGCTTATGCCAATCTCGAAGATCAGGGCCTGATCCGCGCACGGCCGCAATCCGGTTACTACGTGCACCAGACCCCGGCACTGACGGCGCCGACCCCGGACATCGCCCGGGTCGAGCGCCCAGGCCTGGTCACCCGCGCCAGTATCATTCAGCAAGTGTTGGTCGAGTCTCGCCGCGAGGGGGTCTTCCCGTTGGGCGCTGCGGTGCCGAGTGTCGATTACCTCCCGGTTCGCGCACTGCATCAGCAACTGGCCAAGGTCACCCGATTCCACAGCCCACGCGCCTTCAGCTACATGTTCAGCCCGGGTTTCGAACCGTTGCGCCGGCAGGTGGCAATCCGCATGCGCGACGCCGGGGTGGTGGTCGATCCGTCGGAAGTGGTCATTACCCACGGCTGTGTCGATGCGCTGCAGATGTCGCTGCGGGTACTGACCCGTCCGGGAGATCTGATCGCTGCCGAATCGCCGACCTATTACGGTTTGCTGCAACTGGCCGATCTGTTGGGCCTGAAAGTGATCGAGATCCCCAGCGATCCGGCCACCGGCATGAGCCTCGAAGCCTTGCAACTGGCGGCCAACCAATGGTCGATCAAGGCTTTGGTTCTGACCACGCGCCTGAGCAATCCGCTGGGCGGCACCATGCCGGAAGAACGGCAGAAACAACTGCTGCGTCTGGCCTCGGACTTCGATATCCAGATCGTCGAAGACGATATCTATGGTGAGTTGATGTTCGAACAGGGCCGCACCAAAGCCCTCAAGGCTTACGATCGACTGGATCGGGTGATTTACTGCTCGAGCTTTTCCAAAACATTGTCGCCGGGCGTGCGCGTCGGCTGGATGATTGCCGGCAAATATCAGCAGGAAATCCAGCGTCTGCAGACCTTCACCACGCATTCGGCGTGCAGCGTGACGCAGATGGCGATTGCCGCTTATCTGGAAAATGGCGGTTATGACCGGCATTTACGGTACATCCGCCAGGAATACCGGAAAAATCTCAGCGCGTTCCAGTTGGCGGTGCAGCAGTACTTTCCCGAAGGTACACAGATGACCCGGCCCACGGGCGGTTTCATCCTCTGGGTGAGTCTGCCGGGCAGGGTCAATACCCAGGAATTGCATGTCCGCGCATTGCAGCAGGGCATCAGCATTGCACCGGGGCTGATCTTCAGTAATACCGAGCAGTTCAATCACTGCATCCGCCTGAACTGCGGCACACCGTGGAATCGCGAGGCGGAAAGGGCGCTGATGACCCTCGGTCTGCTGGCGACTCAACTGTGTCAGGAAACGGCTGGCGGTTTCTGAACGGGGGGGCGCGTCGTGCTTGTCTTGTGACGCTCAACAGGCGAGCATATGGCCCTCTGCCGTTAGTGTTGTAGGGTTCATGAAAGCGATTTTGCCTGCTGCCTGGATATTGCTTGGTGTGTTGATGATGGGCCATGCGCCCGGTGTCATGGCAGCTGCCGTTCAGGAAAAGCCCGCAACGTCCGCGCCGGCAAACAAACCGGCGGCGAGCAAAAAAGCCGTTGCGGATAACAAAGCTGCGGCTAAAAAAGCCCCACAGAAGAAAGCCGCCGCGGTGAAGAAACGGCCCCCGGTCGCGTCCAAGTCGAAACCGGCCAGTGAGGTGGTGAAAACCAGATTGCCGCCGGCCAAGCTGGATCTGAGCCTGCCCAAGGACATGGTCCAGCAGCTAAAACCCGCCGGTACTGTATCGCTGCCCAAACACGAGGCGATCCTGCCGCAGATGTTCGGCGAGAAAAACAGCGGCTTCCAGCTCAATGGTCGCCTGCTCAGCAACGAAATGCAGTTGCAGCTGCGCAACGATGAGCGCCGTGATATCGAAGGCGCAGCACTGGATTTCGAGTTCAAGCAATAAATTCAATCGATCCGTGACCCGCGAACCAGACGCTTTGTCGGAGACTGGTCAGTCACATTCAGTTATCGGTAAAAACCCCGGTGCAGGGAATTTGAAACAACCGTTTTAGCGGTTACTCTGTCCGTGTCTCATTAACACATTGCCCGTCGCGAGGACTTGCTCGTCATGAAATGCCGTGAAGGCTGTGGCGCTTGCTGTATTGCCCCCTCCATCAGTTCTGCCATTCCAGGCATGCCCAACGGCAAACCTGCCGGCGAACGTTGCGTGCAACTCTCGGTCGAAAACCTGTGCAGCATTTTCGGCCAGCCGGAGCGTCCGGCGGTTTGTTCAGGATTTGCCGCCGATGTCGAAGTCTGCGGCAGCAGCTCCGAGGAAGCGATCAAACTGATCGGCTGGTGGGAGCAGATGACGGCGGCGTGATGTGTCAAACGAACGGAACTTCAACAATAAGGAATAAGACTATGGGTTCGCTGCATCGTATCGCTGTGTTGTGTGGTTTGACCGCTGTGCTGGCTACTTCGGTGGCTCAGGCCGAGGACTGGAAGGTTGCCAAGGAACAGGACGGGATCAAGGTCTCGCTGGCTGAAGTACCGGGCTCGGATTACAAGTCCTATCAGGGCGTGACTCTGATGAAGACCACCGTGGCCAAACTGCGTGCCTTGCAGGAAGACGTGTCCGGAGCCTGTGCGTGGATCTACGAGTGCAAGGCCCAGAAGCTGCTCAAGCACGAGGGCGATCAGAGTTGGACCTATACGCAGTTCAACACGCCGTGGCCAGTCACTTCGCGTGATTCGGTGCTGCACATCACCACCGTGGAAGGTGCCGATGGCAGCCTGACCCGCAACCTCGAGGGTTTGCCAAAGTACGTTCCTGAAGAGAAAGGTTTTGTGCGCGTCACTCAGGTCAAAGGCTTCTGGAAGTTCGTGCCGAAAGGTGATCAGGTCGAAGTGACCTATCAAGTGCACACTGAGCCAGGCGGAAGCGTACCGGCCATGGTTGCCAACAAGTTTGTGGTTGATGCGCCGTTCAACACCCTTAAAGCCCTGAAAGAGCGCGCCGAGAAGTAATCCGCGCGCTTTGCGCAAAAACGCCCCGACCGCTTCGGGGCGTTTTGTTTTGTCGTTATATTGTGTTTCCAGATATGCGCTGCACGAAATTTTCACAAAGCGTTCCTGACAATTCGCCCGCGCAATGCGTGCTGTCTGCGAACGATTGCCTTTATGAAAGAGTCGGGCAGCGGGGCACTAATCAATGGCAATGCTGCCGGTGATCGTGCAACATTTGCGCACCGCGCACGCCCCGGGGCCTGGAATGGCCAATAGAGGGCATGGCGCCGCTGTATTTTGCAACTTCAACTTCCAATGGGTCCTAAAACGACATGGCAAACCCGGACGCCCTGAATCAGCAGCGATCTTCAACTCGCCTGCTGCAACCGACCGTCAAATCGCATCTGGCCTACACCCTGTTGTGTGCCCTGGTCATGATGGTGATGTTTTCCGTGCTGCGCCTCGCGCTGCTGGTCTACAACCGCGAGATGATCCTCGATACCCCGGCTTCGACCTTCCTCGAAGCTTTCGCCAACGGCCTGCGTTTCGACCTGCGCCTGGTGGTCTATGTCTGCGTCCCGTTGCTGCTGGCACTGTTCAGTGCGCGGGCGATGGCTGCGCGTGGCTTCTTCCGTCTGTGGCTGACCGTGGCGTCCAGCATCGCGCTGTTCCTCGGCCTGATGGAGATGGACTTCTACCGTGAGTTCCACCAGCGCCTCAATGGCCTGGTGTTCCAGTACGTGAAGGAAGACCCGAAAACCGTGATGAGCATGCTCTGGTACGGTTTCCCGGTGGTGCGCTACCTGCTGGCGTGGGTGATCGGCACCGTGATCCTGACCCTGGCCTTCAAGGGCGCCGATCGTGCAACCCGTCCGCGCGGCCCGTTCAGCGGCGGCAACGTCGGCACCCGTCAAGTGGCGCCGTGGTACACCCGTCTGGCGGTGTTTGTGGTGTGTCTGCTGATCTGCGTCGTGGCGGCCCGTGGCACCCTGCGTCAGGGCCCGCCGCTGCGCTGGGGTGACGTGTACACCACCGAATCGAACTTCGCCAACCAGCTTGGCCTCAACGGCACGCTGTCGCTGATCGCCGCCGCCAAGGACCGCATGGGTGAAGATCGCAACAACATCTGGAAAGCCACCCTGCCGCAGGAACAGGCGCAGAAAGTGGTGCGCGAGATGCTGGTGATGCCGGACGACAAACTGGTCGATGCCGACATTGCGGCGGTGCGTCGTGACTACACGCCACCGGCCGACAAGACCCTGCCGATCAAGAATGTGGTCGTGATCCTGATGGAAAGCATGGCCGGTCACTCGGTGGGCGCTCTGGGCGCGCCGGGCAACATCACGCCTTACCTCGACAAACTGTCGAAGGAAGGCCTGCTGTTCGACCGTTTCTTCTCCAACGGCACCCATACCCACCAGGGCATGTTTGCGACCATGGCGTGCTTCCCGAATCTGCCGGGTTTCGAATACCTGATGCAGACCCCGGAAGGCAGCCACAAACTCTCCGGCCTGCCGCAGCTGCTCAGTGCGCGCAAGTATGACGACGTGTATGTCTACAACGGCGACTTCGCTTGGGACAACCAGTCGGGCTTCTTCAGCAACCAGGGCATGACCAACTTCGTTGGCCGTAACGACTTCGTCAACCCGGTGTTCTCCGATCCGACCTGGGGCGTGTCCGACCAGGACATGTTCGACCGTGGTCTGGTGGAACTGAAGGCGCGGGAAAACGGCAAGCCGTTCTATGCGCTGCTGCAAACCCTGTCCAACCACACGCCGTACGCCTTGCCAACGCCTTTGCCGGTGGAGCGCGTGACGGATCGCGGCACGCTCAACGAACACCTCACGGCCATGCGTTACGCCGACTGGGCCCTGGGTCAGTTCTTCGAGAAGGCGCGCAAAGAGCCGTACTTCAAGGAAACCCTGTTCGTTATCGTCGGCGACCACGGTTTCGGCAACGAGCGTCAGATCACCGAAATGGACCTGGGCCGCTTCAACGTGCCGATGCTGATGATTGCGCCGGGCATTCAGGAGAAGTTCGGTACCCGTGACCACACCGTGGGCACCCAGATCGACATCGTGCCGACCATCATGGGGCGTCTGGGTGGCGAAGTGCGTCACCAGTGCTGGGGCCGTGACCTGCTCAACCTGCCGGCCGGCGACACCGGTTTCGGTGTGATCAAGCCGTCGGGCAGCGAGCAGACCACTGCCATCGTCACCGCTGACCAGATCCTGGTCTTGCCGAAAGAGAAGGAAATGGCACCGAAGATCTACCAGTACCAACTGGGCGCGAACCCTTCTGCCGAGATCATTCCGGACGCACCGCGTACCGCCGAATTGAAACTCAAGCTTGAAGCGTTCCTGCAAACGGCGACCAAGAGCCTGATGGACAACACGGCCGGTGTGATCAACGGCAAGCCGGACTGATAAAATCGCTGCATAAAAAAGAGGCCCCTGAGGGCCTCTTTTTTTTGTCTTGGGGTTTTATATCCTGCCAAGTAACAGCAAGACCAACAGCACCACCAACACCACGCCAATAATGCCCGAAGGGCCATAACCCCAACTTCTGGAGTGCGGGAAGACCGGCAGACCACCGATCAGCAACAGGATCAGGATAATGATAAGAATTGTGCCCATGTCGATTTCCTTGTTTATAGCGTTCGAGAAGTCTTGGTATTCAAGGGCGACTGGAGGCTAACTAATTCCAGACGGCTTACAAATTCCGACCGGTGCGTATGAAAGAAAATTCAATGTTTTTTTAATGTATTTGGATGACTCGTTTATTTCCTTTGAAGCGCGAGATCAAGAGATCGCAGCCTTCCGCAGCTCCTACAGGGAACTGATGTAGGCGCTGCCGAAGGCTGCGATCTTTTGATCCTGTATTCAGCATTCTGATGGAGCGTGGGTGGCCAGTGTTCCTTCGCTACACTCGGCGCATCTCCTACAGAACAACAAGGCTGTCTGCTATGCAAAATCGCATGATGATCACGGGTGCGGGCTCAGGTTTAGGTCGCGAACTTGCACTGCGCTGGGCGCGTGAGGGCTGGCAGCTGGCCTTGTCCGACGTCAGCGAGCCTGGCCTGCAGGAAACCCTGAAGCGGGTGCGCGAGGCCGGTGGCGACGGGTTCGTCCAGCGCTGTGATGTGCGTGATTACAGCCAGCTCACCGCGTTTGCCCAGGCCTGCGAAGAGAAGCTCGGCGGCATCGACATCATCGTCAACAACGCCGGTGTGGCGTCCGGCGGGTTCTTCAGCGAACTGTCGCTGGAGGACTGGGACTGGCAGATCGCGATCAACCTGATGGGCGTGGTCAAAGGCTGCAAGGCCTTCCTGCCGCTGCTGGAACAGAGCAAAGGCAAGATCATCAACATTGCTTCGATGGCGGCATTGATGCAGGGCCCGGCGATGAGCAATTACAACGTGGCCAAGGCCGGTGTGGTGGCGCTGTCTGAAAGTTTGCTGGTGGAACTGGCGCAGCAGGAAGTCGGGGTGCATGTGGTCTGCCCGTCGTTCTTCCAGACCAACTTGCTCGACTCGTTCCGTGGCCCGACGCCAGCCATGAAAGCTCAGGTTGGCAAGTTGCTGGAAAGTTCGCCGATCAGCGCAGCCGACATCGCCGACTACATTTATCAGCAAGTGGCCGCCGGCGAGTTCATGATCCTGCCGCACGAGCAGGGACGCATGGCCTGGGCGATCAAGCAGAAGAACCCGCAACTGATCTACAACGAAATGACCACCATGGCCGATAAAATGCGCGCCAAGGCCAAACAAACCAACGGCTGAACTTGCCCCATGGGTGTCGCGTCGTTAGGGTGGCCGCAATGGTCACCCTGTCGAGAGGCATCAATGCTCAATTACCTGTGGTTCTTCCTCGCGGCGCTGTTTGAAATCGCCGGTTGTTTCGCCTTTTTCATGTGGTTGCGCCAGGGCAAAAGTGCCTTGTGGGTGATCCCGGCGCTGCTCAGCCTGACGCTGTTCGCCCTGTTGCTGACCCGTGTCGAAGCGGCTTACGCCGGTCGCGCCTATGCCGCCTATGGCGGGATCTATATTGTCGCGTCGATTGGCTGGCTGGCAGTGGTTGAACGGGTACGTCCCTTGGGTTCGGACTGGATCGGCGTGGCGCTGTGCGTGATCGGCGCCAGTGTGATCCTGTTCGGGCCGCGGTTTAGCGCCGCGTGAGGCGAGACTGTTTAGCGATTTGCAGGAAACGTCTGACGGGCGCAGCGCTTGCGAGTGTAGGGCAAGACTGAATTGCTCGCCACGCATTGTAGAGCGGGCGCGCACCGCGCATCTTCAGGGCTGGCTAACCCTTGAAGGACGAACTCCATGCTTGTACTCAGCCGTGTTGTGGGCGAGTTGATTTCCATCGGTGACGACATTTCCCTGCGGGTGTTGTCCGTCAACGGCTCCAGTGTGCGCTTTGGTGTCGAAGCGCCGCAGAAGATCAATGTGCACCGTTCGGAGGTCTACGAGCGGATTCAGCGCAAACAGGCCACCGAGAAGGTCCGCTAGTCGAACAGGTGCTTGGGCACGTCGTGTTTGAGCATCAGTTGGCATTGTTCGCTTTCCGGGTCGAAGACGATCAGCGCCTGGCCTTTGGTCAACGCCTGGCGTACGCGCAGCACGCGGGTTTCCAGCGGCGTGTCATCACCGTTGTCGGTGCCATCGCGGGTGACAAAGTCCTCGATCAGGCGGGTGAGGGTGTCGACTTCTAGAGCGTCGTAGGGAATCAGCATGGGCACCTCGGTTCAATCAATGGCGGGATGCTACGGCGATTGGTGGCTGGCTGCCAGTTTTGTGTGGGCAGTATCGGCCCTATCGCTGGCAAGCCAGCTCCCACAGAGTTTGATGGTGTACACAAACAACTGAGCCACCCCAAAAACTGTGGGAGCTGGCTTGCCAGCGATGGGGCCAGTCCAGCCACCACGGAAGCCCGGATCAGCTGTCGGAGCGCTGCCCCACCAGACTGTCCACCGAAGGCACTCGCGTATCGCTCTCCATCTGCGTGTCGTGCTCGATCTGGTGACTGAAGCGATCCAGCGAAGCATTGGCCGGCGCGGCATCGCTGGCAAATACCGGCGGACTCAGAATGTACGCTCCAAGCAAACGACTGAGCGCCGCCAGACTGTCGATGTGCGTGCGCTCGTAACCATGGGTCGCATCACAACCGAAGGCGAGCAGGGCGGTGCGGATGTCGTGCCCGGCGGTGACTGCCGAATGCGCGTCGCTGAAGTAATAGCGGAACAGGTCGCGCCTTACCGGCAGTTCGTTTTCACTGGCCAGCCGCAGCAAATGCCGCGACAGGTGATAGTCGTATGGCCCGCCGGAATCCTGCATCGCTACGCTCACCGCGTGCTCACTGGAATGCTGGCCCGGCGCGACCGGTGCAATGTCGATGCCGACGAATTCGCTGACATCCCACGGCAAGGCTGCTGCCGCGCCGCTGCCGGTTTCTTCGGTGATGGTGAACAGCGGATGACAGTCGATCATCAATTCCTGACCGCTGTCGACGATGGCTTTGAGCGCGGCAAGCAGCGCGGCGACACCCGCCTTGTCGTCGAGGTGACGGGCACTGATGTGGCCGCTGTCGGTGAACTCCGGCAGCGGGTCGAACGCCACCACGTCGCCGACACTGATGCCCAGTGAGTCGCAATCGGCCTTGGTTGCGCAGTAGGCATCCAGACGCAGTTCGACGTGATCCCAACTGATCGGCATTTCGTCCACGGCGGTGTTGAACGCGTGCCCGGAGGCCATCAATGGCAACACGCTGCCGCGAATCACACCGTTGTCGGTGAACAGGCTGACGCGGCTGCCTTCGGCAAACCGGCTCGACCAGCAGCCGACCGGGGCCAGCGTCAGGCGACCGTTGTCTTTCACCGCGCGCACGGCGGCACCAATGGTGTCGAGGTGCGCGGAAACGGCGCGGTCGGGGCTGTTTTTCTTGCCCTTGAGCGTGGCGCGAATGGTGCCGCGACGGGTCATTTCGAAAGGGATACCGAGTTCTTCCAGACGCTCGGCGACGTAGCGCACGATGGTGTCGGTGAAGCCGGTGGGGCTGGGGATGGCGAGCATTTCCAGCAGGACTTTTTGCAGGTAGTTCAGATCCGGTTCGGGGATTTGAGTGGTCATGGAAACTCCTGATGAGTTGACGCGCATCGATGGTTTCGATGAGGGAATTTGTGTTGCCTGTCAGGGCCTCATCGCTGGCAAGCCAGCTCCCACAGTGATGGGGTACACCGGTAAACGTGTGGGAGCTGGCTTGCCAGCGATGGGGCCGGTTCAGGCTCTAAATGATCAAGAAACAGCCGGCTGACTGTGCGGAAACAACAAATCGACAAACCGCTCCGCCGTCGGCTGCGGCTCGTGATTGGCCAGGCCAGCGCGTTCGTTGGCTTCGATAAACACGTACTCCGCTTGATCCGCTGCCGGCACCATCAAGTCGAGGCCGACCATTGGAATATCCAGCGCCCGCGCTGCACGAACGGCGGCATCGACCAGAGTCGGGTGCAGAATCGCCGTGACGTCTTCCAGCGTGCCGCCGGTGTGCAGATTGGCGGTGCGGCGCACAAACAGGTGTTCGCGTGCCGGCAAGACAGTGCTGTAGTCATAACCGGCCGCATGCAGAGTGCGTTGGGTTTCGTGATCCAGCGGGATCTTGCTCTCGCCCCCAGTCGCGGCTTGCCGGCGTCGACTCTGCGCCTCGATCAGCGCACCGATCGAATGATGGCCGTCACCGACCACCTCGGCGGGACGACGAATCGCTGCCGCCACCACTTCAAAACCGATCACCAGAATCCGCAGGTCGAGGCCTTCGTGGAAGCTTTCGAGCAGTACGCGGCTGTCAAAACGCTTGGCGGCTTCGATGGCCTGCTGCACCTCTTCGATGCTCTGCAAATCCACCGCCACGCCCTGGCCCTGTTCACCGTCGAGCGGCTTGACCACCACCCGCTGATGCTCATCGAGAAACGCCAGATTGTCGTCGGCGTTGCCCGCCAGTTGCTGTGAAGGCAGCTTCAGGCCGGCGGCTTTCAGCACTTTGTGGGTCAGGCTTTTGTCCTGGCACAGACTCATGCTGATCGCGCTGGTCAAGTCGCTCAACGATTCGCGGCAACGCACCCGACGCCCGCCATGGCTGAGGGTGAACAGCCCGGCTTCGGCGTCGTCCACCTGCACGTCGATGCCGCGCCGATGCGCTTCCTCGACGATGATCCGCGCATAAGGGTTGAAATTGGCTTCCGGCCCGGGCCCGAGGAACAGCGTCTGATTGATGCCGTTCTTGCGCTTGATGGCGAAGGTCGAGAGGTTGCGAAAACCGAGTTTGGCGTACAGGTTCTTCGCCTGGCGGTTGTCATGCAGTACCGACAGATCCAGATAACTCAGGCCGCGACTCATGAAGTGTTCGATCAAGTGCCGCACCAGCACTTCGCCGACGCCGGGCCGCGAACATTGCGGATCCACCGCCAGGCACCACAGGCTGCTGCCATGTTCCGGATCGTTGAAGGCTTTCTGGTGATTGAGGCCCATGACACTGCCGATTACCGCGCCGCTGTCTTCATCTTCGGCGAGCCAGTACACCGGGCCGCCCTGATGATGCGGAGTCAGGCGCGTGGCATCGATCGGCAGCATGCCGCGTGCCTGATACAGCAGATTGATTGCTTGCCAGTCGGCTTCGCTTTGTGCCCGGCGAATGCGGAAGCCGCGAAATACCCGGGTGGCCTGGCGGTAATCGCTGAACCACAGGCGCAGAGTATCGGACGGATCGAGAAACAGTTGCGTCGGTTCCAGCCCGAGAATCTGTTGCGGTGCGGCAACGTACAGGGCGATATCGCGCTCGCCGGGCTGCTCGTTGAGCAGTTCCTGCGCCAGCGTCGCCGGGTCAGGAAAGGTGTGACCGATCAGCAGCCGGCCCCAACCGCAATGCACGGCGATGGGGTCGGCGCCGAGCTCGCTGCCGTCTTCGGCCAGACGCGCCTGCAAGCGTTCATACGACGGTGTCTGGCCGCGCAACAGGCGTTGGTTGATAGCCGTGGCGTGAGGTTTCATCAATCAGATTCCTTGTTCACTGAGCCACAGGTTCAGGGCCGCCAGCTGCCACAGTTTCGAGCCGCGCAGAGGCGTCAGTTGGCCTTGCGGATCAGTCAGCAGTTTGTCGAGCATGGCCGGGTTGAACTGGCCGCGATCCTGGCTCGGATCCAGCAGCAGTTCACGCACCCAGTTCAGGGTGTCGCCTTGCAAATGCTTGAGGCCCGGCACCGGGAAGTAACCTTTCTTGCGGTCGATCACTTCGCTTGGAATCACCAGACGCGCCGCTTCTTTGAGCACTTGTTTACCACCGTCCGGCAGCTTGAACTGACCGGGAATCCTTGCGGAGAGCTCAACCAGTCGATAATCGAGAAACGGCGTGCGCGCTTCCAGACCCCAGGCCATGGTCATGTTGTCGACGCGTTTGACCGGGTCGTCCACCAGCATCACCGTGCTGTCCAGGCGCAGGGCTTTATCGACGGCAGCATCGGCGCCGGGTTGGGCGAAGTGTTCTTTCACGAAGTCGCCAGCGGCGTCATTCGCGGTCAGCCATTTCGGTTGCACGGTGGCGGCGTAGTCGTCGTAGCTGCGGTCGAAGAACGCCGCGCGATAGGCTGCGTATGGATCCGCCGCACCGTCGACTTGCGGGTACCAGTGATAACCGGCGAACAGTTCGTCGGCGCCCTGGCCGCTCTGCACCACTTTGCAGTGCTTGGCCACTTCGCGCGACAGCAGATAGAAGGCGATGCAGTCGTGGCTGACCATCGGCTCGCTCATCGCGCGGAACGCCGCGGGCAGTTGCTCGATGATCTCTTTTTCGTCGATGCGCAATTGATGGTGCTGCGTGCCGTAGTGTCTGGCGATCAGATCGGAATACTGGAATTCGTCACCGCGCTCGCCGCCAGCGTCCTGGAAGCCGATGGAAAAGGTCGACAGGTTCTCCACGCCGACTTCACGCAACAGGCCGACAAGCATGCTCGAATCGACACCGCCGGAAAGCAGCACGCCGACATCCACCGCCGCCCGTTGACGAATCGCTACCGCTTCGCGGGTGCTGTCGAGCACGCGGTCGCGCCAGTCTTCGAGGGTCAGGTTTTTCTCGTCGTCGTGCGGGCCGTAGGGCAGGGTCCACCAGGTTTTCTGCTCGGTGCGGCCATCGGCTTCGACGCGCATCCAGGTCGCTGGCGGCAGCTTTTCGATGCCCGCGAGCAAAGTGCGTGGAGCCGGCACCACCGCATGGAAATTCAGGTAGTGATTGAGCGCCACCGGATCGAGGATCGGGTTGATGTCGCCGCCCTTGAGCAGCGCCGGCAGGGCCGAGGCGAAGCGCAAACGCTGGCCGGTGCGCGACAGGTACAAAGGCTTCACGCCGAGGCGGTCACGGGCGATGAACAGGCGCTGGGCATCGCGCTCCCAGATGGCGAAGGCGAACATGCCGTTGAGTTTTGGCAGCAGCGCTTCACCCCAGGCGTGGTAGCCCTTGAGCAGCACTTCGGTGTCGCCACCGGAATAGAAGGCATAGCCGAGCGCTTCGAGTTCGGCACGCAGTTCCGGGAAGTTGTAGATCGCGCCGTTGAAGGCCAGGGACAAGCCCAGCTGGCTGTCGATCATCGGCTGCGCCGAGCCGTCCGACAGATCCATGATTTTCAGGCGACGATGGCCGAGGGCAATCGGCCCTTGGGCATGGAAGCCCCACGCGTCGGGGCCGCGAGGGGCCAAGTGATGGGTGATTCGCTCTACCGCTGCAAGGTCTGCAGGTTGATGATCAAAACGTAACTCGCCAGCTAATCCGCACATAAAGTCCTTACCGGTTTTTCCGTTGGGGAGGGGCATTCAAGTCAGGCCAAAATGGCCGGTACTCAGAAACTGACCCGCTGCAGATGTGGGAGTTTTAGAACGATGAGTTATAAGAGGGGGCGACTGACCAGCGGCCAGTCGCGATTTTTCATTTGCCGCGAATCAACGTGCGCAAGGCGAAACGGTTGGGATGGCAGGCCTCGGCGACGCTTTTCGGCAGCGGCAGCGGCTCGTTGTCCAGCCATGCCGCGAGCAGCTCGCCCGACAGCGGTGCGGTGATCAGCCCGCGTGAACCATGGCCACTGTTGACGTACAGGCCATCGAGCCACGGGCAGGCGATGTCCGGCACTTGTCGCGCATCCTTGCTCAATGCGGCATAGGCCTCGGCGAAGGCTTCGCGGTCGGCGAGGGGGCCGACAATCGGCAGATAGTCAGGACTGGTGCAGCGAAATGCGGCGCGTCCTTCCAGGGTTTCCGGGGGCAGCTCATTGATGTGCAGACGCGCTACCAAATCGCTGGAGATCTCTTCGAGCATCGCCAGATTGCCCAGGTGTTCGGCGGTGGTCGGTGTCAGGTCGTCGCTGTTGAAGTCGAAACTGGCGCCGAGCGTGTGTTCGCCCAGACGTGCCGGGGCGACATAACCTTCGGCGCAGACCACAGTGCGCAGCGCCTGACTCTCGGCGGTTTGCGGCAGGCGCGTGATCTGCCCGCGAATGCGCTTGAGCGGCAGCTCGGCACTTTGCGCAAAGCGTTTGATCTCCGCTGCGCCGGCCAGCACCACCACCGGCGCGCTGGCGAGCACCCGTTCGCCGTCGAGGGCTTGCCACTGTCCCTCGACCTTGCGCAGTTCCAGCGCATCGTGATGCTTGAGCAGTTCGATGTTCGCCTGCGCGGCTTGCGCCTGGCACAGCGCGGGCGGATGCACCCAGCCCCCTTCGGGATAGTACAAACCGCCATGGGCCAGACCGATGCCGGCCTGAATCTCGGCTTGCGGCTGATCGAGCCAGTGCACCAGGTCTTCCGGGAACGCCGCGGCCAGTTGCGCCTGACGCTCGGCTTCCTTGGCATTGAACGCCAGTTGCAGCACGCCGCAGTCGTCCCAGTCGGTGCCGCGTTGCAGGGTTTCCAGCAGGCGGCGGGTGTAGCCGAAGCCGCTGACGATCAGTTGCGACAACGCCGTGCCGTGGGCCGACAGCTTCAGGTACAGCACGCCCTGTGGATTGCCTGACGCTTCCTGCGCCACCTCGGCATGCCGCTCCAGCAGACTGACCTGCCAACCGCGCGCCGCGAGGCTGGCGGCCGTGGCGCAACCGGCCAGTCCGGCGCCGATCACCAGCGCCCGACGTTCAGCGGTCAGCGGAGCAGGGCGGGCGAACCACGGTTTGTCCGGCAGCGGTGGCGCGACATCCTGCGGCCAGCCGAGAAATTCGCCGCGCAGGATCTCCCACTTGTGGCCGATGCCCGGTGTGCGTTTCATCTTGAACCCGGCGGCGTTGAGCAAACGCCTGACCCAACCGGTGCTGGTGAAGGTGCTGATGGTCGAGCCGGGGGCGGCCAGTCGAGCCAGTTCGACGAACAGTTCGGCGGTCCACATGTCGGGATTTTTCGCCGGGGCGAAACCGTCGAGAAACCACGCGTCAATCTGCGCATCGAGTTGCGGCAGCTGCTCCAGCGCATCGCCGATCAGCAGCGTCAGCGTGACCCGGCCGTTGCCGAGGACGATCCGCTGAAAGCCCTGATGGATTGCCACGTAATGGGTCAGCAGTTGATCGGCCAGCGGCTTGAGTTGCGGCCACAGGGCCAGAGCCCGTTGCAGATCCGCCGGACTCAGCGGGTACTTTTCGACGCTGACGAAATGCAGCCGTGCGCCGGCCACTGCGTGCTGCTCGAACAGTTGCCAAGCACAGAGAAAATTCAGCCCGGTGCCGAAGCCGGTTTCGCCGATCACCAGTCGCCCGTGCGCCGGCAACGCGGCAAAGCGCTCGGCCAGGCGATTCTGTTCGAGGAACACATAACGGGTTTCATCCAGCCCCGACTGGTCGGAAAAATACACATCATCGAACACCCGCGAGCGCGGGCGTCCCTGGTCATCCCAGTCGAGTTGGGCGTGGGGCAGTACAGGTTTCATGGCAGGCTCGGCAACGACAAGGCGGCCATTCTAGCCGATCGGGCGGAGGGTGCTTGATCCAAGGCAAGGCCTGGGTGCGCAGCCTCGAAGACAATCGATGGTTTGGGCGCTGATCAGAGCAACCTGTGGCGAGGGGATTCATCCCCGATCGGCTGCGTAGCAGTCGCAATCCCGCTACCAGCGTGCATCTGGCGTTGAATGGCTTTGGGGCCGCTGCGCTGCCCATCGGGGATAAATCCCCTCACCACAGAGTTTTTCTTGAAGCCAAAAGGAGCGGAATTTCTCCGTCGTGCCCGTGCCCAATCCGCTAGTCTTGCTGAATCCTGGAAGGAGCCGTCCCCATGTTTGAATCCGCCGAAATCGGCCATGCCATCGACAAAGAGACTTACGACGCGGCTGTGCCTGCCTTGCGTGAAGCACTGCTGGAAGCGCAGTTCGAGTTGCAGCAGCAGAAGCGTTTCCCGGTGATCATTCTGATCAACGGCATCGAGGGCGCCGGCAAGGGCGAGACCGTCAAGTTGCTCAACGAATGGATGGACCCGCGCCTGATCGAGGTGCGCACCTTCGATCAGCAGACCGATGAAGAACTGGCGCGGCCACCGGCGTGGCGTTACTGGCGGATGCTCCCGGCCAAAGGACGGATGGGCGTGTTCTTCGGCAACTGGTACAGCCAGATGCTTCAGGGCCGGGTGCACGGGCTGTTCAAGGATCCGCGTCTGGATCAGGCGATCAACGCTGCCGAGCGTCTGGAAAAGATGCTCTGCGATGAAGGTGCGCTGATCTTCAAGTTCTGGTTTCACCTGTCCAAGAAACAGATGAAGGCCCGCCTCAAGGCGTTGGCCGACGACCCGCTGCACAGCTGGCGCATCAGCCCGCTGGACTGGCAGCAATCGCAGACCTACGACAAGTTCGTCAAATACGGCGAGCGCGTGTTGCGCCGCACCAGCCGCGACTACGCGCCCTGGCACATCATCGAAGGCATGGACGCCAACTACCGCAGCCTCGCGGTGGGCAAGATCCTGCTGGAGGGCTTGCAGAATGCGCTCAAGCGTCCTGAAGTGCATACCGAAGAGGTCAACGCCGCCCCGTTGGGCACTGCCGTCGACGAACTCAACCTGCTCGACAGCCTCGACCTGGACCAGCAGCTGGAAAAGAAAGATTACGAAGAACAACTGATCACCGAGCAGGCGCGGCTGTCCGGGTTGATGCGTGACAAACGCATGCGTCGCCATGCATTGGTGGCGGTGTTCGAAGGCAATGATGCGGCGGGCAAGGGCGGGGCGATCCGCCGGGTGGCGGCGGCGCTCGATCCGCGTCAGTACAGCATCGTGCCGATTGCCGCGCCGACCGAAGAAGAGCGCGCGCAGCCGTATCTGTGGCGCTTCTGGCGACATTTGCCGGCACGCGGCAAGTTCACCGTGTTCGACCGCTCGTGGTATGGCCGGGTGCTGGTGGAGCGGGTCGAGGGCTTTTGCAGCCCGGCCGACTGGTTGCGCGCCTACAGCGAGATCAATGACTTCGAAGAGCAGATCGCCGACGCCGGGGTCATCGTCGTCAAGTTCTGGCTGGCGATCGACAAGGACACGCAGATGGAACGTTTCCAGGCCCGCGAGCAGATCCCGTTCAAGCGCTTCAAGATCACCGAGGACGACTGGCGTAACCGCGACAAGTGGGATGCCTACCGCGCCGCCGTGGGCGACATGGTCGACCGCACCAGCACCGAGATTTCGCCGTGGACACTGGTCGAGGCCAATGACAAACGCTGGGCGCGGGTCAAGGTGCTGCGCACGATCAACCGAGCACTCGAAGAGGCGTTCGAGAAGTCCGACAAGCGCGCGAAAAAACACAAGGACTGAGCCGATGGGCACGCATACGCGGGGTGAATGATTGTCGCGGTCGGCGGCGGGGTGGACTTATTCTCGGTTGACTCTCTTCCGACAACAACAATTGAGGTATGCCATGCGTGAAGTGGTGATCGTCGACAGCGTGCGGACCGGCCTGGCCAAGTCCTTTCGCGGCAAGTTCAACCAGACCCGCCCCGACGACATGGCGGCCCATTGCGTCAATGCGCTGCTGTCGCGCAACGACATCGACCCGGCCAGCGTCGAGGACTGCATTGTCGGCGCTGGCTCCAACGAAGGCGCGCAGGGTTACAACATTGGTCGCAACGTGGCGGTGCTCTCGCGGCTGGGCACCCATGTGGCCGGCATGACCCTCAACCGTTTTTGCTCCTCGGGTTTGCAGGCGATTGCGATTGCCGCCAACCAGATTGCTTCCGGGTGCAGCGACATCATTGTCGCCGGTGGCGTTGAGTCGATCAGCCTGACCCTGAAAAGCGTCAACACCGATCACCTGATCAATCCGCTGCTCAAGCAGCAGGTGCCAGGCATCTACTACACCATGGGGCAGACCGCTGAAGTCGTGGCGCGGCGTTATGACGTCAGCCGCGAGGCACAGGATCGTTACGCGCTGCAAAGCCAACTGCGCACCGCCCAGGCACAGGCGGCGGGGCTGTTCGATGACGAGATCGTGCCGATGGCGGTCAAGTACCGGGTCGAGGACAAAAACAGCGGCGAGGTGCAGATCCTCGACGGCATCGTCGATCGCGACGACTGCAACCGCCCGGACACCACTTACGAAAGTCTCGCCGGACTGAAACCGGTGTTTGCCGAGGACGGCTCGGTCACCGCCGGCAACTCGTCGCAGTTGTCCGACGGCGCGTCGATGACGCTGGTGATGAGTCTGGAGAAAGCCCTGCAACTGGGGCTCAAGCCGAAGGCGTTTTTCCGCGGCTTCACCGTGGCCGGTTGCGAGCCGGACGAAATGGGCATCGGCCCGGTGTTCTCGGTGCCGAAACTGCTCAAGGCCAAGGGCCTGCAAGTGGCGGATATCGATCTGTGGGAACTGAACGAGGCGTTTGCTTCGCAGTGCCTGTATGCCCGCGACCGGCTGGAGATCGACAACGAAAAATACAACGTCAATGGCGGCTCGATTTCCATCGGCCATCCGTTCGGCATGACCGGCTCGCGGCAGGTCGGGCATCTGGTGCGTGAGTTGCAGCGGCGCAATCTGCGTTACGGCATCGTGACCATGTGCGTGGGGGGCGGGATGGGGGCGACGGGATTGTTTGAGGCTGTTCGGTAAGCCTGGGGATAATTGTCGGCATTCAAGCCGTCATCGCTGGCAAGCCAGCTCCCACAGGTTCTGAAGGTGTTGCCTGTATTTGTGAACACTCTGGAACACTGTGGGAGCTGGCTTGCCAGCGATGGGATCAACCTGATGACCGGTTGGAATCCAGAAGCTGCATCCGCGCGATATACGCTTTTATTTCCTGCTCAGCCTTCTCCGGGGAAGCGAACGGCCCTTCAAGGGTGTTCTCCCGTGTGCAGAAAAACAGTTCGCCATTGACCCGGCACATCCGCTCACTGCGAAAGTGGGTGGCGGGGGCGCTGTCCTGGGCGCGCATTCCGTACATGATCGGCCTCCTTGGTTGATGCGCTGAAAGGGATCCAACGAGCTTATGCCTGAAGCACTTGGCGCGCCCGGTCAGCCGATCAACGGCAAAACGTCAATTTAATGCTGCGACCTGCACAGTTTCATTCGCGGCCTGGCCCGAACTGTCCCTGTGTTGCGCCAGCGCGCGGGCCTAGAATGACCGCTCTCGTCAGCAGGCATTGGGGTTCGCATGCACATTTCATCCGGTCGCTGGGTCTACGGTCTGTTCCTGGCGCTGCTGACGGCGTTTTTGTGGGGCATCCTGCCGATCAAGCTCAAACAGGTGTTGCAGGTGATGGACCCGATCACCGTGACCTGGTTTCGTCTGTTGGTCTCCGGTGGTTGCCTGTTTATTTATCTGGCGTCGGTCAAGCGTCTGCCGAGCCGCAAAGTCCTCGGCCCCCGGGGCGGCTGGCTGGTGTTGATGGCGGTGCTCGGGCTGGTGGGCAACTACGTGCTGTACCTGATGGGGCTCAATCTGCTCAGCCCCGGCACCGCGCAACTGGTGGTGCAGATGGGGCCGATCATGTTGCTGATCGCCAGCCTGTTTGTGTTCAAGGAGCGCTTCAGCATCGGTCAGGGCATGGGTCTGGCAGTGCTGCTGATCGGCTTCGTGCTGTTTTTCAATCAACGGCTGGCCGAGTTGCTGACGTCATTGTCGGACTACACCGCCGGCGTGTTGCTGGTGCTGTTGGCCTCGACCGTCTGGACGTTCTACGCGCTGGGCCAGAAGCAATTGCTCACGGTATGGAATTCGTTGCAGGTGATGATGGTGATTTACCTGTTCTGCGCTTTGTTGCTGACGCCGTGGGTGCATCCGCTCAAAGCGCTGGAATTGAGCCCGTTGCAGGGCTGGCTGCTGCTGGCTTGCTGTATGAACACGCTGATTGCCTACGGTGCATTTGCCGAGGCGCTGGCGCATTGGGAGGCGTCGCGCGTCAGTGCGACGTTGGCGATCACGCCGTTGGTGACCTTTGGCGCGGTGGCATTGGCGGCGTGGATGTGGCCGGATTATGTGCATGCCGAACAGATCAATGGTCTGGGCTACGGCGGCGCGGTGCTGGTGGTGCTGGGGTCGGCGCTGGTGGCGCTGGGGCCGTCGTTGATTGCCGGGCTGAAGGCGCGGCGGATGCGGGTGGCCTGAAAAGCAAAAGATCGCAGCCTGCGGCAGCTCCTACAGTTGGAATGCGTTCCNCCGCAGGCTGCGATCTTTTTGCTGTTAGCCCTTGGCGCCAGCCTCGATCATATTCTCCGGTCGCACCCAGGCATCGAACTCTTCATCGGTCAGATAGCCCAGTTGCAACGCCGCTTCACGCAAGGTCAGACCCTCGCCGTAAGCCTTCTTGGCGATTTCTGCCGACTTGTCGTAACCGATGTGCGGGTTCAGCGCCGTCACCAGCATCAGCCCACGTTCCAGGTGTTTGGCCATGACTTCGGCGTCGGGTTCAAGACCGGCAATGCAGTGCTGCTGAAAGTTGCTGCAGCCGTCGGCGAGCAGGCGGATCGATTGCAACACGTTATGGATGATCACCGGTTTGTATACGTTCAATTGCAGGTGACCCTGACTCGCCGCGATGCCGATCGTGACATCGTTGCCCAACACTTGGCAGGCGAGCATCGACAGCGCTTCGCACTGCGTCGGGTTGACCTTGCCGGGCATGATCGAGCTGCCCGGTTCGTTGGCCGGCAATTTCACTTCGGCCAATCCGGCGCGGGGGCCTGAGCCGAGCAGGCGCAGGTCGTTGGCGATTTTCATCAGCGCCACGGCGAGGGTCTTTAAGGCGCCGGACAGGCTGGTCAGCGGCTCATGCCCAGCCAGCGCAGCAAACTTGTTTGGCGCAGTGACGAACGGCAGCCCGGACAGCGCGGCGAGTTCCGCGGCAATCGCTTCGCCAAAGCCGTGCGGCGAATTCAGACCGGTGCCGACCGCGGTGCCGCCCTGCGCCAGTTCGCACACCGCCGGCAGTGCCGCGCGGATCGCTCGCTCGGCGTAATCCAGCTGCGCTATGAACCCGGACAACTCCTGACCGAAGGTGATCGGGGTCGCGTCCATCATGTGCGTGCGACCGGTCTTCACCAGTTTCATGTGGCGCGCCGCCAGTTCGGCCAGACCACCGGACAGCTCGGCGATGGCCGGCAGCAATTGCTCCTGCACGGCTTTGGCCGTGGCGATGCTCATGGCGGTGGGGAAGCAATCGTTGGAGCTTTGCGAGCGGTTGACGTGATCGTTGGGGTGCACCGGCGTCTTGCCGCCGCGCGGGTTACCGGCCAGTTCGTTGGCGCGACCGGCAATCACTTCGTTGACGTTCATGTTGCTCTGGGTGCCGCTGCCGGTCTGCCAGACCACCAGCGGAAACTGGTCGTCGTGCTGGCCGTCGAGGACTTCATCGGCGGCCTGCTCGATCAGGCGGGCGATGTCGGCGGGCAGGTCGCCGTTGCGGTCGTTGACCCGGGCGGCGGCTTTCTTGATCAGGGCCAGCGCGTGCAGTACCGGCAGCGGCATGCGTTCCTGACCAATGGCGAAGTTGATCAGCGAGCGTTGCGTCTGAGCACCCCAGTAGGCGTCGTCCGGGACTTCGATCTGGCCCAGGCTGTCGGTTTCGATACGGCTCATCGTGCACACTCCTGTTGGTCTGTTTGCGCAGTTTAGGCCCGGTCAGGCCCAGGTGGTTCCCTCGAACCGATTGTTGACCGGCAAAACCCGGCCAATCAAGCACGGCAAGGCTCGGGGGTTGAGCCACGAGGTTTTTTAGGCGCAGAATGGTCGCCCTTGGGGTTTGACCTCGCCTAGCTGAAAAGGAAACTCGATGACTCGTCTTCGTGCCATCTGCACCGCGGTTGCACTGGTTTGCGCCAGCGGCCAGGTGCTTGCCGATACTGCCAGCCACAACGCCAGTGCTGAAGCTTTCCTGACCCTGGCGCACGCTGACAAGCTGGGCACTCCGGTGTACATGCAAGTGCAGCAAATGTTCGCTCAGCGTTTTGAACAGACCAAAGCCCCGGAATCCAAAAAAGCCGTACTGGAAACCTACCAGGCCAAGGCCAACGCCGCGCTGGACCAGGCCATCGGCTGGAACAAGCTCAAGCCTGACATGGTCAAGCTCTACACCAGCAACTTCAGCGAATCGGAGCTGAAAGACCTGGTCGCGTTCTACCAGTCGCCACTGGGCAAGAAAGTCCTGGAAAAAATGCCGCAGCTGACCCAGCAATCGGCCCAGATGACCCAGGCCAAGCTGGAAAGCGCCGTGCCAGTCGTCAACAAGCTGCTCGACGACATGACCAACGAGCTGGCACCGAAAGGCGCTGCGCCGGCCAAGAAGAAGTAAGCGGAGTTCGTGATGAGCATGCAACAACGCATCGAATCGACGCTGGCTCTGCTTCAGCCTGAGCATTTGCAGGTGCTGGACGAAAGCCACATGCACAGTCGCGGGTTGCAGACCCACTTCAAGGCGGTGGTGGTCAGCGCGCAGTTCGAAGGCCTGAACCGGGTCAAGCGCCACCAGAAAGTCTACGGCACGCTCGGCGAGCTGATGGGCGAGTTCCATGCGTTGGCGCTGCACACCTACACCCCGCAGGAATGGGCAGAAGTCGGCGCCGCCCCGGCGTCGCCGACCTGTGCCGGCGGTAGCAAACATTAAGATCAAAAGATCGCAGCCTGCGGCAGCTCCTANTTCCCTGTAGGAGCTGCCGCAGGCTGCGATCTTTTTTGCTAGAATCCGCAACGCGCCGCTCAGCCGGCGCGTTTTTTTTGAATCCGGTTCACCCTTTGCGAGGGTAGCCACCTGGAGAAATACCCATGACACAACCGATTGTCGTGGCGGCACTGTATAAGTTCGTCACCCTCGAAGATTACGTTGACCTGCGCGAGCCACTGCTCAAAGCGATGGTCGACAACGGCATCAAAGGCACGCTGCTGATCGCCGAAGAAGGCATCAACGGCACCGTGTCCGGCAGCCGCGAAGGCATCGATGGCCTGCTCGCCTGGCTGAAGAATGACCCGCGCATGATCGACATTGACCACAAAGAGTCGTACTGCGACGAGCAGCCGTTCTACCGCACCAAGGTCAAGCTGAAGAAAGAGATCGTCACCCTCGGCGTCGAAGGCGTGGACCCAAACAAAAAGGTCGGCACCTACGTCGAGCCGCAGGACTGGAACGCACTGATCAGCGACCCGCAAGTGCTGCTGATCGACACCCGCAACGATTACGAAGTGGCGATTGGCACGTTCGAAGGCGCCATCGATCCGAAAACCACCAGTTTTCGCGAATTCCCCGACTACATCAAAGAGCACTTCGACCCGGCCGTACACAAGAAGGTCGCGATGTTCTGCACCGGTGGCATTCGCTGCGAGAAAGCCTCCAGTTACATGCTGGGCGAGGGGTTCGAAGAGGTTTACCACCTCAAGGGCGGCATCCTGAAGTACCTCGAAGAAGTGCCGCAGGAAGAAACCAAGTGGCAGGGCGACTGCTTCGTGTTCGACAACCGCGTGACCGTGCGTCACGACCTCAGCGAAGGCGACTACGATCAATGTCATGCCTGCCGCACTCCGGTCAGTGTTGAAGATCGCGCCTCCGAGCACTACGTGGCCGGCATCAGCTGCCCGCATTGCTGGGACAAGTTGAGCGAGAAAACCCGCCGCAGTGCCATCGATCGGCAGAAGCAGATCGAACTGGCCAAGGCGCGCAACATGCCGCACCCGATCGGCTACAACTATAAACAAGCATCCACCGAGGCCTGATCATGACTGCGCGCCTGCTCTATGTGATGGATCCGATGTGTTCCTGGTGCTGGGGGTTCGCTCCGGTCGCCAAGGCATTGGTCGAGCAGGCGCAGGCAGCGGGAGTGGAGCTGCATCTGGTGGTCGGCGGCTTGCGCACTGGCAGCGGTGCGGCGCTGGAACCGACCACGCGGCGCTACATCCTTGAGCACTGGCAAGCGGTCACCGAGGCCACCGGTCAGCCGTTCAAGTTCGACGGCGCTTTGCCTGACGGTTTTGTCTACGACACCGAGCCGGCCTGTCGGGCGATCGTTACCGCGCGCAGCCTGGCACCGGATTGCGCCTGGAAACTGGTCGGCCTGATCCAGCAGGCGTTTTACGCTGAAGGTCGCGATGTCACCCAGGCCAGTGTGCTGGTGGAGCTGGCTGAAAAGGCTGGCGTGCCGCGCATCGAATTTGCTGCCTTGTTCGATCATGCCGACCAACACAAAGCGACTCAGGCGGATTTCACTTGGGTGCAGGATTTGGGCATTGCCGGATTCCCGACCCTGCTCGCCGAACGCAATGGCCAACTGGCCTTGCTGACCAACGGCTATCAACCGCTCAGTGAGCTGTCGCCGTTGCTCGGCCGCTGGCTGGAGCGCGCAGCCTGTGCCTGACCGGGCCGATGACACGCCAGCCGTAAAGCGTGTCGACCGGCTGAGCTGGGCAGAAGTCCGGCGCCTGGCACTGCATCACAAAAAGTCCCTGTGGATCGCTAACGGCGTGGCCGTGCTGGCGACGCTGTGCAGCGTGCCGATTCCGTTGCTGTTGCCGTTGCTGGTGGACGAAGTCCTGCTCGGGCATGGCGATGCCGCGCTGAAAGTCATGAACCATGTGTTGCCGTCGATGTGGCAGCAGGCGGCGGGCTACATAGGTCTGATGCTGCTGGTCACCCTGACGCTGCGTTGCAGCGCCCTGTGTTTTGGCGTGTTGCAGGCGCGGCTGTTTGCCCGGCTGGCGAAAGACATCGTCTACCGCATTCGCGTGCGCCTGATTGAACGCCTCAAACGTATCTCCCTCGGCGAATATGAAAGCCTCGGCAGCGGCACCGTGACCACGCATCTGGTCACCGATCTGGACACCCTCGACAAATTCGTCGGTGAAACCCTCAGCCGGTTTCTGGTGGCGATGCTGACCCTGGTCGGCACCGCCAGCATTCTGATGTGGATGCACTGGAAACTGGCGCTGCTGATCCTGCTGTTCAACCCGTTGGTGATCTACGCCACGGTGCAGTTGGGCAAGCGAGTCAAGCACCTGAAGAAACTGGAGAACGACAGCACCTCGCGTTTCACTCAGGCCTTGAGCGAAACCCTCGATGCGATCCAGGAAGTGCGCGCCGGCAACCGTCAGGGCTTCTTCCTCGGGCGACTTGGCTTGCGCGCGCAGGAAGTGCGTAACTACGCGGTCAATTCGCAGTGGAAGACCGATGCGTCGAACCGCGCCAGTGGTCTGCTGTTCCAGTTCGGCATCGACATCTTCCGCGCGGCGGCGATGCTCACGGTGCTGTTCTCCGACCTGTCGATCGGGCAGATGCTCGCGGTGTTCAGTTACCTGTGGTTCATGATCGGCCCGGTCGAGCAACTGCTCAATCTGCAATACGCCTACTACGCGGCGGGCGGCGCGTTGGCGCGGATCAACGAACTGCTGGCGCGGGCTGACGAGCCGCAGTACCCGGGTGGCGTCGATCCGTTCAAGGGCCGTGAAACCGTGGGCATCGAGGTGCAGGGACTGAGCTTCGGTTACGGCGATGAACTGGTGGTGGATCAGATGAACCTGTCCATCGCTCCCGGTGAAAAAGTCGCGATTGTCGGTGCCAGTGGCGGCGGCAAGAGCACGCTGGTGCAGTTGCTGCTCGGGTTATACACGCCGTTGTCCGGTAGCATTCGTTTCGGCGGTTCGACCCAGCAGGAAATCGGCCTGGAGCTGATTCGTGAAAACGTCGCGGTGGTGCTGCAGCATCCGGCGCTGTTCAACGACACCGTCCGCGCCAACCTGACCATGGGCCGCACCCGTAGCGACGAAGCTTGCTGGCAGGCGCTGGAAATCGCTCAGTTGGAAGCGACCATCCGCGCCTTGCCGGATGGCCTGGACAGTATCGTTGGACGTTCCGGCGTGCGCCTGTCCGGCGGTCAGCGCCAGCGTCTGGCAATTGCGCGGATGATCCTCGCCGAGCCGAAAGTGGTGATCCTCGACGAAGCCACCTCGGCCCTCGATGCCGCTACCGAATACAACCTGCATCAGGCCATGGCGCGCTTTCTCAGCGGCCGTACCACGCTGATCATTGCCCATCGCTTGTCGGCGGTGAAGCAGGCCGATCGGGTGCTGGTGTTCGATGGCGGGCAAGTGGCCGAGGATGGCGACCACCAGCAACTGATCGCCGACGGCGGCCTCTACGCCAAGCTCTACGGCCACTTGCAGCGTCTGTAATCAGCCCCACAGCACTTGCAGCGCCGCCTCTTCGCCGTCATGGCCAAATTGCTTCATTACCACCGAACAGGATTCGCACGGGCGCATGGTCGTCGCGATGTCGACCGAGCGGATCTCCTTCGGATCGGGGTATTTCTCGCGCAGCACGCTGATCAGCTTGCTTTCGCTGTCCAGCGAGGTCGGCCGGCTGGTCTGCGTCGGGTGATAGGTTTTCAGATCCTTGATGGTCAGCGGCAGGGCCAGCAATTGCCCTTGCTCGGTGACCTCCAGCGAGGTGCGCGGGAAGGCCGGGTTATAGTCGATGTTGATGTAAGTGGTGTTGCCGATCCGCACATGATTGGCGCCCATGTGGCGAAACAGCGGCAGGCGCTGGGTGCTGCCCTGAGCGCCGGAAACGCTGACGTAGACTTCCCGTTTGCCGCTGGCCGTGGTGACTTCGGCATAGGCGATGTTACGTGCGTTGACCGGCCGCTCACGCACGGGCAGCAGGTTGTGCAGTTTCTGCATGGCACTGTCGATGCGCAGGGCCGCGTTGCTGTTGGCCGGGTTGATCGTCGGTGACAGGAACAACGTGTCGAAAATCTCTGCGGTTTTCTGCCGAAAGGCTTCCGGCGCTTCCTTGCTGCGCGCCCACGTGACGGCGCCTTCGGGCAGACGGGTGACGATCATCCGCGTCGAGTGATCGAACATCAGCGCCTCGCCCGGGCTGGTGTCGACTTTCAGCCATTTCAGATTGTTGGCCGGACTGGCTGTGGTGCCGATGGGAATTGCGATCTGCTCCATGGTCTGCATCGCGCGCTGCACCGATTCGAGGCCATGGATGCGCACGATGTTGTTGGCGTGCAGCGAGCCGGTGTAGACGGTCAGCAATTCCGCACCGAGACTGCCGTCGGCCAGTTCGGCGGGGGCCAGGCGTTTGAATGTCAGCTGCCTGCCCGGGACTTCGCCTTTGGCGAAAGTGGCGAGGTAGTACTCATGGTTGTTGACCCGGAAAAATACATGGGTGGCCGAGTCGTCGATGGCCGGCAGCAGCACTGCGCCGACCTGATGTGAATCATTGATCCCGTCGTAGGTACCGCCGGTTTTTATCCGGGCATAAATACCTTTGCGAAACTGCAGCGTGGCTTGAATCTGCTGTCTTGGCACCAGCCTGCCCTGATTGAAGCCCAGACGACGCAGGTCACCGGTGAACAGCCGCGGGCGGTTATCGATGATTTGATAAAGCTTGGCATCGACCGCCAGGAACGTTCCTTCTTGCCGGGGCAGGGTGGCGGGCTCCGAAATCCGCTCGCCAAACCACGGCGCGTAACCTTTTTCCTTGTCGATCGTGCCAAGGCTGGGCGTCGGAGCCGGTTCTGCAGTGATGTAGCTGACGCGGCAGTCGCCCGCGCCCGGTGCGCGACGTACCCGGCACGGCAGCAGCGTCCAGTGCTGACTGTCATCAAGCAGATCGACCCGGCGCAGTTCATCGCCGTCGAGTCGATAGGGCACATCATCCATCAAGACTGTGATGCGTCCGCCAGCCTCGGGCATGAGTTCGATGCGCGTATCGGGCGCCAGCTCGATATCGACCTGATTGTCGGTTTTTTTCACGACGCTGTAGTGCGAACGCCCTAGCGAAAAGTCGTGTTCGTGTGCGAGTAGCTGAGGCCCGTAAGGACGGTCGGACAGCGGATCAAGCAGGTGATACCGGGAGTCGCCGACAGCGACGTTGCGCACCGGCACATCGTCAATGCCTTTGACCACGGCCAGATGATCGGCAGGGTTCAGTGCTTTCCAGTGCCCGGCATTCAGTGCCTGAGGCAGGCTGTGCATCAAGTCGTAGTCAGCGCTTCTGCCGGCCAGTTTTTTCAGGCGCATGACGGCGCGGTGTTCCAGATGCGCCACGGCCCGCACTGCGCCGATTGCGCCTCGGCCGCCAAGCTTGAGCAAGGCAGGCGCAGCGTCCAGCGGATTGAAGTTTCTCAAGCTCGAAACCAGCAGGTTCTTCGACAATTGCGCCATGCGTGGCAGTGCGACGCGAATCGCCATTTTTCCTGCCACTGCAGTGAGGCGGATACTGCCGGCAACAAACTTGCCCAGGGGAATCGCGAACGAGACGATATCGAGGAACAGGCCGAGTACGCCCAGTGCGCGTTTCTCCGGGCTGTCCGATTGCAGGTCTTCGAGACTGCCCCAGAACGGAATAAAACCCTTGAGGGCATGAATCCAGTGCGTTTTGCTGTTGTCTTGTTCGTAGCGGGTTTTTCCCCAAGCGTCGCTGCGCAGCGCCTGCTCGTCGACATAGAACAGCTGCGTCGCGATGACAGAGGCGATTTGAGCAGTGCGCGGCGAGGTGAAGCTCAGGTTCGGCGAGCTGTCCTGATGGGCCGCCGGGATCATCGAAACCGGAAGGGGCTCGCCCAGTGGTTCGAGGATGGCGATGCACATGGCGTCGGCGGCGGGGGACGAGCCGTTCCAGTGTGCTTCTCGATCGAATGGCAGGCGGCGGGCGACGATGCGAGTGATGCTCTGCGCCCTGGTGCGTCCACGTTTCGGCGGCAGTGGTGGCAATAACACACCGCCCATTTGGGTGCTATCCAGATCTGTACGTTGGCGAATGATGCCGGCGCGCGGCAGGCATTCGTAGAAGCGTGACGAGCCCTGATACGTCACTTGCAGGAAGAAACCCATGCGTGCCCGAAGCGGCAGGAGGTTTTCCGGTGTTTCCAGGTGAGCCTCGATGTGCCGCGTCTTATCCCTGAGGCTGTGAATCCTCACTTCGCCGTGTTCCAGTGCCCGGCGGTCAGCCCACGGCAGAGTGACCAATAGCGACTTGATTAAATATTCATAGGCTTTGCGGGTCTTGCTCAGATAATCGTCGAACTGCCGATCGAACACTGTCCTGATATCGGGCAGGGTGCACTTGCTCGGGAAGCGTGAAACACGTTCGCCTGGTTGATGTCCGGTGTCGACAAAACCACTGTGCAGGTTGCCTTCCGGATTCAGGCTGATCCATTCGCTGGCGTTGCGGCCATCGCTGCTGACGTACCAGCGCGTGTCGTTGTTCAGCCCGCCAGAGGCATAGACCTCCAGCAGCGGCCAGGTGCGCAATGCCACTTCCTCGGTATCGATAATGCTGCGTCGGGCACGGTTGCGCGCTGAGTGATGGTAGCGCTTGAGGCGAATCGTCGTGTGATCGTACAGATCGTTGGTCAGCGCCTTGTCCAGTTCCTGTTGCGCCAGGGCGAGTCTGCGTGGCGGCTCGATGTCCAGTTGCAGGATCGCCGCGTTCAGTTGTTTCTCATGGTCTTCCAGAGCGTTCAGCGGCGCGTGACCGTTTGGGGATTCGCTCGCGACAGCCAGCGCTCCGGTGGCTGCGGTCCAGGTACGTGCGGCAGCCACGCGGGTCATGGCGATCAGGGTTTGCAGGTCGCTGCTGGCGTTGTGACTTTTGTGCAGCGGCAGATCGACCAGTTGCTGAAAGCTCAAATACTCCAGCGACCGTGGATCAAGGGCATGAGCGAGGTGCACGCCATGCACGAAATTGACCCAGACCACCGAGCTGGCGTAAGGCAGGTCGTCAGGGATGTCGCGCACTTGAAATTCCGGTCCGAATTGCGCCAGACAGACCCATCCCAGCAGGTGTTTCTCGATCGTCGTCGAGGTTCGGTGAGAATCCTCCAGATGCTGTAAAAAGTCCCGGCGAATGGTGGCGTAGCCGGCTCCGTAGTGAGCGCGTTGTTCGAGCGCAAAACCGGCCACTTCGGTCGAACTGCGGTTGCCAGGCAGGTCGTACCACAGGCACAAGGCTTCGAGCAGTAAACGCAGGCCGATATCGGGGACGGTCAGTTCATCGGGTCGGGCGCCGTACCATTGCAGCCTTTGCAGCAAGCGCTGGCCCAGGTCATGGGCCTGGGGGGTGTCGAGCAGGCGCTCCAGGCAGGTGGCGGGCTGCTGCTCCAGTTGCTGGACGGTAAAAGGAGGCGTGACTTCGCTGGCCAGACTGTCAATGGCCGACAGGGGTTTACCGATGAGCCAGTCGCCCATCACGTCGTGAATCGCGGCTTTGTCCTCGTCGCTCATCAACACCGCGAGCGTCGGGTGATGTCGCAGATTCAGTCGCAGGCTGGCGCGCTGTTCTTCGACTTTGCCGATCAGCCGGGTCAGTGCCGTGGCGTCCGGTGCGTCCGCAAATGTGAACCCGGACTCACGCAGCAGTTGTGACAGCGGCTGCAGCCTGTCGGAACGCAGGTGTGCGCCTATACTCAGCAACGCTCGCTGAAACCTTTGAAGGCTGCTGGAGGCCTGGCTGACGCTCTCGATGACATAACGGGCGACGCTGCCATCGGGACGGTGGAAGGAGAAGTTGCATTGATCAGCCGTGGTGTCGACTTGCAGCAGGGCTCCTCTGGAGGTCTGCAGATAGGCAGTCAATTGCGGTTCGCCGCTGTTTTCGAACAGCGTTTGCAGCATGTTTTGCGCCTGCTCTTGTGCTGCGCCCAGGCGTGAATGGGCCTGGGGCGCCAGGTAGCAGGACTCCAGTGAAGTCGAAGCGTCGAGGACCGCGCGCAGGGCAGTGATCATTGCGCGGTATTCGTCCTGTTGGGCAGTATGGCGTTGCAGCGCGGTTGTAAGTGACTGCATGGAAAACGGCTCTGGATGATTGAAAGCCGTCAGTGTCGAAGCATCGCGCACCTCGGGTGCGGTACATATGTATGGTCGGTTGCAAGCTTCCTGGCTTGCCGGAAGGGGGAACGCCCCCTAGTCTGGCTTTAGCGGTCTCCCCTTGATGATGGCAGTACGTGCGCAAAGGACCTCATGAAGCAAAAAAGGACACTCGGAACGCCACGGTTGTTGGGCATCGTCTGGCCATTTATTGCCGTCGTGTTATTTCAGGCGTTATTGGGGGGCGTGAGTCTCTACGTCCTGTCGGCCGTGCGTGGCTATGTCGCCGGTGAAAGTCTCTGGTCCAAGGGCCAGAAGGACGCCATCTATTACCTGAACCTGTATGCCGACAGCCGTGACGAGGCGATCTTCCTCAAGTACAAGGACGCGATTGCGGTGCCCCAGGGCGGTCACCAGTTGCGTCTGGCGCTGGATCGTCAACCGCCGGATCTGCAGGCGGCGCGGGAAGGGATTCTCAAGGGTGGCAACCATCCCGATGACGTTTCGAGCCTGATCTGGCTGTACCTCAATTTCCGTCATTTCAGTTATCTGGAAACAGCGATCGACCGCTGGACCATCGGCGATGCCTATCTGGTGCAACTGGACAATGTCGCGCGCGAGATGCATCAGGGCATCAGCAAGAATGTCGCGACGCCGGCTGATATCCAGCACTGGAAAGCGCAAATCTTTGCCATCAATGACGGTGTAACGCCGGCGGCCAAGGCTTTCAGCGATGCCTTGGGCGAAGGCTCGCGGATGATCCTGCGCCTGCTGCTGTTCACCAACCTGGCCACGGCGCTGGGGTTGATCGTGCTGGCACTGTTGCGCACCCACAAACTGCTCAAACAGCGCCATGCCTTTGCCCAGGCGCTGCAACTGGAGAAGGACCGGGCGCACATCACCCTGCAATCGATTGGCGACGGAGTCATCACCACTGATGTCAATGGTGCGATCGATTACATGAATCCTGCAGCAGAAGCGATGACGCACTGGAAGTCCGAGCATGCGGCGGGGCTGCCTCTGGCCGCGCTGTTCAATCTGCTGGACGACAACGCGCAGGCAGAAGGGCTGACGCTGATCGAGCATATCCTCAGCGGGCAACTGGTCGGCGGCAGCGAACATTCCAAACTGATTCAGCGCCTGGACGGCAGCACGGTTTCCGTGACGCTGGTGGGCGCACCGATCCGCAATGCCGAGAAAGTCAGTGGCACAGTGTTGGTGCTGCATGACATGACTCAGGAACGGCAATACATCGCCAACCTGTCATGGCAGGCAACCCACGATGCCCTGACCGGTCTGGCCAACCGCCGCGAATTCGAATATCGCCTGGAGCAGGCCCTGCACAACCTGACGCGCCAGCCCGGTCGGCATGCGCTGATGTTCCTTGATCTGGACCAGTTCAAACTGGTCAACGACACCTGCGGCCATGCCGCTGGCGATGAGTTGCTGCGGCACATCTGCGCGCTGTTGCAATCGGGCTTGCGCGAGAGCGACACCCTGGCACGGCTGGGCGGCGACGAGTTCGGCATCCTGCTGGAGAACTGCGCCCCGGACGCTGCCGAGAAAATTGCCGAGAGCTTGCGTCAGACTGTGCAGAACCTGCACTTCGTGTGGAAGGGGCGACCGTTCCTGACCACGGTGAGTATCGGTCTGGTGCACATCGCCCAGACCCCGACCACCCTCGAAGCCTCATTGCGTGCAGCTGACATGGCTTGCTACATGGCCAAGGAAAAGGGCCGTAACCGGGTGCAGGTTTATCATGCAGACGACTCCGAACTGTCTCTGCGCTTCGGCGAAATGGCCTGGGTGCAGCGCTTGCACATGGCTCTGGAAGAAGACCGCTTTTGCCTTTACGCCCAGGAAATCGCGCCACTGGGCCCCGCAGCTGATGGCGGCGGGCACATCGAAATACTCTTGCGTCTGCATGACGAGGCCGGGCGGATGATCCTGCCGGACAGTTTCATTCCGGCGGCCGAACGTTATGGCCTGATGAGTCAACTGGACCGTTGGGTTGTAGAAAATGTTTTTAAAGTCATTGCCCAATGTATTGCCGAACAACATCAAGGGCCTTTGGCAATGTGTGCGATTAATCTTTCAGGCATTACTATCGGAGATGACGCGTTCTTGCACTTTCTGCGTGAACAGTTTGTTAATTACGCCATACCTCCTGAAATGATTTGTTTTGAAATTACCGAAACCAGTGCAATTGCCAATCTTGGGAGTGCAATTCGATTTATTAATGAACTCAAAGGCTTAGGTTGTTACTTCTCGCTTGATGATTTTTGTGCCGGAATGTCTTCATTCGCTTATCTGAAACATTTGCCTGTAGACTTCCTGAAGATCGACGGAAGTTTCGTAAAGGATATGCTGGACGACCCGATTAACCGCGCAATGGTCGAAGTGATCAATCACATCGGGCATGTCATGGGTAAGCAGACAATTGCCGAGTTTGTAGAAACAACCCAGATCGAGCAGGCATTGCTTGAAATCGGGGTGGATTACGCTCAGGGTTACGTCATCGAACGCCCGCAGTTGTTTACCTGCGACAGTTTGCAAAGTCGGCCCGCCAGACCGCAGCCGTTGTTATTCAAGGCGCCTGGCACGTTCCGTTGAAATCTCTTGCCGATCCTTACAATCACAAATCAAAAGGAGCCGAACAGTGATCGACACATTCAACCGAACCGGACCACTCATGGAAGCTGCAAGTTATCCCGCCTGGGCGCAACAGCTCATTACGGATTGCAGCGAGAGCAAGCGCCGGGTTGTCGAACATGAACTGTACCAGCGCATGCGCGATAACAAGCTCAGCGCCAGGACCATGCGCCAGTACCTGATCGGGGGCTGGCCGGTCGTTGAACAGTTTGCGTTGTATATGGCGCAGAACCTGACCAAGACCAGGTTTGCCCGCCATCCTGGGGAGGACATGGCGCGCCGCTGGCTGATGCGTAACATCCGTGTTGAACTCAATCATGCTGATTACTGGCTGAACTGGAGCCGCGCGCACGGCGTCAGCCTTGAGGATCTTCAGGCTCAGCAAGTGCCGCCGGAACTGCATGCGCTGAGTCATTGGTGCTGGCATACGAGTTCGGCGGATTCGCTGATCGTTGCCATCGCTGCCACCAACTACGCCATCGAGGGCGCAACCGGAGAGTGGTCGGCGCTGGTGTGTTCCACTGGCGTTTACGCTGCGGCATTCCCGGAAGAGGAGCGCAAGCGGGCGATGAAATGGCTGAAGATGCATGCCCAATATGACGACGCCCATCCATGGGAAGCGCTGGAAATCATCTGCACGCTGGCGGGGATGAACCCGAGCCAGGCATTGCAGACCGAACTGCGCCAGGCCGTGTGCAAGAGCTACGACTACATGTACCTGTTCCTTGAGCGCTGCATGCAGCTGGAGACCACGGAGCGCGCGATCCACGGTCGTGAACGTCTGGCGTTGGCAGAGAGCTGATTCAAGGTCTGAGGTGTAGCAAAAATGTGGGAGCGAGCCTGCTCGCGAAGACGGCGCTTCAGTCAGTACGGTTTTGACTGATTCACCGCTTTCGCGAGCAGGCTCGCTCCCACACTGCTGTGTGCTGTCTGAGAATATTCAGCCTGCCATCGCCAACCGATTACGCCCTTCGCGCTTGGCTACATACAGCGCACTGTCCGCCCGGCGCAGCAGACTGTCGGCCGATTCCCCCGGCAGCAGAGTCGAACAGCCAAGGCTCACGGTCAGGTCGATCAATTGGCCGTCGGCGAAGTATTCCTCAGCCTGCGCGGCATGGCGCAATCGCTCGCCAACCATTTGCGCCGCTTCCCGGCCGGTGTTCGACAGCAGGATCAGAAACTCTTCCCCGCCATAGCGAAACACCATGTCGACGTTGCGCAACTGGCTCTTGATCGAGGCTGCCACCGCTTTGAGCACGTCATCACCGGCGCTGTGACCGTGGCTGTCGTTGACCCGTTTGAAGTGGTCGATGTCGAGCATCAGAACCGATAGTGGTTGCAGATGCCGACGCGACATGTCGATCTCACGCTGCAGGGTCTGCTCCATGGCGATCCGGTTGCCGGTTCCGGTCAGCGGGTCGCGCAACGCACTTTGCGTGGCAGCGCGGTAGAGCAGGGCGTTGCGCATCGGGAATAACAGCGACGACAGCAGCGATTCGAGGTTGCCCTGATCCTGCTCGCTGAACCGCTGGTTGCGGCGAAACACCAGTTCGCCCAAGTGCTCGCCTTCGTGGCTGAGGCTGTAGCTGACGGAATGGTGACCGCGCGCACCGAATTCCAGGCGCAGGTCGCTGCCTGAATGCACATAACTCAAGGCGTCCAGCGGCACCAGGCGCTGAACTTCGCGAAAAAACAGACCGAGGATTCGTTGCGGTTCAAGACTGGTTTGCAGTTGCAGGCTCATTTGCTGGCGCAGTTGCGCGAGGCTGGCCGGGCGTTCCAGAAGCGGAGGCAGCTGACCAAAGCCCAGGCGTTGCAATTTGGCACTGTCAAAGTCAATTGCATTGGTCTGGGAGGGTGATTTCATATGGCGTGAGCCCCTAAGCAGTAAGTCTGTCTTACAGGCTGGGTGAGAGCGGCTATGGGCTGCGCGTCATACTGATCCATCAGTCCCGTAGGACATTTGGCGTAAGTTTAGTCTGCCGGATGTCGATTAGTCAGCTATCGAAATCGGCCTTGCCCCAGTGCCTTCACACGGCGTGCTTTGAGGGAAATTAGAGCGAAACTCGTGCCATTCGGTTCAGGATTATTAAAACCTTTATGAATCAATGGGATGGCGTTTTGCTTCTAGAGGGAGTGGCAGATATTTGACTGGAATGTGACGCCGAAAAGCGGCAAAGGTGTGCCGCGACGGTAATCCGCCACGGCAACAAAAGCGACGTATGGCAGTTATTGCGCGTTGAATGCCTGGCCATTGATGCCCGTACTGTCCGGGCCCATCAGGTACAGGTACACCGGCATGATCTCTTCCGGGGTCGGATTGTTCAGCGGGTTTTCCCCCGGATAGGCCTGTGCGCGCATGCTGGTACGCGTACCGCCCGGGTTGATGCTGTTGGAGCGCACGGGTGCTACGCCATCGACTTCGTCGGCCAGCGTCTGCATCAGGCCTTCGGTGGCAAACTTCGACACACCGTAGGCGCCCCAGTAGGCCCGGCCCTTGCGTCCGACGCTGCTGGAGGTGAACACCACCGAGGCATCCTGCGACAGCTTGAGCAGCGGCAGCAAGGTGCTGGTCAGCATGAACATGGCGTTGACGTTGACCTGCATGACGCGCATGAAGTTTTCGCCGGACAGTTGCTCGATCGGCGTACGTGGCCCAATGATCGAGGCGTTGTGCAGCAGGCCATCGAGATGGCCGAACTCGGTTTCGATCATCGCCGCCAGCTCATCGTATTGATGGGGCAGGGCGGTTTCCAAGTTAAACGGGATCACCGCCGGTTGTGGGTGGCCGGCTGCTTCGATTTCGTCGTAGACCTGCGTCAGATTGGCTTCGGTCTTGCCCAGCAACAGCACGGTGGCGCCATGGGCGGCGTAGGTTTTGGCAGCCGCCGCACCGATGCCGCGTCCGGCACCGGTGACCAGAATGACCCGGTCCTTGAGCAATTCGGGACGGGCGGTGTAATCAAACATAAAAACCTCACAATCCATTCATGAAGACCTGCTTCCTTGTGGTGAGGGGATTTATCCCCGACCGGCTGCGAAGCAGTCGTGAAACCTGCGTATCGAATCGACCTGAAAGAATGCGGGGGCTGCTTCGCAACCCATCGGGGATAAATCCCCTCGCCACAAAGGCCGTTTTCAGCAGCTGCACAGCGCGCTGTCGAGCACCTTGCGCAACTCCAGCGGATGATCCACCACCACATCCGCGCCCCAGTGCCGCGGGTTGTCGTCCGGATGGATATAGCCATAGGTCACGGCGGCGGTTTTAGTGCCCGCATCGCGCCCGGATTCGATGTCGCGCAGATCATCGCCCACAAACAGCACGGTGGACGGATCCAGATCAAGCATCTTGCACGCGAGGATCAGCGGCTCCGGATCCGGCTTGCTGTTTTTCACGTGGTCCGGGCAGATCAACAGCGCCGAGCGCTCGGCCAGCCCCAGTTGCTGCATGATCGGCTCGGCAAACCGAACCGGTTTGTTGGTGACCACGCCCCAGATCAGGTTGGCCCGTTCGATGTCGGCCAGCAACTCGCCCATGCCGTCGAACAGCTTGCTGTGTACCGCGCAACCGGCCAGATAGCGTTCGAGGAACTCCTGGCGCAGTACTTCGAAACCCGGTGATTCCGGATCCATCGAGAACGTCACCGCGACCATGGCTTTGGCGCCGCCGGAAATTTCGTCGCGGATGTGCTTGTCGTTCATCGGCGGCAAGCCGCGATCCGCGCGCATCGCCTGACAGATGGCGATGAAATCCGGCGCGGTGTCGAGCAGGGTGCCGTCCATATCGAAAAGGACTGCTCTGATGGCCATCGGCTTACTCCTCGCGCAGGGTCTGGATCATGTAGTTGACGTCAACGTCGTTGGCCAGCTTGTAGTGCTTGGTCAGCGGGTTGTAGGTCAGGCCGATGATGTCCTTGACGGTCAGGCCGGCGATGCGGCTCCAGGCGCCCAGCTCGGACGGGCGAATGAATTTCTTGAAGTCGTGGGTGCCGCGTGGCAGCAGCTTCATGATGTATTCGGCACCGACGATGGCGAACAGGTACGCCTTCGGGTTGCGGTTGATGGTCGAAAAGAACACCTGGCCGCCGGGCTTGACCATGCGGTAGCAGGCGCGGATCACCGACGACGGGTCCGGTACGTGCTCCAGCATTTCCAGGCAGGTTACGACGTCGAACTGCTCGGGCATTTCTTCAGCCAGGGCTTCGGCGGTGATCTGCCGGTATTCGACGCTGACGCCGGACTCCAGTTGATGCAGTTGCGCAACCGCCAGTGGCGCTTCGCCCATGTCGATGCCCATGACAGTGGCGCCGCGCTGGGCCATGGCTTCGCTGAGGATGCCGCCGCCGCAACCGACGTCGAGAACTTTCTTGCCGGCCAGATTGACCCGCTCGTCAATCCAGTTGACGCGCAGCGGGTTGATGTCGTGCAGCGGTTTGAACTCGCTTTCACGGTCCCACCAGCGATGGGCCAGGGCTTCGAATTTGGCGATTTCGGCGTGGTCGACGTTGCTCATGATCTATTCCTCGAAAAACTTGAAAAAGGCTGTAGCCGCGAAGTCTGCTCCGCGGTGTTTACGATTCTGAGTGGCCGCTGATGCGCTGGCCCCAGGCCCGGGCGGTGGCGCCCAGCTGTTGTTCGTCCAGGCGGGTCAGGCGCCGGTCGTCGAGTAACTGTTTGCCGGCGACCCACAGGTGTTTCACGCAGTCGCGGCCGGTGGCATAGATAAGCTGTGACACCGGGTCATAGACCGGTTGCTGGGCCAGGCCGGACAGGTCGAAGGCGACGATGTCTGCAGCCTTGCCGATCTCCAGCGAACCGACCTGTGCCTCAATGCCCAAAGCCCGGGCGCCGTTGAGCGTGGCCATTCGCAGCGCGCGATGGGCGTCCAGCGCGGTGGCCGAGCCGGCGACGGCTTTGGCCAGCAGCGCAGCGGTGCGGGTTTCGCCGAGCAGGTCGAGGTCGTTGTTGCTCGCTGCGCCATCGGTGCCGACGGCAACGTTCACGCCAGCCTGCCACAGACGCTCCACCGGGCAGAAACCGCTGGCCAGCTTCAGGTTCGATTCCGGGCAGTGGATCACGCTGGTGTTGCTTTCTACCAGCAATGCCAGATCGTCATCGCTGATCTGGGTCATGTGCACCGCCTGGAAGCGCGGGCCGAGCAGGCCGAGGCGAGCGAGGCGGGCCAGTGGCCGCTCGCCGCGATGCTCCAGCGATTGCTGGACTTCGAAGGCAGTTTCGTGGACATGCATGTGGATCGACGCGTCCAGCTCTTCGGCGATCACGCGGATTTTTTCCAGGTTCTCGTCCCCCACGGTGTAGGGTGCATGTGGGCCGAAAGTGATCTTGATCCGTTCGTGATGCTTCAGATCGCCGAACAGCTCGACGCCCTGACGAATGGCCTCATCGGCGCTGCTGGCGCCGGGGATCGGGAAATCGAGGATCGGAATCGCGATCTGCGCGCGAATGCCGCTGTTGTGCACGCGCTCACTGGCGACTTTCGGGAAGAAGTACATGTCCGAGAAGCAACTGATGCCACCCTTGATCTGCTCGGCAATTGCCAAGTCGGTACCATCACGGACGAAATCTTCATCGACCCATTTGGCTTCGGCCGGCCAGATGTGGTTTTCCAGCCAGGTCATCAGCGGCAGGTCGTCGGCCAGGCCACGGAACAGGGTCATCGCCGCATGTCCGTGGGCGTTGATCAGGCCCGGGCTGAGCAACACGTCCGGCAATTCGCGGACTTCAGTGGCGTTACACTTCAATGCTTCGGCGCGCGGGCCGATAAACACGATGCGACCGTCACGGATGCCCAGGCCGTGCTCCTTGAGCACAACGCCTGCAGGTTCGACGGGTACCAGCCAGGTCGGCAGCAATAATAAGTCGAGCGCAATGGCAGGTTTCGGCATCGAGGGTCGGTTCCAGTGCTTTTGTAAAGGATGGCGAAGTATACCCGAGCGTCTTCGCGGGGGGATCGCTATAATCGGCGGCTTTTGTTCATGAGTGCGGGGTGAGGGATGCGCGATCGACTGTTGGCTGCGGAGAAAGTAAAGGCCATCGATTGGCGAGATGGCGCGCTCCACCTGCTGGATCAGCGTATTTTGCCGTTCGAGGAAACCTGGATTGCCTACACCAGCGCGGCCGGTGTGGCTGAGGCGATTCGTTCGATGGTGGTACGTGGCGCACCGGCGATCGGCATCAGTGCGGCTTATGGCATTGTGCTGGCGGCCCGCGCACGGATCGCTGAGGGGGGGGACTGGTACGCGGCGCTGGAAGAGGATTTCGCCTTGCTGGCCGATTCCCGGCCGACAGCGGTCAATCTGTTCTGGGCGCTGAATCGCATGCACGATCGCCTGGACCGGCTGAAAGAAAACGCCGATCCGCTGGCGGCACTGGAAGCCGAAGCCATCGCCATTCATGAAAGCGACCGCGAAGCCAACCTGACCATGGCTCAGCTCGGTGTCGATCTGATCCGCAAGCATCAGGGCAACGCCCAGGCGATTCTCACTCACTGTAATACCGGCGCCTTGGCCACCGGTGGTTTCGGTACCGCGCTGGGGGTGATTCGCGCGGCCTATCTTGAAGGCATGGTAGAACGCGTCTACGCCGATGAAACCCGCCCGTGGTTGCAGGGGTCGCGCCTGACCGCCTGGGAGCTGGCGAACGAAGGCATCCCGGTGACGCTCAATGCTGACTCCGCCGCCGCGCACATCATGAAAACCAAAGGCGTGACCTGGGTGATCGTCGGTGCTGACCGCATCACTGCCAATGGCGACGTGGCGAACAAGATTGGCACCTACCAACTGGCGGTCAACGCCATGCACCATGGCGTGCGCTTCATGGTGGTGGCACCGAGTTCGACCATCGACATGCATCTGGCCAGCGGCGACGACATTCCGATCGAGGAACGTGATGGCGCCGAATTGCTGGAGGTCGGTGGCAAGCGGGTGGGCGCAGACGTTGAAGCGTTCAACCCGGTGTTTGATGTGACGCCGGCCGATCTGATCGATGCGATCGTCACTGAAAAGGGCATCGTCGAGCGTCCGGATACGGCGAAAATGGCTCAGTTGATGTGCCGCAAACGCCTGCATTGATGGGTCGCGGCGTCTGCAAGGACGCCATCGCTGGCAAGCCAGCTCCCACAGGTCTGGTGCTCGCCACCGATCCTGTGGGAGCTGGCTTGCCAGCGATGGGGGCCTGAAAGTCAATAAACATCGCAAAACCTGACCTCAAAACTGCATTCAAAGAAGCTCTGAGCCTCTCTCGTCCCCTTTACGCCTGTCATCGGTCAACTAACTATGCTCCATGCGCATCTGGGGGATAGGTGCGTGGCGGCTCTTGTGATAACATCCGGCGTTTTCCGAGGCGGCTTTACGGAGCTGTCTTTACTGCGCAAATCCGTGGTTGTATCCGTTGATTTGTCGTAAGTCGGCGCACGGCACTCAGCCTGCCCCGACGAGCTTCGTACATCCCATATGGATATGACGAAGTTTCACCAGAAAAAGGAATCAGGCTTCTCATGGGCGAACTGGCCAAAGAAATCCTCCCGGTCAATATCGAAGACGAGCTGAAACAGTCCTACCTCGACTACGCAATGAGCGTAATCGTCGGCCGTGCACTGCCGGATGCGCGCGATGGCCTCAAGCCCGTGCACCGTCGCGTACTGTTCGCGATGAGCGAGTTGGGCAACGACTTCAACAAGCCGTACAAGAAATCTGCCCGTGTTGTCGGTGACGTGATCGGTAAGTATCACCCGCATGGTGATACCGCGGTTTACGACACCATCGTCCGCATGGCTCAGCCTTTCTCCCTGCGATACCTGCTGGTTGACGGTCAGGGCAACTTCGGTTCGGTGGACGGCGACAACGCCGCGGCCATGCGATACACCGAAGTGCGCATGACCAAGCTGGCGCACGAACTGCTGGCCGACCTGCACAAGGAAACCGTGGACTGGGTGCCGAACTACGACGGTACCGAACTGATCCCGGCGGTCATGCCGACCCGCGTGCCGAACCTGCTGGTGAACGGTTCCAGCGGTATTGCCGTGGGCATGGCGACCAACATTCCGCCGCACAACCTCGGTGAAGTCATCGACGGTTGCCTGGCCCTCATCGACAATCCCGAGCTGACCGTCGATGAGCTGATGCAATACATCCCCGGTCCGGACTTCCCGACGGCCGCGATCATCAACGGTCGTGCCGGCATTATCGAAGCCTACCGCACCGGTCGTGGCCGCATTTACATGCGTGCGCGTTCGATCATCGAAGACATCGACAAGGTCGGTGGTCGTCAGCAGATCGTCATCACTGAACTGCCGTATCAGCTGAACAAGGCGCGTCTGATCGAGAAGATCGCCGAGCTGGTCAAAGAGAAGAAGCTCGAAGGCATCACCGAGCTGCGCGACGAGTCCGACAAGGACGGTATGCGCGTCGTGATCGAACTGCGTCGCGGCGAAGTGCCTGAGGTGATCCTCAACAACCTCTACGCCCAGACCCAGCTGCAATCGGTATTCGGCATCAACATCGTCGCGCTGATTGACGGCCGTCCACGCATCCTCAACCTCAAGGATCTGCTGGAAGCCTTCGTTCGTCACCGTCGCGAAGTGGTCACCCGTCGTACCGTATTCGAGCTGCGCAAGGCCCGCGAGCGTGGTCACATCCTCGAAGGTCAGGCCGTTGCCCTGTCGAACATCGACCCGGTGATTGCTCTGATCAAGGCGTCGCCGACTCCGTCGGAAGCCAAGGAAGCGCTGGTCAGCACCCCTTGGGAATCCTCGGCGGTGGTGGCGATGGTGGAACGTGCCGGCGCCGATTCGTGCCGTCCGGAAAACCTCGATCCGCAATACGGTTTGCGCGAAGGCAAGTACTTCCTGTCGCCAGAGCAGGCACAAGCCATTCTGGAGCTGCGTCTGCACCGTCTGACCGGTCTGGAGCACGAGAAGCTGCTGGCCGAGTATCAAGAGATTCTCAACCAGATCGGCGAGCTGATCCGCATCCTCAACAGCGCCGTGCGCCTGATGGAAGTGATCCGCGAAGAACTGGAAGTGATCCGCGCCGAATACGGCGACGTACGTCGCACCGAGATTCTCGATGCGCGTCTCGATCTGACCCTGGGCGACATGATCCCGGAAGAAGAGCGCGTCGTGACCATTTCCCACGGTGGCTACGCCAAGACCCAGCCATTGGCTGCGTACCAGGCTCAGCGTCGTGGCGGCAAAGGCAAGTCGGCCACCGGCGTCAAGGATGAGGATTACATCGCTCACCTGCTGGTGGCCAACAGTCACACCACGCTGCTGCTGTTCTCCAGCAAAGGCAAGGTGTACTGGCTGAAGACTTACGAAATTCCGGAAGCGTCCCGCGCCGCCCGTGGTCGTCCGTTGGTCAACCTGCTGCCGCTGGATGACGGTGAATACATCACCACCATGCTGCCGGTCGAGGAATACACCGAAGGTCATTACATCTTCATGGCGACCGCCAACGGCACCGTGAAGAAGACTCCGCTGGAATCCTTCAGCCGTCAGCGCAGCGTCGGTCTGATCGCGCTGGAACTGGACGAAGGCGACGTGCTGATCTCTGCGGCCATCACCGATGGCGAGCGCGAAGTGATGCTGTTCTCCGATGGCGGCAAAGTGACGCGCTTCAAAGAGTCCGACGTCCGTGCCATGGGCCGTACCGCCCGTGGTGTACGCGGCATGCGTCTGCCGGAAGGGCAGAAGCTGATTTCGATGCTGATCCCGGAAGAAGGCAGCCAGATCCTCACTGCTTCCGAGCGTGGTTATGGCAAGCGCACCGCGATCACCGAGTTCCCAGAGTACAAACGTGGCGGTCAGGGCGTGATCGCCATGGTCAGCAACGAGCGTAACGGCCGTCTGGTCGGTGCGGTTCAGGTGCTCGACGGCGAAGAAATCATGCTGATTTCCGATCAGGGCACGCTGGTACGTACCCGTGTCGACGAAGTGTCGAGCCTGGGTCGTAACACCCAGGGCGTGACTCTGATCAAACTGGCCAAGGATGAAACCCTGGTCGGTCTGGAGCGGGTTCAGGAGCCATCGGAAGTCGAAGGCGACGAGCTTGAAGGTGAAGAGGGTGCCGAGTTCGAGGGAGATGTCGTGATCGACGACGTTGCCGAGGACCAGCAACTCGACGCCGCAGCTGACGAAGAGCCGCAGGAATAAGCGGACAAGCAAGGGGGCGGATGAAAATTCGCCCCCTTGTTATTTGTCCGGTATGAAATATCGGCGCCCATGACGAACCCTGTGGGAGCGAGCTTGCTCGCGAAAGCGGAGCAACAGGCGACATCGTTGTTGAATGTCAGTCCGCCTTCGCGAGCAAGCTCGCTCCCACAGGATCGGCGCCGACTGATATGTGATACCACCAAATCAGAGCGAGATTGGATGTGAGCAAGCGAGCCTATAACTTCTGTGCCGGTCCTGCGGCGCTTCCTGAAGCTGTCCTGCAACGTGCCCAGGGTGAACTCCTTGATTGGCATGGCAAGGGTCTGTCGGTCATGGAAATGAGCCATCGCAGCGATGAGTTCGTGTCCATTGCCACCCAGGCCGAGCAGGATCTGCGTGACCTGCTGAATATCCCGTCGAACTATAAAGTGCTGTTTCTGCAAGGCGGCGCCAGCCAGCAGTTTGCGCAGATTCCGCTGAACCTGTTGCCGGAAAACGCCAGCGCCGACTATATCGACACCGGTATCTGGTCGCAGAAAGCCATCGAAGAAGCCTCGCGCTACGGCCACGTCAACGTTGCCGCTACCGCCAAGCCTTACGACTATTTCGCCATCCCGGGTCAGAACGAATGGAAGCTGTCGAAAGACGCCGCTTACGTTCACTACGCGCCGAACGAAACCATCGGCGGTCTGGAATTCCAGTGGATCCCGGAAACCGGTGATGTACCGCTGGTGGCTGATATGTCTTCGGACATCCTCTCGCGTCCGGTCGACATCTCGCGTTTCGGCATGATCTACGCCGGCGCACAGAAGAACATCGGCCCGAGCGGTATCGTCGTCAACATCATCCGCGAAGACCTGCTGGGCAAGGCACGTTCGCTGTGCCCGACCATGCTCGACTACAAGGTCGCGGCCGATAACGGTTCGATGTACAACACTCCGCCGACCCTGGCCTGGTACCTCTCCGGTCTGGTGTTCCAGTGGCTGAAAGAGCAGGGCGGCGTTGAAGCGATCGCCAAACTGAATGACGTCAAGCAGCGCACGCTGTACGACTTCATCGACGCCAGTGGCCTCTACAGCAACCCGATCAACAAGTCGGACCGCTCGTGGATGAACGTGCCGTTCCGTCTGGCTGATGATCGCCTGGACAAACCGTTCCTGGCCGGTGCCGATGCGCGCGGTCTGCTCAACCTCAAGGGCCACCGCTCCGTGGGCGGCATGCGTGCCTCCATCTACAACGCCGTCGACATCAACGCCGTCAACGCGCTGGTGGCGTACATGGCTGAATTCGAGAAGGAACACGGCTGATGTCCGAGCAAGAACTCAAGGCCCTGCGCCTGCGTATTGACGCTCTGGACGAAAAGGTCCTGGAACTGATCAGTGAGCGTGCGCGCTGCGCCCAGGAAGTTGCGCGAGTCAAGATGGCCTCGCTGGCCGAAGGCGAAGTGCCGGTGTTCTATCGTCCCGAGCGTGAAGCTCAGGTGCTCAAACGCGTGATGGAGCGCAATCAGGGGCCGCTGGGCAACGAAGAGATGGCGCGGTTGTTCCGCGAAATCATGTCCTCTTGTCTGGCGCTCGAGCAGCCACTAAAAGTGGCTTACCTCGGCCCTGAAGGCACCTTCACTCAAGCAGCGGCGATGAAGCACTTCGGTCACGCGGTGATCAGCAAGCCGATGGCGGCGATCGACGAAGTGTTCCGTGAAGTGGCGGCGGGTGCGGTGAACTTCGGCGTGGTGCCGGTGGAGAACTCCACCGAAGGCGCGGTCAACCACACCCTCGACAGCTTCCTCGAACACGACATGGTGATCTGCGGCGAAGTCGAGCTGCGCATTCACCATCACCTGCTGGTCGGTGAAAACACCAAGACCGACAGCATCAGCCGCATCTACTCCCACGCGCAGTCGCTGGCCCAGTGCCGCAAGTGGCTGGACGCGCACTACCCGAATGTCGAGCGCGTGGCGGTGGCGAGCAACGCCGAAGCGGCGAAGCGGGTCAAGGGTGAGTGGAACTCGGCGGCGATTGCCGGCGACATGGCTGCTGGCTTGTATGGCCTGACCCGTCTGGCCGAGAAGATCGAAGATCGTCCGGACAATTCGACGCGCTTCCTGATGATCGGTAATCAGGAAGTGCCGCCGACCGGCGACGACAAAACCTCGATCATCGTCTCGATGAGCAACAAGCCTGGCGCGCTGCATGAGCTGCTGGTGCCGTTCCATGACAACGGGATCGACCTGACCCGGATCGAAACCCGTCCGTCGCGCAGTGGCAAATGGACCTACGTGTTCTTCATCGACTTCGTCGGCCACCACCGTGATCCGTTGATCAAGGGTGTGCTGGAAAAGATCAGTCAGGAAGCAGTGGCACTCAAAGTGCTGGGTTCCTACCCGAAAGCAGTTCTTTAAGGGGCGGTAGCAAATGAGTGGCAACTTCCTCGCTCTGGCACAGCCGGGCGTGCAACAACTTTCGCCGTACGTTCCGGGCAAGCCTGTGGACGAACTGGCGCGCGAGCTGGATCTGGATCCGGCGAAAATCGTCAAGCTGGCAAGCAATGAAAACCCGCTGGGCGCCAGCCCGAAAGCGCTGGCGGCAATCCGTGATGAGCTGGCCGAGCTGACCCGTTATCCGGACGGCAACGGCTTCGCGCTGAAATCGCTGTTGGCCGAGCAGTGCCGCGTCGAGCTGAACCAGGTAACCCTGGGCAACGGCTCCAACGACATTCTCGAGCTCGTGGCGCGCGCCTATCTGGCGCCGGGTCTGAACGCCGTGTTCAGTGAGCATGCGTTTGCCGTTTACCCGATCGCCACCCAGGCGGTCGGCGCGCAGGCCAAAGTGGTGCCGGCCAAGGACTGGGGGCACGACTTGCCTGCGATGCTCGCGGCCATCGATGCCAACACTCGTGTGGTGTTCATCGCCAACCCGAACAATCCGACCGGCACCTGGTTCGGCGCCGAAGCATTGGACGAGTTCCTGCAGGACGTGCCGGAGCATGTGTTGGTGGTGCTGGACGAGGCGTACATCGAGTACGCCGAAGGCAGCGACCTGCCGGACGGTCTGGATTTCCTCGCGGCGTACCCGAATCTGCTGGTATCGCGCACGTTCTCCAAGGCCTACGGCCTGGCAGCGCTGCGCGTCGGTTATGGCCTGTCCACTGCGGTAGTAGCGGACGTGCTCAACCGTGTGCGCCAGCCATTCAACGTCAACAGCCTGGCTCTGGCCGCAGCCTGTGCGGCGCTGAAGGACGACGAGTATCTGGCGCAAAGCCGTCAGCTCAACGAATCCGGCATGCAGCAACTGCAGGCGGGTTTCCGTGAGCTGGGTCTGAGCTGGATCGAGTCCAAAGGCAACTTCATCTGCGTCGATCTTGGTCAGGTCGCTGCACCGGTTTTCCAGGGGCTGCTGCGTGAAGGCGTGATCGTGCGTCCGGTGGCCAATTACGGCATGCCGAACCACCTGCGGGTGACCATCGGTCTGCCGGCGGAAAACAGCCGCTTCCTTGAAGCGCTGCGCAAGGTTCTGGCTCGTGGGTGATGTCACTGCTCTGCAATCTGCTGCACCTATGATCGGTCGCCTTGTGGTGGTCGGTCTGGGGTTGATCGGTGGTTCGTTTGCCAAAGGCTTGCGTGAAAGCGGCATCTGCCGTGAAGTGGTCGGGGTCGATCTCGACCCGCAATCGCGCAGGCTGGCGGTCGAGTTGGGTGTGGTGGACCGTTGCGAAGACGACCTGATTGCTGCGTGTCAGGGCGCCGACGTGATTCAACTGGCGGTGCCGATTCTGGCCATGGAGAAGGTGCTCGCGCGTCTGGCGGGTGTCGATCTGGGCCAGGCGATTCTGACCGATGTCGGCAGCGCCAAGGGCAACGTGGTGCGCGCGGCGACCGAGGCGTTCGGCGGTATGCCGGCGCGTTTCGTGCCGGGGCATCCGATTGCCGGTTCCGAGCAGAGTGGGGTGGAAGCTTCCAACTCTGAGCTGTTCCGTCGGCACAAGGTGATTCTGACCCCGCTCGCGCAAACCGACCCGGCCGCGCTGGCGGTGGTCGATCGCTTGTGGCGTGAGCTGGGTGCCGATGTCGAGCATATGCAGGTCGAGCGCCACGACGAAGTGTTGGCCGCGACCAGTCATCTGCCGCACCTGCTGGCCTTCGGTCTGGTCGACTCGTTGGCCAAACGCAATGAAAACCTTGAGATCTTCCGTTACGCTGCGGGCGGTTTTCGCGATTTCACAAGAATCGCCGGAAGCGACCCGGTGATGTGGCACGACATCTTCCTCGCCAACCGCGAGGCTGTCCTGCGCACACTCGATACATTTCGCAGCGACCTCGACGCCTTGCGCGACGCGGTCGATGCAGGGGATGGGCACCAATTGTTGGGCGTCTTCACGCGCGCCCGGGTTGCCCGCGAGCATTTCAGTAAAATCCTGGCCCGCAGGGCCTATGTGGACGCTATGAATTCCAACGATCTGATTTTTCTGGCTCAACCTGGTGGCCGCTTGTCCGGTCGGATTCGCGTACCAGGTGACAAATCGATTTCCCACCGCTCGATCATGCTCGGCTCGCTGGCCGAAGGCGTGACCGAGGTTGAAGGTTTCCTCGAGGGTGAAGATGCCCTGGCGACCTTGCAGGCATTTCGCGACATGGGCGTGGTCATCGAAGGCCCGCACCACGGTCGGGTGACCATTCACGGCGTAGGCCTGAATGGCTTGAAGCCGGCACCTGGCCCGATCTATCTGGGCAACTCCGGCACCTCGATGCGTCTGTTGTCCGGCCTGCTGGCTGCGCAGAATTTCGACAGCACCCTGACGGGCGATGCGTCGCTGTCCAAGCGTCCGATGAATCGCGTGGCCAATCCGCTGCGTGAAATGGGCGCTGTGATTGAAACTGCTGCCGAAGGTCGTCCGCCGATGACCATTCGTGGCGGTCATAAGCTCAAGGGTCTGACCTACACCATGCCGATGGCCAGTGCTCAGGTGAAGTCCTGCCTGCTGCTGGCGGGTCTGTACGCGGAAGGCAAGACCACTGTCACTGAGCCGGCTCCAACCCGTGATCACACCGAGCGCATGCTGCGTGGTTTCGGCTACCCGGTGAGCGTTGATGGCGCGACCGCGTCGGTCGAGTCCGGCGGCAAGCTGACCGCGACCCACATTGAAGTGCCGGGCGATATCTCGTCGTCGGCGTTCTTTCTGGTGGCGGCGTCGATCGCCGAAGGTTCCGAGTTGGTGTTGGAGCACGTCGGCATCAACCCGACCCGTACCGGCGTTATCGACATCCTGCGGCTGATGGGCGCCGATATCACCCTGGAAAACCAACGTGAGGTCGGTGGCGAACCGGTAGCCGACCTGCGCGTGCGGGCAGCTAAACTGAAAGGTATCGAGATTCCGGAAGCGCTGGTGCCACTGGCGATTGACGAATTCCCGGTACTGTTCGTGGCGGCGGCCTGTGCCGAAGGTCGTACCGTGCTGACCGGTGCTGAAGAGTTGCGCGTCAAGGAATCGGACCGCATCCAGGTCATGGCGGACGGCTTGCTGGCGCTGGGCGTCAAGTGCCAGCCGACCCCGGACGGCATCATCATCGATGGCGGCCAGATCGGTGGCGGCGAAGTGCATGGTCACGGCGATCACCGTATCGCCATGGCCTTCAGTGTGGCCTCGCTGCGCGCCACTGCGCCGATCCGCATCCATGATTGCGCCAACGTCGCGACGTCGTTCCCGAACTTCCTCGCGCTGTGCGCGCAGGTCGGCATTCGTGTGGCTCAAGAGGCTCAGTCGTGAAAAACATTGCACCGGTCATCACCATCGATGGACCAAGCGGTTCGGGCAAGGGCACGGTCGCCGGGATTCTGGCCAAGCGTCTGGGCTGGAACCTGCTGGATTCCGGTGCGCTGTATCGCCTGCTGGCGTTCGCTGCGCACAACCATGGTGTCGACCTGACCAATGAAGAGTTGCTGAAAAAGCTGGCTGCTCATCTGGATGTGCAGTTCATCGCGGCGACTGAAGGTCAGCTGCAGCGCATCATTCTGGAAGGTGATGAAGTCAGCGATGTCATCCGTACTGAAAGTGTTGGCGCAGGCGCGTCCCAGGTAGCTGCGCTGCCGGCGGTGCGCGAGGCGCTGCTGCTGCGCCAGCGCGCCTTCCAGGAGGCGCCGGGGTTGGTGGCTGATGGTCGCGATATGGGTACGGTGGTTTTTCCCGATGCCCCATTGAAGATCTTCCTCACCGCCAGCGCCGAGGAGCGAGCGCGTCGCCGATATTTGCAGTTGAAGGGCAAAGGCGAGGATGTTAGTCTGTCGAGTCTGCTAGATGAGATCCGTGCACGCGACGAGCGTGATACCCAGCGTGCAGTGGCCCCGCTCAAGCCGGCGGCCGACGCGATTCAGCTGGATTCCACGGAGTTGTCCATCGATCAGGTGCTTGAACGCATCATGAGCGAGATCGCCATTCGCGATATCGCCGGGTGACCAAGAAGGCCGCAGGGGACCAGTCATAGTCCTGCAGCGCTTCTTTTAAATGAAACTAACCCACACCGTCTGGGGTGTGGAGATGGGCGTATTCTTCGCCCTCATCTACAGGAATTAAAATGAGCGAAAGCTTTGCGGAACTCTTTGAAGAAAGCCTAAAGACCCTGAACCTTCAGGCAGGCTCCATCATCACCGGTGTTATCGTTGATATCGATTACCAGGCTCGCTGGGTAACCGTTCACGCTGGCCTGAAGTCTGAAGCACTCATCCCGCTGGAACAGTTCTACAACGACGCTGGCGATCTGACTATCAATGTCGGTGACGAAGTTCACGTTGCTCTGGATTCGGTTGAAGACGGTTTCGGTGAAACCAAGCTGTCCCGTGAAAAAGCCAAGCGCGCTGAATGCTGGATCGTTCTGGAAGCAGCCTTCGCAGCTGAGGAAGTGGTCAAGGGCGTTATCAACGGTAAGGTTAAAGGCGGCTTCACTGTCGACGTTAACGGCATCCGTGCGTTCCTGCCAGGTTCCCTGGTTGACGTCCGTCCAGTGCGCGACACCACGCACCTGGAAGGCAAAGAGCTGGAATTCAAGGTCATCAAGCTGGACCAGAAGCGCAACAACGTTGTCGTTTCCCGTCGCAGCGTCCTCGAAGCCGAGAACTCCGCCGAGCGTGAAGCTCTGCTGGAATCCCTGCAGGAAGGCCAGCAAGTCAAAGGTATCGTCAAAAACCTCACCGATTACGGCGCATTCGTCGATCTGGGTGGCGTGGACGGCCTGCTGCACATCACCGACATGGCCTGGAAGCGCATCAAGCATCCTTCCGAGATCGTCAACGTTGGTGACGAAATCGACGTCAAGGTTCTGAAATACGATCGCGAACGCAACCGTGTTTCCCTGGGCCTGAAGCAACTGGGCGAAGATCCATGGGTTGCTATCAAAGCCCGTTACCCAGAAAGCACTCGCGTTACCGCTCGTGTAACCAACCTGACCGACTACGGCTGCTTCGCTGAGCTGGAAGAGGGCGTTGAAGGTCTGGTACACGTTTCGGAAATGGACTGGACCAACAAGAACATCCACCCTTCGAAAGTCGTACAAGTCGGCGACGAAGTGGAAGTCATGGTTCTGGACATCGACGAAGAGCGTCGTCGCATCTCCCTGGGCATCAAGCAGTGCAAGTCGAACCCATGGGAAGACTTCTCTGGCCAGTTCAACAAGGGCGACAAGATCTCCGGTACCATCAAGTCGATCACCGATTTCGGTATCTTCATTGGTCTGGACGGCGGCATCGACGGTCTGGTTCACCTGTCCGACATCTCCTGGAACGAAGTGGGCGAAGAAGCCGTACGCCGTTTCAAGAAGGGCGACGAGCTGGACACCGTCATCCTGTCGGTTGACCCAGAGCGCGAGCGCATCTCCCTGGGCATCAAGCAACTGGAAAGCGATCCGTTCTCCGAGTACGTCTCGGTTAACGACAAAGGCGCTATCGTTAAAGGCACCGTGAAAGAAGTTGACGCCAAAGGCGCCATCATCGTTCTGGCTGACGACATCGAAGCGACCCTGAAAGCCTCCGAAATCAGCCGTGACCGCGTTGAAGACGCGCGCAACGTTCTGAAAGAAGGCCAGGAAGTTGAAGCCAAGATCATCAGCGTTGACCGCAAGAGCCGCGTAATCCAGCTCTCGATCAAGTCGAAAGATGACGCTGAAGAGAAAGAAGCTATCCAGAGCCTGAACTCCGTTCAGGAAGCTCCAGCCGATACCACCATGGCTGCTCTGTTGAAGCAAGCAATGGCCAAACAGAACTAAGTTCTGCTTGATCATGAAAAAGGGCGACTTCGGTCGCCCTTTTTTGTGCCTGCGATTTGGGGGGGGGGCTAAGACTACGGTGAAACCAATCCCTTCAGCGGGTTGTCTGTTTCTTTAATCGGATCAATCGCCTATTCGCGACTAAGCTGGGTAGTAGTCGTGCAGTAGTCGGGCGTTGCCTGGCATAAGGAAGTGGATGAGCAGATTTATTGTGTTGATTGCAGTGTTGGTTTTGGCTGGCTGCACCACCAGTGCCAAGACGCATGCGGTACGTGGCGTGAGCGGAATCGAGATCGACTGCTCCGGCTTGGGGTCGGGGTGGGAGAAGTGCCAAAGGCGCGCGGCGAAGGAGTGCAAGGGGGCAGGTTACCGGGTGATCACCCGATCTGATCAGGCCAAGGATGAAGATGAATATCCGTTTGGCTTCAATCCCGCAGGCTACGTCACTCGGACCATGCTGGTGATGTGTCGCTGAATGAGTGCGGCTCCGGTTCGGTGCTTTTGTGCGCAGAAAACGGGCGTTTTGATGCCGAGAAAGATATGTCAATCCCTGGGCTGTTCAAAATCTTCCGGGCGTGCTAAAACCTTTCAAGCGCTGATCTAGCTGCTTGAAAAAGAAGGGAAAAATATGACGAAGTCGGAGTTGATCGAACGAATTGTCACCCATCAAGGGCTACTCTCATCCAAAGATGTGGAGCTGGCCATCAAGACCATGCTTGAACAAATGTCCCAGTGTTTGGCCACCGGTGATCGTATTGAGATCCGTGGGTTTGGCAGCTTCTCTTTGCATTATCGTGCGCCGCGTGTCGGGCGCAATCCTAAAACCGGTCAGTCTGTAAGTCTCGACGGAAAGTTTGTACCGCATTTCAAGCCAGGGAAAGAGCTGCGCGATCGCGTGAATGAAGAGGAGGAAGGGCTTTGACGGTTGTCGTGCTCCAGGGAGTCGGCTATGCGTAGATTCCAGCGTCTAGTGATAGCAATTTTTGTTTTGCTGCTTTTGTTTGCAGTCCTGACGTTCGTGCTTGAGAACCAGCAATCGGTTTCTCTATTGTTCCTTGGCTGGTCGGGGCCGCAACTCCCGGTTTCGGTGGTTATTGTTTTTGCAATGCTGGCTGGCATGCTGATCGGTCCCGTTTTGGGGTGGTTTCTGGGATATCGGTCTCGAGCTTCGCGCAAACGTCTTGCCTGATTGCGATGTGAAAGGAAAAGTAACCTAAACTTTAGCCACAGCTTGTCTATATCCATTAGTAAAACGTTCATTAAGCTGTAAAATGACGGGCTTGTCCGATGGTGGCATATTCCCACTTCGGTGCAGACTGAACTTTGACAGAAGTCTCGGCTCAATTGATGGCTTTTGCATTCATGGATTAGACAGAGCTCGGTAGGCGGCCCTGTCAGTAACTCAAGGGTATGGTTTCGCGTGAAAATTCTAGTAACCGGCGGTGCCGGTTTTATCGGTTCGGCCGTCATCCGTCATATCATTTCCAACACTGTCGATGCTGTGGTCAACGTCGATAAGCTTACCTACGCAGGTAACCTTGAGTCGTTGGCTGAAGTCAGCGGGAATTCGCGTTACGCGTTCGAGCGTGTCGACATCTGTGATCGTGACCAGATTGATCGTGTTCTGCGTGAGCACCAGCCGGATGCAATCATGCACCTGGCTGCCGAATCCCATGTCGATCGTTCTATTTCCGGTCCGTCCGAGTTCATTCAGACCAATATCATCGGCACTTACACCCTGCTGGAAGCTGCTCGCCATTACTGGGCTGCGCTGGATGAAACCCGTAAGGCAAACTTCCGTTTCCACCATATTTCGACTGACGAAGTTTATGGTGATCTTGAAGGGCCGGAAGACCTATTCACCGAAACTACGCCTTATCAGCCAAGCTCGCCGTACTCGGCCAGCAAGGCCAGCTCGGATCATCTTGTTCGGGCTTGGGCTCGGACTTACGGCCTGCCGACACTGGTGACCAACTGCTCGAACAACTATGGCCCGTGCCACTTCCCTGAGAAATTGATCCCGTTGATCATTCTCAATGCACTGGAAGGCAAGCCTCTACCGGTTTATGGCAAGGGGGATCAGATTCGTGATTGGCTGTTCGTCGAAGATCACGCTCGTGCACTGTACAAGGTCGTCACCGAAGGCGTGATCGGTGAGACTTACAACATCGGTGGCCATAACGAAAAGCAAAACATTGAAGTCGTTCACACCCTGTGTAACCTGTTGGATGAATTGCGTCCGGATTCCGCTCATCGTCCGCATGCGAGTTTGATCACTTATGTCCAGGATCGCCCTGGTCACGACCAGCGTTATGCTATTGATGCCAGCAAAATTCAGCGTGAGCTGGGCTGGTCGCCGGAAGAAACCTTCGATACAGGTATCCGTAAAACGGTTGAATGGTATCTGAGCAATGCCGAATGGGTGGCGAACGTGAAGAGCGGCAGCTACCAGCAGTGGATCGATCAGAATTACAGCGATCGTTCGGGCAAGGCATGAAAATTCTTCTGTTGGGAAAAAACGGTCAAGTGGGCTGGGAGCTGCAACGTTCCCTAGCTCCTCTTGGCGAGTTGATTGCACTGGATAGACATGCAGCAGGCGGATTGAGCGGTGACCTTTCGGATCTGGACGCGCTGCGAGCCACGATTCGCAAGGTCAAACCTGACATCATCGTCAATGCTGCTGCCTACACCGCAGTGGACAAGGCCGAGTCGGATACTGACTTGGCTGATCGCGTGAACAATGATGCATGTCGGGTCATGGCCGAAGAGATTGCTGATCTTGGGGGCTGGTTGATTCACTATTCGACGGATTATGTCTTCAGCGGGCAGGGCGACCAGCCTTGGCAAGAAGACCATGCGGTCGCTCCGGTGAATTACTATGGCGCCAGCAAGCTCGCCGGCGAGCGGGCAATCATCAGTTCTGGCTGCAAGCACCTGATTTTCCGAACCAGTTGGGTCTACGGCGCGCGCGGAAACAATTTCGCCAAGACAATGCTTCGTTTGGCCAAGGATCGCGAGACGCTGAGCGTTATCGCCGATCAGGTCGGCGCGCCGACCGGTGCCGATTTGATTGCTGACGTGACTGCACTGGCGATTTGGCAGTCCCGGTCGTGTCCTGAGCTGTCAGGCCTTTATCATCTTGCTGCCGGCGGGGAGGTGTCCTGGCACGGCTACGCGAGTCATGTAATCAACTTTGCGAAGGCTAATGGTGAGGAGCTTGCCGTTACTTCGATCAATTCAATTGAAACCACCGCATACCCCACACCTGCACGCCGACCACTGAATTCGCGATTAAGCACTCAGAAACTGCGTGAAAACTTTTCTGTACACCTGCCGGATTGGCAGAGTGGTGTAACCCGAATGCTTAGGGAAGTTCTGAACAAATGACCACGACCAATCGTAAAGGCATCATCCTCGCTGGCGGCTCAGGCACGCGTCTTCATCCGCTGACACTCGGTGTGTCCAAGCAGATGCTGCCGATTTACGACAAGCCGATGATTTTCTATCCGCTTTCAGTACTGATGCTTGCGGGCATGCGTGAAATCCTGATCATCTCGACGCCAGAAGATCTCCCGTGCTTCCGCAAGCTGCTCGGCGATGGCAGCCTCTACGGCATCAAGCTGACGTACGCTGTACAGCCTAGCCCGGATGGTTTGGCTCAAGCGTTCATCATTGGTGAAGAGTTCATCGGCAAGGATCCTTGCTGTTTGATTCTAGGCGACAACATTTTTTACGGACAACACTTCTCGGACAATTTGCGTTCCGCCAGCTCTCAGCAGCAGGGTGCTACCGTCTTCGGTTACCACGTGTCCGATCCCGAGCGTTTCGGGGTGGTTGAATTCGATGCTTCCGGTCGTGCTCTGAGCATCGAAGAAAAACCACTGAAGCCAAAGTCTAACTATGCTGTCACGGGTTTGTATTTCTACGACAATGATGTTGTTGAAATCGCCAAGAACATCAAGCCATCGGATCGCGGCGAGCTGGAAATCACTGATGTGAATCGCGCTTACCTGGAGCGTAAAACGCTGAAGGTCGAGATGCTTGGTCGTGGGTTTGCCTGGCTGGATACCGGGACTCACGATTCGTTGCTCGAAGCCAGTCACTTCGTGCATACGATCGAGCAGCGCCAGGGGCTGAAGGTGGCATGTCTGGAAGAAATTGCCTATCACAATGGATGGATCACGGCCGAACAGTTGGCGGCGCAGGCTGATGCTCTCAAGAAGACTGGCTACGGACAGTACCTGCAGAAGTTGCTGGACTCGCCCTCTCATTAACAGTGGGCATTTGCCTTTCCGAACATTAACGTTCGCACCGTTTTAAACAGGATTGGTATGCCAGTAAGACATCCCAAGGTTGCAGTTTTGCTGGCTGCCTTTAATGGTATGCAATGGATCAAGGAGCAACTGGCATCGATTCTGGAGCAGACCGGTGTTGACGTAACGGTGTATATCAGTATTGATCCTTCAACGGACGGTACTGAAGCCTGGTGCATTGAGTTCGCAGCTATTTATCCCCGCGCCGTCGTGCTGCCATCCGCAGGCAGCTTCGGCGGCGCATCGCGTAACTTCTTCCGACTGATTCGTGATGTCAACTTCGACAAATACGACTTTGTCGCATTCGCCGATCAGGATGACGTCTGGGGCAGAGATAAGCTTCAACGAGCGTGCGAAACACTTGACGCGCAAAATATTGATGGTTACTCCAGTAATGTCGTTGCGTTTTGGAGTAGCGGTAAAACGCATTTGATCGACAAGGCCCAGCCTCAAGTTGCCTGGGACTATTTGTTCGAAGCGGCCGGTCCAGGTTGTACCTATGTTTTGGGTCATACGCTTGCCAATGAGCTCAAGGCCGCAGTATGTGCAGACTGGGATAAAGTGCAGGAGGTCAGTCTGCACGACTGGTACTGCTACGCGTTTGCCAGAAGCAATGGTTTTCGCTGGTACACCGATCCGATACCCTCCATGCAGTATCGTCAGCATGAAAGCAATCAGGTGGGTGCTAACATCGGGATCAATTCGTTGTTGATGCGCTATAAATCCATTCACGATGGTTGGTGGTTTTCCCAAGTTCAGCTCATCGCAGAGTTGGTCGGGAAACACGAGGATCCATTTGTTCAACCTTGGTTTCGATTTGGGCGCAGGCAATTGATGAGGCTCTCATTTCATGCCTGGAAGTGTCGGCGGCGCGTGCGCGACAAAGTGTTCTTTTTCCTTATTTGCTGGGCTACGGCAATAATCGGGAAGAAAGCCCGATGAACAATACGAGTGTTTTGGTCACGGGTGCCACAGGCTTTGTGGGCGAAGCGGTGTTGTTGCGTTTGCTGCTCGACCGCAAGTTCGTACCTGTGGCTGCTGTTCGCGGCGCGTCACGTTTTGCAGGAATTTGCAAAGTAGTACCTTTGTCCCTTGGTGATGATTCGGAGTTGCCTTCTTTTGAGGGGGTTACGGCAGTAGTTCACTGCGCTGCACGTGTTCATGTGATGAATGAGACAGCCCAGGATGCTTTGGCCGAGTTTCGTAAGGTCAACGTTGACGGCACTGCCTACTTGGCGCGCAAAGCTGCAGCGGAGGGTGTAAGACGTTTCATTTTCATAAGTTCGATCAAAGTGAATGGCGAGCGCACCAATGAGGCGGCCCCCTTTAAATTCGATGACTTACCTGCACCTAAAGATTCTTATGGCCAATCCAAGTATGAGGCCGAGCAGATTTTACACAAGATCAGCCGGGAAACCGGCATGGAAGTGGTGATTATTCGTCCTCCATTGGTCTACGGTCCGGGCGTGAAGGCCAACTTTTTGACCATGATGAATTGGTTGAGCAAGGGGGTTCCGCTTCCTTTCGGAAAAATAGCCAATCGCCGGAGTCTGGTCTCGGTTAGCAATCTTGCTGATCTGGTCGTTCTTTGTGTGGATCACCCTGCTGCACCAGGCAATACCTTTTTAGTCAGTGATGGAGAGAGTCTTTCCACCACGCAGTTGCTGAAAAATATCGGCGATGCGCTGGGGCACCCGGCGTTGTTGCTTCCGGTTCCGGCATGGTTATTGAAAGGCTTGTTGCGTTTGTTGGGGCGAGGTCTGATAGCTCAGCGTTTGTTTGATTCGCTCGAAGTTGATATCTCGCGAACGCAAGAGGTTCTTGGGTGGACTCCTTTGGTGAGCGTGAGTCGTGCAATTCATCAGACAGTTGACCACTATCTGGATACCCAATCGAAATGATTTTTTGTGGATTATTATTGGCAGTATTCGTGGCTTCGTTAGTGCTGACTTATGCACTGCGAAATTATGCGCTAGCCAACAGCCTGATCGATATTCCAAACACGCGAAGTTCTCACACCATTCCTACACCGCGAGGCGGGGGCGTAGCGATTGTAGTCGCTTTCCTGATTGCGTTGCCTGTATCGCATTACTTGCAACTGATTGATTTACCGACACTTATTGGATTGTCCGGTGCTGGGGCGCTGGTGGCGGTGTTAGGGTTCGCCGATGATCATGGACACATTGCTGCAAGATGGCGATTGGTGGGGCACTTCGCCGCTGCTGGATGGGCATTGTACTGGCTGGATGGGGGAGGCGGGATTTCCCTGTTCGGCTACCTGATCGACCTGAAATGGCTTTCAAGCATTCTCTTCGCTGTGTACTTGGTCTGGATGCTCAACCTCTACAATTTTATGGATGGGATTGATGGATTGGCCAGCGTCGAGGCTATATCTGTCTGCCTGTCTGCCTGCCTTGTCTACTGGATGGCTGGCCATCAGGATTTGTCGTGGATGCCTCTGTTGATGGCAGGCTCTGTCGCCGGATTTCTCTGTTGGAATTTTCCTCCTGCCCGAATATTCATGGGGGACGCCGGTAGTGGTTTCCTGGGATTGATTATCGGCCTTCTGGCAATTATTGCGGGCAGGAATACACCTGATTTGCTGTGGTGCTGGTTGATATTGCTGGGGGTATTCATCGTCGATGCGACCTGGACACTCCTTCGCCGCCTTGTTCGTGGTGAAAAAATCTACGAAGCCCATCGCAGTCACGCTTATCAATACGCCTCCCGACATTATGGCAACCACAAAACAGTCGTTTACGCCGTTCTTGCAATCAACCTGCTTTGGCTCACTCCAGTAGCGATTTTGACCGGGATTGGGCTGATCTCCGGCCTGTTGGCGGTTTTCATTGCTTACATACCGCTGGTGCTGCTTGCATGCAAATACAAGGCAGGATTGTTGGAGACTCCGAAGTAGCCGGAGCAGCTCATGCTTGAGCTGTGTTGGCGAGTTTTCCTACAGTTATCTCGGAAATGTCAGATTTCTTACTTTGAAGATTTCTGTATTCTGCTCGAACAGGGTTCCTGCGCCAGTAGGTCCAAGGCATGTCAATCCAGAGCTTTTTACCTCCGAGCCGAGTCCGGCTCCTTGTACAGCTAACACTAAAATAACTTCGACTGGTTTACTGCATGACTGACTCGCCCCATGGTCTGTTCGCTGCTTCAATCTGATCAGGGTGAACTCTGCAGTAAGTTGGCGTGAATTTTGGTGGCTGAGGCGGAAAGGGCGCGATAACTGAGTCGAGGGGAGTGGTTTTATGCGTATATTCAGAGAGTTAGCACGAAATCACAGGGTGTTGTTGAGCCTGATACTCAATGATCTTCGCACCCGATATCTCACTAATTATCTTGGGATCTTGTGGGTGTTTATCTAGCCTGTCGCAACTACCCTGATCCTATATTTTGTTTTTCAGTTTGGATTCAAGGCGCCGGCACACACGTCTTTTCCATTTGTTTTATGGTTGGTATGTGGTCTGGTCCCATGGTTCTTTATTGTTGAATCTCTAAACTCGGGTTGTGCTTCAGTCAAGGAATACAGTTTTCTTGTTAAGAAGATTGTATTCGAAGTTTCTTTGTTGCCATTGGTGAAATTAGGCTCAGCGCTCGTAGTTCATATGTTTTTCATATCTATTTTGGTTGTGCTGTTGTTGGTATATGGTTACAAACCTACTGTGTATTGGTTTCAGATTGTCTACTACGTCTGTTGTCTGTTTGCCTTGCTGTTGGCTTTTGCATGGGTTACCAGTTCGTTGGTCGTGTTTTTTCCCGATCTGGCACAGCTGGTTTCCATGGCTGCGCAGTTTGGCTTCTGGCTGACGCCGGTGTTCTGGGATATCGATGCCATGGGCAGTCCGCTGTCTGAGTATCTTCGTCTGAGCCCATTTGCTTATGTGGTAGAAGGTTTCAGGGACACTTTCATTCGCGAGATCTGGTTCTGGGATCGCTTGAAGCAGACGATGTTCTTCTGGGGGATCGTGATCGTCCTGATGTTCGCAGGTCGTCGGATATTTAAAAAATTACGACCTCACTTTGCGGATGTCTTGTGATGAGTGAAGAAAATCCGGATATCATTGTTGTCAATAATATTTGTAAATCCTATCGCCTCTACAAAAAGCCGATCGATCGATTGATCGAGGCATTGTCCTTGTCGGGAAAAAAACGACATCAAGAGTTTCATGCCCTTTCGAACATCTCTTTCTCTGTGAGAAAAGGACAAACCGTCGGTATTCTGGGGGCGAACGGTGCCGGCAAGAGTACCTTGCTGAAAATCTTGACCGGTGTTCTTACCCCTTCGAGTGGACATGTCAAGGTAGTTGGAAGGGTGGCTTCGCTCTTGGAATTGGGGGCTGGCTTCAATCCCGATTATACCGGGATGGAGAATATTTATTTTCAAGGCTCATTGATGGGCTACAGCCATGCAGAGATGCGTGAGCGCGTTTCGGCAATCACCAGGTTTGCAGATATTGGTGAATTTATAGACCAGCCCGTAAGGATGTACAGCAGTGGCATGTTTGCCCGCTTGGCATTTTCGGTAGCGATTAATGTACAGCCTGATGTGTTGATAGTGGATGAAGCCCTGAGTGTTGGTGATGCGGGGTTTCAACTTAAATGCATGCTTGAAATGAAAGGCATGCAGGAGCGTGGTGCGACTATTCTGTTTGTCTCGCACGATACCCAATCAATTATAAGGTTTTGTCAATTTGTAATTGTTATGGAAAAAGGGCGAGTTGTGGATTGCAGTTCGGACGTCCTTAGTACAACCAAGGACTATGAGAAAAATATTAGGAATTGCTCAGTGTCGCCATCGAGCGGTTCTGATGAGAAGTATGTGGATGTTTCTTATCTGGATGAGCTGGCTGATATTTCTGAGACGAGGTTCGGCTCGGGTCAGGCGATAATAAACGCAGTGGATTTTTTTGGTTTTTCGGGTGTGCCTGATAATCGGTTTTTACCTGCTGAAGAAGTCAAGATGGTCTGCCGCATTAAGTCTTTTGGGACTATCAAGGATGTCGTTGTCGGTTATTCATTACGCAATACCAAGGGCGTTGATGTTGCGGGAGATAATACGCTCTTTGCGGGGCAAATAATTGATTTTCAAGAAGGTTTTTATGAGGTGAGTTTTTCTTATTCACTGAACGTCGCGCCAGGAGATTATTTTTTGTATATCGGTATGGCTAGTCTGGACGGTGAGCGTGTAGAGCTTGACCAGCGCTGGCCGCTGAGGAAAATCAGTATTTCGGGTGTGCGGCAGGTTGTTGGATCGGCTTTTTGCCCTTCATCTGTTTCCGTCGCGAAAGTGGTCTGATTATGATCACTATTGGAAGGGCAATAGTTGCAGATTCGGCGAAATTTTACGTTGATGAAACAGCGACCTGTATTGTTGAGGACAGCGTCGAAATTCGCGATAACGTCGTTATTGAGTGCGGGGCTGGTGGTTATCTGAAGCTGTCCTCCGGAACCATCGTAAACTGCGGAGTGTGGATAAATGGCAGTGGCAGGATCACGATTGGGAAAAATGTACTGATCGCTCCCAATTCTTCAATTACGTCATCTTCGCACCGGTACGATCGCAAGATCCCCATCAAAGAGCAGGGCCTGAAGCTCGCCGAGGTGCGCATTGGTGATGATGTGTGGATTGGTGCAAGCGTATCTATACTTGCGGGCACTGAAATCGGTGATGGCGCAATTGTAAGCGCAAATTCTGTTGTGAAATACAATATTGATGGGATGACGATCGCAGCAGGAAATCCTGCGGTTAAGGTTGGACAGAGAAAGTTTAAGCGAGTTATTTTCTATACGTTACCTCTGGTTTTAAGAAATCAACCAACGTTGTTTAGCAGTATTGTTGATCTTTATTTTCCGCTTGCTGACAAGTTTTCGCGAGACGGTTGGGAGTGTATATTTGTTGGTTCAGACCAGCTTAAAAATGAATATCCTGATTTTCGTCATCGGTGGGTAAGCCCGAAAGAGTTCGATTGTGTATATCCGAATACACAGGCCGATCGTTGGCTCGCTGATTGGAACAAGATACTCAGAAGTGAAGCTTTGAGGTTTCACGATGATTTTATTCAAGACTTTTTGAGTAATATTAATCCGGATCTCGTTTTTTGCTGGAATTACGACGGCAGGCTTGAGGAGGCTTGTTTGTCCAGAAATATTCCTCTGGTTTTCAATGAGTTGGGCATGTTGCGACCACCCAATGCGATGCGATATTACTCAGATTCAAAAGGAGTGAATGCTCGAAGTTCATTTAAAGATAGTTGCCTGGCCTTCACGGCAGCGCATCCAGTCGATGAGTGTGTCGAATCAAACGACAAGCTCGGCGCGCTTGAGAAGCGATATGCCCGAAAGGGTAGGATCACTCAGCGTAGCGCGTTGATTTTGCTCCAGGTGCATGATGATTCCAATGTGATTATGGGGTCGCCATATGCAAGCATGAAAGAGTACGTGCAACACATATCTGATGCTATGGCCGGTTCTGCTTTTAACATCGTGGTCAAGCCGCACCCTCTGGATGCTGTTCCCGAACTGCCGGAAGGTGTTCTTGTTGCCGATAAGGCACATGATATAACTGAGCTTATCGCTGGCGCAGACGTAGTGTTTACCCTCAATTCCTCGGCGGGATTCGAAGCGGCGCTGGCTGGAAAGTGTGTCTATGTACTCGGAGCTGCTCCGTATTCCGGGCTGGGCCTTACGATCGACGTCGCGAATCCTGTGAATTTGCTGCAGAGCTGGCAATCTCAAGGGGCGCAATATTCAGCATCACGGTCACTTAGAAGCAAGATACTTTATTTCGCAGAGGCGCAGTATTTTCTATCATATGAGCAGTTTTGCGAGCCTTCGAGCCATCTGCTCAGGCTCGAATCTGATAACGGCGCGCTGCGGGAGCGAAGAGCTTCAGATCCAGATCTGGAGAGTTATCGGCAGCAGTCATATATTTCTTGGATGGAGTCAAAAAATAAAGAATTGAATACGGATTTGGATTTGCTGAATAATGAGCTTGTTCAAGTCAATGGAAGGCTTCTCGAGTTGGAGAAAAAACTCGAAACGGTCCAGCAAAGCAACCTGCAGTCTGAATGTTCAGCAGAGAAAGATTCGTTTGTAAAGGATAAATTTTTCGTTATGAGGTTTTCGAAAAAATCGTTGGTTACACGTTGCCTGTCAGGACTTCGCTTGTCGTTTTCGAACCCGAAAGCGGCTCTTCGGCCTTTCTATCAGAAATTTCCTTTTGTGGCGCGTGTTCGCGTGCGGCTGGGCCTGTTTTTCCGGGGGCTACGGGGCACGCTACTTGCCGTCATCTACTCCAAAGATAACCTGAAGGCTTTACAGGATTTGGCGGAGCATCGGTTTTCACATGTGGTGCCAAGCGTGGAAGCGGGTGCGCACCCAGTCATTGATATATCTATTGTTACATACAACAGTTCAAAGTGGATCGATGGTTTTTTCGAGTCATTAAAAAAACAGAGTTATCCTTGTGACAAGATAAATCTTTTCATCGTTGATAATGGTTCTTCGGATACTACCGTTGAAGAGCTAGAGCGCTGGCTGGCAACGCTTTCTGAAAAGTTCGCAGGTTTTAATATTTTGCGTGGCGAAAATGTCGGTTTTGGCGCAGGTCATGATCGAGCCATCGCCAAGGGGTGTGCGGATTATTTTCTTGTTAGCAATATTGATGTTCAGTTTTCCGAGACGGCTATTGAGAATATTGTTGCTCATGCTTTATCTCAGGGGCAGGATGATGTTGCATCTTGGGAGATGAGGCAGGCGCCTTTCGAGCATCCCAAGTATTACGACCCTGTGACATTGGACACCAACTGGTCCTCACATGCTTGCATACTTATCCGTCGTACTGCCTATGCGCGAGTCGGTGGGTACGAACAGCAGATATTCATGTATGGCGAAGATGTGGAGCTTTCTTATCGCTTCAGGTCTTATGGTTACCGGTTGAAGTTTTGCCCTTCTGCCGTTGTCTATCACTACACGTATGAGCATGAAAACCAGGTCAAGCCGATTCAGTACGTTGGTAGCACCGCAGCGAATGCTTATATCCGGCTACGTTATGGCGGTCTGGTTGATAAAATTGGTGGTGTGGTGCTTCAGCTTTTACTGATGCTTCGCCCACAAGTCTATCCAGGCTCTCGCCTAGACGTGATGCGCAGCGTTCTTCATCTTCTGAAAAAGGCGCCTCATTTCCTCAAGGGTAAAGGCCCGGAAAAGGGAGTGAGTTTTCCATTCCGGGGGTTTGACTATGAGATGGTCAGGGAAGGGGCCTTCTGGCATGTCGGTACTCCCGTCGTAGAATCGCCATTGGTTACGATCGTAACGCGCACGTATCGCAAGCGGGAGGAATTCCTCAGGCAGTCGATCATGTCAGTACTCAATCAGACATATCGGAACATTGAGCTGATCGTTGTCGAAGACGGCGGATCCACCATGAAGTCTCTTGTGGAGAAAACTCCATCGGTATACGGATTGAGCGTGCGATTCTTTGGCCTGGAAAAGGTTGGACGTTCGGTAACTGGTAATCATGGTCTGGAAATGGCCACTGGCAGGTACTGCATGTTCCTGGATGATGATGATCTGCTGTTTCCTGATCATGTCGAAATTCTGATCGCTGCTTTGCTGAAGGAAGAGCAAGCCGTTGCGGCATACTCGTTGGCAATGGAAGTTGGGACGGTTGCAGGGCATGAGGGACGGTATGTTGAAGTCAGTCATGAAACAAATGCAGCATTCAAGCAGGATTTCGATTACGAAACGCTGCTCGACCATAATTACATCCCGATTCAATCAATTCTTTTCAAGCGTGATCTATATATGGAGCGGGGTGGCTTCGAGACGGATATGAGCAATCTGGAGGACTGGAATCTTTGGTTGCGTTATGCCTACAAAAACCGTTTCTGTTATGTGCCGAAAACCACATCGCTTTTCAGAACGCCCGCGGATCCCAAGGTTAGGCTGGACCGCCACAAGCAACTTCATAATGCCTATTACATTGCCAAGAGTCGCGCCTTGACATCTTGCGAGGGCTATAAATAAAGCTGTCTTTTTTTGTTCGTCTTTACCAAAGCCGTCTTTTATTAGCCGGCTTTTTTGCTTTTGCAGTCGAGTACTGGTAGAAGGCGGCGCCGATTTTTGCAGTCGATTTTTCGAGCGGTGCTGTGGCTGTGGCTGTGCGGGGGGGCTGAGTGTATCCGGCGATGGTCCGCTCTGCGTGCCCAAGTAGAGGCGAGATTCATCGATTTTTCTCGCCTGAATTTGCTTCCTTGGGGCGTAAGTGCGTGTAGGAAAAGTCGTGTTTTTATGTCGTATTGACATGCTATCATTCGGCAAACTATTGGCCTTGATGTCGTTTTGGTCAGAGTGCCGAGCCAGACATTAGACAAGTGGCCAGGTGAAGTGCGGTTTGGCGAGCATTGGTGGATGTCTGTGCCATCTGCTCTAGCCCCGCTTTTCAAGACGAATTGTATTTTCTTTCTGGCTGATTTTTGGTTTTCGATGGTCCTTTGCAGCCGCCTGCGGGTGTATCTGTTCAGTCTTGGTACTCTGTACGGAACGCTGGCGGAGCTGCCACCTAGCGGCTTGTCCGGATTCTCAGCGACCGAGGGCTGCAAAGATTTTTCAAGGAAATGCTGACTTTCATGAATGGAATTCCCTGAAGATGTATGACAACGTTTTGACTTGCCTCAAGCCTCATACTGAGACGTAAGGTACTTTTCCTGAAAATTTCCGCTTTTCACCCCTAGGATGCCCCCCGCCGCTTGTTGCCAACGATGTGCGTCGGCACGTAATTTTTTCTGTTGAGGCTTTGCTTGATGCGCCAGTTTTCTGCCAATCCATTGGAAATGTTCGCCAGTCTCTGGCGCAATACAGCCTTGATCAGAGCATCGACGATCCGTGAGGTGCTCGGACGGTATCGCGGCTCGGCGATGGGTTTGCTATGGTCGTTCTTCAACCCACTCTTGATGCTTGCTGTTTACACCTTTGTATTCAGTGCTGTCCTTCGGGCTCGCTGGAGCGTGGATAGCGATTCCAAGACCGAGTTTGCGCTGATTCTTTTTGCAGGACTGATAATCTTTAACCTGTTTTCCGAGTGCATCAACCGGGCGCCGGGTCTGATTCTGGGGAAGGTTAACTTCGTCAAGAAGGTTGTTTATCCTCTGGAAATCCTGCCAGTCGTGGTGCTGGGGTCAGCCTTGTTTCATGCTGCCATCAGCCTAGGCGTCTGGTTCATAGCCTACGGCATCTTCTTCGGCGTACCACACGTAACGGCGCTCTACCTTCCGCTGATTGTCATGCCTTTGATTATGTTCATCATGGGTGTCAGCTGGGCACTGGCTTCTCTGGGTGTCTACTTGCGAGATGTTTCGCAATTCATTGGGATTCTCACCACTGTCCTGATGTTTCTGAGCCCGATTTTCTACCCCGCTACGGCACTTCCCGAGGCTTATCGCCATTTGCTTTATCTCAATCCCCTGACGCCAGCGATCGAGATGACGCGCGACGTTCTGTTTTGGGGAAAATTGCCGGATTTTGAAATGTTGGGCATCTATTGGATTGCCACAACTTGCATTGCTTGGCTGGGTTTTGCCTGGTTCCAGAAAACACGTAAGGGATTTGCTGATGTCCTCTGAAGTCGCGATTAAGGTTGAGAACCTTAGCAAGTGCTATGAAATCTACGATCAACCGCGTGACCGGCTGAAGCAATTTATCCTGCCTCGCCTGCGAGGCGCTGTGCGCATGAAGCCAGGCCAGTTCTTCCGCGAATTTTGGGCTTTGCGGGATGTTTCCTTTGAGGTAAAAAAGGGAGAAACGGTAGGGATTATCGGTTGCAACGGCAGTGGTAAATCCACGCTTCTGCAGATGATCTGTGGAACGTTGAATCCTACCAGCGGCACAGTGCAAACCAATGGGCGGATTGCCGCGTTACTGGAGTTGGGGTCCGGATTCGATCCTGAGTTTTCCGGTCGGGACAACGTCTACATGAACGGTGCGGTTCTCGGGCTGGCACGGGAAGAAATCGATCAGCGCTTTGATGAGATTGCAGCCTTCGCCGATATTGGCGACTTCATCGAACAACCAGTAAAGAGCTACTCAAGCGGCATGGTCGTTCGATTGGCTTTTGCCGTCCAAGTGATGATTGAGCCGGAAATCCTTATCGTTGACGAAGCGCTCGCCGTGGGAGACGAAAAGTTTCAACGCAAGTGCTTTGCTCGCATGGAGGAACTTAAAAGCCGGGGTACCTCCATTTTGTTCGTATCCCATTCGGGCCCGAGCATTATTGAATTCTGTGACCGTACCTTGTTGCTCGATCATGGGATTCGTCTTATGTACGGCGCGGCCCCACAAGCCGTCAGAGCCTATCAGAAGCTCATTTACGCGCCGGAAGCGGAGTACAGAAGACTCGTTCAGGCCTATCTAGCTGCCGATAAGTCGGGTGAGGAAGTCGATCTTCAGAAGGTCGCGGTTGAACGACCGGCAGAATCCAGGGAAACCGCCAGCGATGCGTTTGATTCGGGTCTTGTGCCTGAAACGACCGCGATTTACCCGACTCAAGGTGCCGAGATCAAGTCGTTCTCCATTCTCGATGTCGAAGGGCGTGTGGTGAATGTTCTGCAGGCCGGGAAGACGTACCGGATTCAGGTAACCGGGCGCTTCGAGCAGGGTTTCGACGCTACTTACTGGGGTATCCATATCCGTAATGTCTCAGGTGCTGTTTTAACGGGGCAGCGTTTTCCTGAGGACGGTACATATTTTGAGCCTGTGCTAGCCGGAAGTGACTTCAATGTGACGTTTACTTTCCAGATGAACTTGCTGCCAGGTGTCTATTTTGTGGGAGGCGGAGTCTGGTCGAATCAGGAACCAAGCTGTGCTCACCGGATCATGGACGCGATCATGTTTCGCGTGGCTCCGGGGGAACGATTGAACTCCTTCGGTTACGTGGATCTGATGACGAGTGCGCCTCACGCGGAAGTCGGTCGAACAGCCACTATTTAATGAGTGTAATTGCCTGTCTATTCGGTGCGCAGGCAGCTCGATACGAGATCAGACAAGTCAGCGGTGGTGTTGTTGGCTTGTGAATCGATTAATCAGCTTGGAAGTTTGGTGCTGCACAACAGCACATTCATAGGGTTTATGACGTACATGCTAAATATCAGTGATTGGTCACCAGGCGACGCAGAAAAGGTATTCAACTATCTCCGCTGGAGTGGCTATCGTTCAGAGCGCTACAAGCTTTTTTATGTAAGCACTCCCAAAGTAGCGTGCACTTCACTTAAGTGGTGGTTTGCCTCTCTAGAGGGATGCTCGAAGGCGCTAAGCGAAATCACTGATAGTGCTGAAAGCAACCCGGATCAGATCGTCCATGAAATGCATCGTGTCGCACCGCACGTCACTGGTCTCCTACCTGATGATTTGCAGGAGGCCCTGACTTCGGATGACTACTTCCGCTTTGCTGTCGTAAGAAACCCTTTCAAGCGTATTTTTTCGGCATGGCAGTCAAAATTGATGCTGCAGGAACCGCAGCAAGTCGGCCCTTATCTTCAGCGGGACTTCTATCATCGGCCACTGAAAAACGCGGAAGACATTGCCTTGGCGTTCGAGGGCTTTCTTGAACATCTTGCCAGCCAGGAAGCGCCAACGTATTGGGATCAGCATTGGACGCCTCAGGGAATGTTGCTGCGCCCCGACCTGATCAATTACACCCAACTGGTCAAAATCGAGGAGTCTCAGCCCCTCAGCGAAGCATTGTCCCAGCATTTGGGCCAGTTCTTGCCTGATCCTTTTGCCGATCGTCGGGCAAACGAGAGCCTGATCCCTTATCTTCCGGAGTTTTTCACAGAGCGTAGCGTCAGCCTTATCCGGACCCTGTATGCCGAGGACTTTTCGTCGTTTGGCTACGGCAATGAGTTGCCGCAATCAAAAGAGACTTTTTCAGAAGAACAACTGCAGCTTGCCTTGCGGGCAGTGATGCTGATTCGTGGGCGGCACAAGCGTCTAGGTGAGCGTACGGCCCAGGTGGCTGCTCTCCGACAGGCGGAGGGGGCGCTTGAAGCGAAAGTCGAGTCTCTGAATGCCGCAGTCAATAAAGGCGGAGAGCAGATCAGTAATCTTGGCCTTCTCGTTGTAGATCGCGAGACCGAGATTGCCAAGCTCAAGCATCGTATTGACGAGTTGGAGACCGAGCTTTCCACGCAAAGTCTCAATAGCGCCCGTGTCATCGAATACGATGAGAAAATCATGGAGCTCAGCCATGCACTGGTTGAGCGTGATAGCCAGATTATTGGTATGACGAAGGCGATTACTGAGCGTGATACGCAGATTACTAATCTGCGTTATTCGATTGTCGAGTTTGAAGCTCAATTGCGCGGGTTTACACATATTGATAATGACCGTGAGGGAAAAATCAACAGTTACTCCCAGACTGTCAAAACGCTTAACCATGCATTGCTTGAGCGTGACGGGCAAATTACCCATTTGAACAATCTGGTGGGCGAGCGCGATGCCCAGATCAATAACCTTAAACACGCGATTATTGCGAGTGAAGGTGAGATCGGCCGCCTTCAAAACGAAGTGTCGCGTATCAGTCAGCAAAAGGACGTGGATGTTGACTCGGTGCGTCAGGAACTCAACCGACTTTTGAAGTCTCGCTCGTGGCGCGTGACTGCACCACTGCGCGGCCTCGGTGGGCTTGCTCGTCGGACGAAACGGGTGTTGAGCGTTCTATCCTTGAGCAAAGCTGTTGAGTTGTTGAAAAATCGTCGCGATTTCAACAACAAAGCGATAGTCGCCCAGATTCGCGAAAGTGTGTTGTTTGACCCGGATTATTATCTGGCCAATAACACCGACGTCGGTAACCTTGGGGTTGATCCACTCAAGCATTACATGCTTCACGGATGGAAAGAGGGCCGTAACCCGTCCGAGTTGTTCAATACTTCCAAGTACCTGCTAGATAATCCAGATGTGGCTGCAGCACGTGTTAACCCGCTGGTTCACTACCTCAGAAGTGGTCAAACAGAAGGCCGATCAATTGCCTCGCATTCCCGTGTTCGGGTAAAAGGCAAGTCTGGAACTGAGGTTGCGTCCAGCCCTCAAGTCACCGCTCCGGTGCCGAAGTCAATTGTTGATACTCAAGTTGAGGCCATTGAAAAATCGGGCATGTTCGATGCCGGTTATTACTTCGCGATGTATCCGGAGCTGTCTCAAGCAGGTGTGGATCCTCTTCGCCATTATTGTGAGCGCGGATGGAGAGAAGGGAAAAATCCATGCGATGATTTCGATACTCTTTCGTATCTTGAGACCTATAAGGATATTAGAGAGGCCGATATCAACCCATTCTGGCACTACGTCGTTGCCGGTGCTTCCGAGCAGCGGATCGCGGTGCCCGGTTCGGTTCTCCGATATCAGGAAAATGTCAGATACGGCGCTGTCGACAGCCTTATCAAGCTACTCGCTCTATATGTTTCTCCAGAGTGGGACAAGCTGCGCAATGCACGCTCTTCTTCCAAGGGGGGAGTCCAGTTGGTTCCGGATGATTACCTTGGTTTTTACGACCCGGCCGACGCCGGTGTCCTGAGTAAGCAAGTTGAATTGGCCAGGACTCATGGTTTCTACGGTTTCTGCTTCACGTGGGAAGGCAGCGAGACACTCGGTAATGTGCAACAGCCAGTGGATGTTTTCCTTGATCATAAAGAGATCGAGTTCAATTTCTGCGTCATGGTTTCCGAGCGAATCAACAGTCTGCCGGCGCGGTTGGCTGAAGCCGTTGCGGATCAACGTTATCTGCGAATTGATGGGCGCCCGGTCATCGTGGTGGAGTGTCTGGCAGACGACAAAGTTGCAGCGCTCAGCCTGCTTGGGACTCAACTTTCCAAACTTGATATCGATGCTTACCTGATCGTCCGGTCAGCAAATATTGATGACGCTGCACAAAGCAAGAAGCTTCTGGAGCATTGCGACGGCTTGTTGGATCTTCCTGTGGAACCGGTTCCCGGTGAAACGGCTGCATTCAAGCCTCGGCAGCAGAACGGGGTCTTGGCTGTTCCTTACTCGGTGGTCGTGGCAAACGGGATCATGCGAACGGACGCTGCACAGCGGAGCTCGTTCCCGGTATACAACGGGATCACTCTGGCCAGGGATGAGGCGGCGGTTAATGCTGATTCGCCGCTGGTGTACACGCGTTTTTCTGCTGGCGAATACCGCCGCTGGCTAGATGCTGCCATTTCCAGTACCCAGCGCATGCACGCTGAAGATCGTCAGATTGTCTTTTTGAATGCCTGGAACGACTGGAGCCAGGGTCTGTTTCTCGAGCCGGACAGAGTTTCCGGCTTCGCTCGCGTTAATGAAACAAGCTGTGCATTGCTCGGTATTGAATCGAACAGGTTGATGCCTAAAGTTTCGGTCATCGTGCCAAACTTCAATCATGCACGTTTCCTGAGTCGCCGTCTTGATAGCATCTACGCGCAGACTTACCAGAATATCGAGGTCATTCTGATGGATGACTGCTCGTCCGATGACAGTCGAGTGGTATTGAGCGAGTATGCGGAGAAGTTCCCTGACGTTACGATCAAACTGTTCAATGAAACCAATTCCGGTGGCGTATTCCGGCAGTGGGCCAAAGGCATCAAGGCCGCAACCGGCGATCTTGTATGGGTTGCTGAAAGTGATGACTATTGCGACGAGAATTTCCTTCAGGCCCTGGTTCGCTGCTTTGAAGACGAAGCGGTCATGCTGGCCTATGCACGTTGTGAATTCGTCACCAGCGATGAAGTCGTCATGGACGATGAATTCCATCAGTATGTAAGCGATCTGGAGTGCGCCGAGAAATGGCGAGCTTCCTACGTTGAAACGGCTCACAACGAAGTGCGAGCGGCGCTCGGGATCAAAAATACGATTCCAAACGCCAGCGGCGTGATCTTCAAGCGCCCGGTCGATATGCCACTGCTCGAAGATGAATCGTGGCTTTCCATGCGCGTGGCGGGAGACTGGGTCTTCTACCTTCATCTCATCCGTGGTGGCAAAGTCGCCTACTCGATCGAGGGCACTAACTTCTTCCGACGTTATGTGGGCAGTACTGCGCAAACCACGTACAAGCGAGAGGTTTTCTATCGCGAACTGGGAATGGCGAGCCGCACGGTTCAAGCGCTGTATGACGTGCCACAAACAGTGCTCGAATTGTGCGAAGAAAGCTGCCAGCGACTTTACGACCATAACGTCGGCAATTCGCTGGAGGAGTTCCATGCGTGGTACGGCCGTGAGTCCATTCTGGAGGCGCGCGCCAATCGCACGCCAAACATCATGGTGTCGACAATCGGTTTCTATCCGGGCGGTGCAGAGATTCTGCCAATTCGTCTGGCCAACGAGTTCAAGCGCCAGGGTTATTCGGTTTTTCTGTTGAGTGCCGGTCTGACTGCACGTGAAGACGGTGTTCGCCGTATGCTTCGCCCGGACGTTCCGTTGGTAGAAACTTCTGATCTGGATGAGGTGAAGTCTGTAATTCACGACTTCGGCGTGGAGGCGATGAACACGCATCAGTGGCACATTCAGAAGTACCCGTTGCAACTGCCGGATGTGTTCTCGGAGTTGGGGGCCCACGTTGCATCCCTGCACGGCATGATCGAGCACGGTGACGCCTTTGCGGTAACGGAAGAGCAACTACGGGCTGCGGATGGTGGTGTAACGACCTGGGTTTATACCGCTGACAAGAACATTGTTCCTTTCGCGAACTTCTCGTTGTACGACGAGACTTCAGAGCGCTTCGTCAAGCTCCCCAACGGACTGGAGCCCAAGAATGTCGTGGCTATCGATCGCGAGCAACTGGGTATCCCACAGGATGCCTTTGTACTTTGCTGTGTAAGCCGGGCAATTCCTGATAAAGGCTGGGAAGAAACGATCGAGGCCGTGGAGCTGGCGCGTCAGCTGTCGGGCCGTGACATCCGCTTGCTGCTCGTCGGCAATGGGCCGGTCTACGACGAATACTGCCGGACAGGGGTGCCTGACTTTGTCTATCTGGCGGGTTTTAGTGACAACTCGGTCGGGCACTATGCCGCTGCTGACATGGGCATCATGTTGACGAAGTTCAAATCCGAGAGCTTCCCACTGACCATCGTGGACTGCCTATTTGGTGGAAAACCGTATATCGCTTCCGACGTCGGCGACATTAGAAACATGTTGACGATCAACGAGCAGATCGCGGGTGAGGTCGTCGTTCTCGATGACTGGGAGGTTCCGGTTGAACAGGCTGCGAAAGTGATTGCCGGTTTCGCAGCCGATCAAGAACAGTATCGCCAGGCCTTGGGACGGGTGAAGGAGCTATCCAAGCGTTACCAAATCGACGCGGTAGCCGCGCAGTACGTTCGCTTGTTTGAGCGAGATATCAAGGCCAGTCGCCAGCGTCAGGCTGAATAAACGCCTAGACCGAATCCCGCTGTCAGTTTTCTGGCGGCGGGTGATGATGTTGGGCACGCCAGGTGCTGAAGTGGTGATTCGAGGAACATCGAGCCAATGCTCTTTCGAGTGTATTTCATCGACTCCTTTTGTACTGCTTCACCTGTGACTGATACATTTTCTATTTGCAACACTTTGTGAATGCTGGCTAGTACAGTGATCCGCTCACTGCACACCAATGCCGCGTAACAAATTGTTGAAGCATTGGAGGCTAACGTTGAAAAAATCCGAGAACACCTCAAGCGTCAAATCAATACGAACGCTGGTATTAGGTGGGCGAGGCTTCATCGGTACTCCACTTATCGATGCGTTACTCGATCAGGGGCATGCCGTGCGTTGTTTTGATCGGCCAAACGTCGTGGCGCTTGGTGCCTCTCATGCAGCGAATCCGGATTTCGAGCTGTACGAGGGCGACTTCACCAGCGAGGCCGATATCAGTGAGGCTCTGCAAGGTTGCGACTTCTGCTATCACTTGGTGTCTACGACCTTGCCCAAGTCTTCGAACGCCGATCCGGTTTTCGACATCGAAAGCAATCTGGTGGGCACCATCCGTCTGTTGGCTCTGGCCGTTGAGGCGGGGATAAAGAAGGTGATTTTTGTGTCTTCGGGAGGCACTGTCTACGGCGACCCGGTTGAGTTGCCCATTCCTGAAACGCACCCTACTGACCCTGCTTGCTCCTATGGGATTGCTAAACTGGCAATCGAGAAGTACCTCGGGCTGTTCCATCGTCTGCATGGCCTCGATTACACCGTTTTGCGATTGGCAAATCCCTTCGGAGAAGGTCAGCGCACGCATGCCAGTCAAGGCGCTGTGGCGGTGTTCCTGGGTAAAGTGCTGCGCGAGGAACCTGTCGAGATCTGGGGTGACGGTTCGGTGGTGCGTGACTACATTCACGTCGCTGATGTCGTGCAGGCGTTGTTGATCTCGCTCGAGCCTTCGAGGGAGGAGCATGTATTCAATATTGGCTCGGGCAAAGGTCACAGTCTGAATGATGTGCTTGACGCGATTGAGCGGATCACCGGACGTAAGGCTATTCGTGAATACCGGCCTGCCCGAGGGTTTGACGTGCCTGTCAGCATACTTTGCATTGAACGTGCGCGGCAGGCATTGGGATGGACACCTGACGTCAGCTTCGACGAGGGGCTTGAACGATTTGCGGCGTGGCTGGAAGAGAACGAGCCCACCAGTAATCCGTAATAGGTATAGGCTGGTCTGACGGTTGCAATTTGCCATTGAAAAGCCTCGTTGAGTGATCAACGGGGCTTTTTTTACTTCTGACCCAGCAACCATCGCCAGAATTTGATGGCGTTGGAGCTTTTTTCGGGGAGGCGAGCACCGGTCTCAGCGGGTTGAGCGTTGCGTCGACGTTGAGCTCTGAAGTCTTGCTCAAGAATTGGCCTCAACAGTGGCGCGATCATCAGTGCGTGGGCTGATGGTTCATAGTGATGATCATTGGGGTCAGGATTGCGCAGGCTTTCTTTTAGCTGGCCTTTATCGTCAGTGGAGAGTTTGTCCAGATTCAGATGGCTTATGCCCTCTTGCCTGCAAAAGGACTCCATGAGTGCATTGAACTTTATGGTCAATCGCGTCCTGTCGAAGAGGGACGTTTTAACTTCTTTTCTCATGTTGGCAACTTCTCCCCATTGCATATCGTCGCGAATGGTTGGAAGCGGAGTGCTGACGCAGATCACCTGGAATCTTTTTGCAATATCCCTCAGAAGCTTCTGATAGTTGCCTAAGGCCTGTTCAAGCATCTCGTCCACGGAGCTTCCGTACTTTTGTGCCCGATACCAGATGACAAAACCTGTATCGACCTCTCCTAGCATTACGATGGCAGTCGTTGCCGAAGTGGTTTGCATGGCTGCGATGTATTGAGGCATGGCCTGGGTGACGGCATTCGGATTTTTTAATCCCGAGACTGTGGCTCCGCCCACGGACGTCACTTCAAAAGTGTGCTCAGGAAACAGGGTCTTCATTTGCTCTGAACTGAAAACCAAAGCGTGAGAGTCGCCGAGTACAAGTACAGGCTTCATTATCGGGCTTGATCCTGATGTAATTCTTTTAGCTCACATTGGGCGCGAGGGGCGCCGGGTTCTTGCACTTGGCCGGCGTAACCGGAGCTCACAGGCCGGGCGGGCACATTGCGCCGCCCTGGCCTTTTTGTGCTGTCAGGTAGTGCTGAACTTCGCGGATATTTTTCTGGCGAGAGTCGAGGCGTACAGCCGCAGTTCAGGTACTGCCGTGGCTTCCCAGAAGTTGGCTTTGAGCATGGGACCCACGTAACTCAGCCAATCGGAAGATTTTCCGCTTTCGTTCAGAACGGCCAGGTCGCTATCGACGCGTACTCCAAGTCCCAGATCATCGATGGAAACAAGATTATCAAGGATCAGTTGCCGAATCAGTGGTTCGTCGATCAAGTGCGGATTGGAGTTGGGGCCAGTGCAGTTGATGATGCGGTCAACTTCCAGTTTTTCCGGAGTGTCGTGACCGCGAGGCTGGAAGGTGATGAGCATTTTCTCGCCCACGGTTTCAATCGCGCGTATCCGACCGGCTATCGGAATGATGTGTTTGAGGCGCAGTGCCTTTTCAAACAGTTCATAGGTGTCTGGCGCTACACGGTGGCGGTGAACGTCCCAGTACGGTTGCAGGTGGCGCAGAAAACGTCTGCGCTCCTGGTATGGCAGGCGAGCCCACAGTCGGGAGGTGATCGGTCGTATCGAGGCGACGACGTCACGCCAGTCGAGACCGGCTGCTTGCCCGGCTTTGACTTGAGCCTTGAGTGTACGCAAATAGCACAGGACTGTAGCTGGAGCGTTCAACAGGTCGTCCTGACCGCTAACAGGTGTATGTTGCCCGCCCTTGCTCACCCGGTGTGCGAGGGGCAGAAGCCCGCGTCGAGACAGCATGTAGATCCGACTTTTATCGGAAACCTTTTCAAGGCTGGAAATGACATCAAGTGCGGTCAGACCGCTCCCGAGCAGCAGCACAGAGGTATCTTTATCTTGGGTTGCCGTAATCGAAGCGCTCCAGGGATTGGCAATGTAGCGCGGGGAGTCGAGCATGCTCTCGAGTGCGGCCGGCGTGCGGGGCGGGAAGTGGCCAAACGCTAAAATGACTTGGTCGGCGAGGAGGGTCTCACCGGACGTCAGTTCGATGACCGATCCGCGTTCCTGTGACTTGAGCGTCTTGACTTCGGCAGTGATACGTTTGACGTCGATACGGCCCTTGGCATCTTCCTCGGCGTTTTCCAGAAGTGATGCAAGGTAATCGCCGTACTGCTTTCTGGAAACAAAAGAACTTGAAGATGTGCCAGGAGAACAGCTTTGGCAGTAGCGCAGAAAGGAGTCAGGATCGTCGACCAAGGCACTCATGTTGCCCGCCGGAACATTCAACAGGTGTTTCGAGCTGCTGGTGCCGTAGGCCAGGCCGCGTGCCACGGCCCCGGACCGGTTGATGATGATCAGCCGGGTGTCTTCGGGAGCCGAGCGTAAAAACTCGATGGCAGCGACAGTTCCACTGAAGCCTGCCCCGATGATGACTAGAGTTTTCATGTCCGTGCTTGCTTGTTGATGAAGTCGATGATGCGCTGGGCGGCGGTTTGCAGATCATCTTCCAGCGTGCAGATCCTGATCTGGGGATTCTCCGGCGGCTCATAGGTGGAGTCGATGCCGGTGAAGTTTTTTATCAGACCCTGGCGGGCCTTTTTGTAAAGCCCCTTGGGATCCCGGCGCTCGCATTCGGAGAGAGGGGTATCGACGTAGACTTCAATGAAGTTTTCTACGCCGATAACGTCTCGAGCAAGGGCGCGATCACGCACGAAAGGCGAAATGAATGCAGTGATAACAATAAGTCCTGCATCGATGAACAGTTTGGCAACTTCCGAGATGCGTCGTATGTTTTCAATACGATCCTTGTCGCTGAATCCCAGGTCATGACAAAGCCCCATCCGGACGTTGTCGCCATCAAGCAAATAGGTATGGCGACCTTCATTGCAAAGCGCCAGCTCCAAAGCATTGGCAATTGATGATTTACCTGCGCCGCTGAGCCCTGTCAGCCAAATGACGACAGGTTTCTGGTTTTTTATACGACTGCGGCGTTCGGCATCGACGGCAGATGTATGAGCTACAAGATTCTCGGGCATGTTTTCTCGTTAAACACTGAAAATTGGAAATGATGTTGCTGGATCAGATGTCTTGGCGAAGCGGGATAAGTTCCATTTCCCTGCTTGTCTGATCTATGTCGTGCGTCGATAGAGTCCATCGGCACTTTGGGGCTTATCATTACCCGTAGATACAAGAGTCTTTTACATTTTCGGTAGACGGATTGTAGCCATAGTCCCTACAAATTGCTCGTTCTGTATCGGCAAACCCTCATCGATCCGCTACCGGTCGGCGGCTTTCGGATCAAGTAATCCGCTGATGGCTAAAGCATTGGGGGTACAATGCACAACCTCGACTGCTGAAGGAGGGAGCCGCGTGCTCTGATTTGGGAATGGATAAAGTGCGGACGGTGTTGCTCGGTTTGCCTCGCAAACAGAAGCGTTTGTTGCAGGTGTTAACTGATGTCGTATTGGTATGGGTTGCTCTTTGGCTATCGTTCATCGTGCGATTGGGCATTGATGACATGTACAATCCGATCAAGGCTCATGTATGGCTATTTGCTAGCGCGCCGGTTATTGCTATTCCATTCTTTATCCGCTTCGGCATGTATCGCGCTGTCATGCGTTATTTTGGCAACGATGCACTGATCGTAATCGTCAAGGCTGTCAGCCTGTCTTCATTGCTGCTGGCGGTGGTGGTTTTCTGGTACAGCAATCACGAGTCCGTAGTACCGCGATCGATCATCTTCAACTATTGGTGGCTGAGCATGGTCATCATCGGTGGCCTGCGTCTGTGTCTGCGGCAATATTTCATGGGCGACTGGTTCACGGCCGCGCAATATGTTCCATTCACCAGTCGTGACGACGGTCTGACCAAAGTGGCTGTCTATGGTGCCGGTGTCGCCGGCAACCAGCTTGTCGCCGCGCTTCGCATGGGCCGAGTGATGCGTCCGGTGGCGTTTATCGATGACGATCCCGGCATTTCGGATCGATCGATTTCCGGTCTGCAGGTGTACAAGCCCAAGCATATCCAGCAAATGATCGATGTAACCGGTGCTCAGGAAATCCTACTGGCACTCCCGTCTTCCACTCGGGCCCGGCGTCGGGAAATCCTCAATATCCTGGAAGGCTATCCGCTGCATGTGCGTAGTGTTCCGAATTTCACCGATCTTGCCAGTGGACGCGTCAAGGTCGAGGATATTCAGGAAGTGGACATCGCCGACTTGCTGGGACGCGATTCCGTCCCCGCGCAACCGGATCTGCTGGAACGGTGTATCAAAAACAAGATCGTGATGGTGACAGGGGCCGGCGGGTCCATAGGAGCAGAGCTGTGTCGACAAATTTTCGCGCTCGGACCGACCACCCTGCTGCTCTTTGAGCACAGCGAGTTCAATCTTTACAGCATTCTCTCTGAGCTTGAACAACGTGGCTGTCTGGAATCGACCCCGGTTCGGCTGCTGCCGATTCTCGGTTCCATTCGCCATCAGGACAAACTGCTGGAGGTCATGAAGACGTGGAAGGTCGATACCGTCTACCACGCGGCGGCCTACAAGCATGTTCCGATGGTCGAGCACAACATCGCCGAGGGTGTGTTGAACAACGTGATCGGTACGCTCAACACGGCGCAAGCAGCGCTGCAATCGGGTGTTTCGAATTTCGTGCTGATCTCGACTGACAAGGCCGTTCGTCCGACCAATATCATGGGCAGTACCAAACGCCTAGCGGAGCTCACACTTCAGGCCTTGAGTCGTGAAGTTGCGCCGGTGTTGTTTGGCGATAAGGCGAACGTGTCGCGTGTCAACAAGACCCGCTTTACGATGGTCCGTTTCGGCAATGTGCTGGGATCGTCGGGTTCGGTGATCCCGCTGTTTCACAGCCAGATCAAGTCAGGCGGCCCGCTGACGGTTACCCATCCCAAGATCACTCGCTACTTCATGACGATTCCGGAAGCCGCGCAGTTGGTGATTCAAGCTGGGTCCATGGGGCAGGGCGGTGATGTCTTCGTGCTGGACATGGGGGAACCGGTCAAAATTGTCGAGTTGGCAGAAAAAATGATCCACCTGTCGGGCTTGAGCATTCGCTCCGAGCGCAACCCGCAGGGGGATATTTCCATCGAATTCACTGGCTTGCGGCCAGGTGAAAAGCTCTATGAGGAGCTGTTGATCGGCGACAACGTAGCAGCAACACCCCATCCGATGATCATGACCGCCAACGAGGATCACCTTCCCTGGGATGTACTCAAGGCGCGCCTGCACGAATTACTCGTCGCCGTCGAAAAGGATGATTACTCACGAGTGCGGCAACTCCTGCGCGAAACCGTCAGCGGCTACACCCCGGACGGCGAAATCGTCGACTGGATCTATCAACAACGCCGTCTCGAACCCTGATTGTTTCACATCCTGTAATAGACGCATTTTTGACACCTGCCAACCATCGCCTAAGTTTGGAGAGCAGCTTCGGAAAAGCTGCTTTCTCAATCGATGATGGAGCGTCATTTATGCGTAACGGTTTTTTCTACTCTCTGGTTTTTGCTTTGCTCACCAGTGCTTCAATCGCTGTAGTCGCGGCACCTGCCGTCGTCCCGAACACGGATAATGCAACGATGGTGAGCGATAACGTGACATTGCCGTCGAGTGAAAAGGTCGATCTCAACGGTGCCGACGCAGCCACTCTGCAAAAACAATTGGCCGGAGTTGGCGAGACAAAGGCCAAAGCGATTGTTGCGTATCGTGATGCTAATGGGCCATTCGCCTCGGTGGATGAGTTGCTGGAAGTGAAGGGCATCGGCAAGGCGATCCTCGATCGCAACCGCGACAAGCTGGAAGTGAACTAAGCTGATTATTCAACGCCAAGGGGCCGGTCATTGACCGGCCTTTCTGCTTTCTGGTGGCAGAGATGCGACAGAGAGAGCGCCGTCGCGTCCGTCGGCGAGCTTAAAATTACGGGTATCATATTGTCTTGAGATTATGCCTATAATAATTTCAGTCACCTCCAGGCAAGTGAGCGTTGGAGGCCTATCTCCCAATATGTTTCAGGAGCGCTCTCATGAGTTCAGTCGAGTCTCAAGGTACGGCCGTCGTCACTGGCGCATCGTCCGGTATCGGTGCCATCTACGCGCAGCGGCTGGCAGCGCGTGGTTTTGATTTGCTGTTGGTGGCACGCGATCAACAGCGTCTTGAAAGCGCCGCGGGCGAGTTGCGTGAAGCGCACGGTGTAAAGGTCGAAGTGCTCAAAGCCGACCTGACGCAAAAGGACGATGTCCTCAAACTCCAGCAACGCCTGCGCAGTGATTCAGGCATCACGCTGTTGGTGAACAACGCCGGGGTCGCAGCCGATGGCTTACTGGCCAACTCCGATGCCGAGCAACTGGAGCGTCTGATCCAGTTGAACGTCACCGCCGTAACGTTGCTGGCCTCGGCAGCCGCCGCCAGTTTCGCCAAGGCCGGACGTGGCACGATCATCAACATCGCCTCGGTGGTGGCGCTGTTTCCGGAGCGCTTCAATGCCACCTACAGCGCGAGTAAAGCTTACGTGTTGAGCCTGACTCAATCGCTCAACGCCGAGCTCGAAGGTACTGGCGTGAAAGTGCAAGCGGTGCTGCCCGGGGTTACCCGCACTGAAATCTGGGAACGCTCGGGCATCGACGCCAGCGGTATTCCGGCGGAGATGGTGATGGAGGCTGGTGAGATGGTTGATGCGGCGCTGGCCGGTCTGGATCAGGGCGAGTTGATTACTATCCCGTCGCTGCCGGATGAGGGTGAATGGCAGGCCTTCGTCCGCGCGCGGCATGTCATGGCACCGAACCTGTCGCGCAGCTCCGCGGCCCAACGCTACAAAAATTGATCAGAGGTAACTGCGGTATGAGTCAGCGTCGAATTGTTGTCACCGGTATGGGCCTGGTTTCGCCTTTGGGCAGTGACGTCGAGAGGGTCTGGCAGCGCTTGCTCGCCGGGCGCTCGGGTTTGCGCAATTTGCCGGACGCGGTGAGCGCAGATTTGCCGACCCGGGTCGCCGGGATGGTGCCCCTGGCGGCGGAAGACGTCGAGGCCGGTTTCGATCCGGACCTTGCCACGCCACCCAAGGAACAGAAGAAGATGGATCGCTTCATCCTGTTCGCCATGGAAGCGGCACGCCAGGCCCTGCTACAAGCAGGATGGCAGCCGTCCGAGGCCAAGGAGCAGGAGCGTACCGCGACGATCATCGGCTCCGGTGTTGGCGGGTTCGGTGCAATAGCTGACGCTGTACGCACTACGGACAGTCGTGGTCCGCGTCGTCTGTCGCCGTTCACCATCCCATCGTTTCTGGTCAATCTGGCGGCCGGACATGTGTCGATCCAGCACGCTTTGAAAGGCCCGCTCGGCGCACCGGTGACTGCTTGTGCTGCCGGGGTGCAGGCGATTGGCGATGCTGCGCGGATGATTCGTGCCGGTGAAGCGGACATCGCGGTTTGTGGCGGAGCGGAAGCCTGTATTGATCGGGTCAGTCTGGCCGGTTTTGCCGCGGCGCGGGCGCTGTCCAGTGGTTACAACGACACCCCCGAACGAGCCTCACGACCGTTTGATAGCGGTCGCGATGGTTTCGTGATGGGCGAGGGGGCCGGGCTGCTGGTGATCGAATCGCTGGAGCATGCGCTGGCACGCGGTGCGCAGCCGTTGGCTGAGCTGGTCGGTTATGGCACCACTGCCGACGCCTATCACCTCACCGCCGGGCCGGAAGATGGCAGCGGTGCGCGACGGGCGATGCAGTTGGCGTTGGCTCAGGCGGGTATCGCGCCAGAGCAGGTGCAACATCTCAATGCGCATGCGACCTCAACGCCGGTGGGCGATCTTGGTGAGTTGGCAGCGATCAAGGCGCTGTTCGGTACGGAGAATAAAATCGCCGTGACTTCAACCAAATCCGCCACCGGGCATTTGCTCGGCGCTGCCGGCGGACTGGAAGCGATCTTCACCCTGTTGGCCATCCGCGATCAGGTCGTCCCGCCGACGCTCAACTTCGAAAATCCCGATCCGGCGAGTGCGGGTGTAGACATCGTTCATGGTCAGGCACGGCCGATGCCGATCGAGTATGCGCTGTCCAACGGTTTCGGTTTCGGCGGGGTAAACGCCAGTGTGCTGTTCAAGCGTTGGCAGGCTTAGTCCTGCGATTGCTTGAGGTGGTCGCGCGTGACGTCGAGGATGCGCTGGGCAAGCTCGGCGTCAGCGACACTGCGTGACAGCAAGAGCGCGCCGACCAGCGTCGACATGATGACGATGGCCCGGTCGGCGCTGTTGTTGCCCTCAAGGGTGCCTTCGATTTGACTCAGTCGGGCATTGAGTACCGCATCACTGGTCGGGCTTGGCTGGCCGCGCAGACCCAGCTCTGAAGAAATGGTCAGCAGTGGGCAGCCTTCGTGCGGGGAGGTCTGATGCCATTCGGAAAGATAAGTATCGATAAATGCCTGCAGCGGCTGTTCCTGAGCAAAGATCTCGGCGCACAGTCCATCGACTTGAGCGCTCGCCTCCTGCAAGGCTTTTTCGACCAGTTCGTCCTTGGATTTGAAGTGCGAATAAAAGCCGCCGTGGGTCAGCCCCAGTGCTTTCATCAAAGGTTGCAGGCCGGTAGCACCGATGCCGTCTTTGCGAAATCGCGCCGAGGCTTCCTTGATGATCCGCTGATGGGTTTGAGCTTTATGATCTTGCGAGTAACGCATGTGGAACTCTCCGCAACAAGACCACCATCTTAACCAAGGTAAATGAAATGGTGACTGTACTTCTACTTCTTAAAAGCGTGCGGCTGAGTCCAACATGATCCTTAAGGGATACGCTCCACAAAAAACCAACCCCGCCTGATCCGGCGGGGTTTTTCGTTCAGCGATCCTGCGCGTCCTTGATGTCCGCTTCGGCGTTGCGCTGCGCAACGCGCTTGCGTTCCTCATCGGTCAGTTCAACCTTGTTGGCGGTGTCGCGTAACATCATCAATCCGCCAACGATCGAGCCGATTGCAACGACCAGAATCAACCAGGCATACCAGGGCATAACGGCTCTCCTTAATGGCAGCTTGGCGGGCGAGGGTTCGCCAGCGACGCTGCATACCACTTATGAGCGAAATGACTTCGCAGTGGTTCCATTCTAGGCCCGATATCCAAGCCGCACCTTAATTCCCTGTGGGAGTTGCCGAAGGCTGCGATCTTTTGACTTTGCTTTTTCAAAAACAAGATCAAAAGATCGCAGCCTTCGGCAGCTCCTACATGATGGGTTATCGCCCCGTCAGCATGGCATCGGCCGGAGCGTCAGCGCGCAACTGACCGGTAAGCATGAAGTAGCCGAAACCGACCGCCATGAAGCCGAGGAAAATCAGCCCGATCAGCGCATTGAACCAAGCCATGGCGATCAGACACACCACCGCCAGCACCAGCGCGATCAGCGGAATCAGCGGATAGCACGGCGCACGAAAAGTCCGCTCGAGATTGGGTTCGGATTGGCGCAGTTTGAACAGGCTGAGCATGCTCATGATGTACATCACGATCGCGCCGAACACGGCCATGGTGATCATCGCGGCGGTGAGGGTCATGCCGCCGAGGTTGATCAGTCCGTCGCTGTAGATCGCAGCGATGCCGATGATGCCGCCGGCGATGATTGCGCGGTGCGGGGTCTGGAAACGCGAGAGTTTCGCCAGCGACGCCGGCAGGTAACCGGCGCGGGCGAGGGCGAAGAACTGCCGCGAGTAGCCGAGGATGATCCCGTGGAAACTCGCCACCAGACCGAACAGGCCGATCCACACCAGCATGTGCAACCAGCCGGAATTGTCGCCGACCACGGTTTTCATCGCCTGTGGCAGCGGGTCATTGATGTTCGCCAGGGTGCGCCAGTCACCGACACCGCCGGCGAAGAACATCACGCCCATCGCCAGCAACACCAGGGTCAGGATCCCGCTGATGTAGGCCTTGGGGATCGTGCGTTTGGGATCCTTGGCTTCTTCGGCAGCCATCGCCGCACCTTCAATGGCGAGGAAAAACCAGATCGCAAACGGAATCGCAGCGAACATCCCGGCAATCGCCGGCGCACCGAACACATCGGAACCGGCCCAGCCATTCAGGGCAAAGCTGCTGAAGCTGAAGGCCGGTGCGACCACACCCATGAACACCAGCAATTCAATCACCGCCAGCACGCAGACGATCAGTTCGAACGTTGCCGCCAGTTTCACCCCGAGGATGTTCAGGGTCATGAACACGATGTAGGCACCGACCGCTGCGTGTTTCGGGTCGAGCGCCGGAAACTGCACATTCAGATAAGCGCCAATCGCCAGGGCGATGGCCGGAGGGGCGAAGACGAATTCGATCAGCGTGGCCAGTCCGGCAATCAGTCCGCCTTTTTCACCGAAGGCTCGGCGGCTATAGGCGAACGGCCCGCCCGCATGAGGAATCGCGGTGGTCAGTTCGGTGAAGCTGAAGATGAAGCAGGTGTACATCGTGGCGACCATGAACGAGGTCACCAGAAAACCCAGCGTGCCGGCGACGCCCCAGCCGTAACTCCAGCCGAAGTACTCGCCGGAAATTACCAGCCCGACGGCGATGCCCCACAGGTGCAAGGTGCCCAGCGTGGGTTTGAGTTGTGTGTTCATGCGCATGCTCCCTGAACGGTTTGGAAAGCTCGGGGGAGGGCGTTTGCAGTGGGCGTGCCAGCCCTGTGAATCAGGTCGCAATAGGCTGAAAGCTGTCGTTATCCAAGATGTTCATTACCGGATGGGCACATTTTCGTGCGCCAGTTGGGTGCGACGTCGTTAGTGCTGCCGTCTTCGCGGGCAAGCCCCCACAGGTTTGGCGTTGGAATCAAACTCTGCGGACCACGCAAAAAACTGTGGGAGTCGGGCTTGCCCGCGATGAGGCCCGACCTGACGCTGCAAAACCTCGCTGTAACGCCAGCATAAACCCACTCTTTACGCTTTCTTTATGCCTCGCTGCACCCCTCGGTCTCGTTCCTTTACAGCCTCCTTTCCGACAATGCCTCCACACGCGGCAATACGCCGTAACACGGAGATCTTCCATGAGCGTTCTGGACGGGGTGTCCCTGCTGTTGGCAGCCGGGCTGTTCATTTATCTGTTGGTTGCGCTGTTGCGCGCGGATCGGAACTAGGAGCGGCTATGCACAGTTATGACTATTGGCTGATCCTCGCGTTTTTTGCGGTGGTCTTGCTGCCGGCGCCGTTCCTCGGGCGCTTTTACTACAAGGTGATGGAAGGTCAGCGCACCTGGCTGACACCGATTCTCGGCCCGGTCGAGCGCGGTTGCTATCGGATTGCCGGGGTGGATCTGCAAGCTGAACAGAGCTGGCAGAAGTACACGCTGGCTTTGCTGGCGTTCAACCTCGCGGGTTTCCTGCTGCTGTTCGCGATTCTGTTGTTTCAGGATCACTTGCCGCTGAACCCGCAAAACCTGCCAGGCCAGGAATGGACCCAGGCGTTCAACACCGCGGTCAGTTTCATGACCAACACCAACTGGCAGTCCTACAGCGGTGAAGCGACCCTCAGCTACCTGAGCCAGATGGTCGGTCTCACCGTGCAGAACTTTGTCAGCGCTGCCACCGGTCTGGCGGTGCTGGTTGCGTTGTGCCGTGGCATCGGGCGCAAGTCGGCCAAGACTCTGGGCAACTTCTGGGTCGACATGACTCGCGCCACGCTCTACGGCCTGCTGCCGCTGTGCCTGCTGCTGGCGCTGTACCTGGTATGGCAGGGCGTACCGCAGACTTTCGCGCAATATGTGAACGCGGTGACGATGCAGGGCGTCGATCAAGTGATCCCGCTTGGCCCGGCCGCCAGCCAGATTGCGATCAAGCAACTGGGCACCAACGGCGGTGGCTTCTTCGGTGTCAACTCGGCGCATCCGTTCGAGAACCCGACCGCGTGGAGCAACCTGTTCGAAGTCGCTTCAATCATCCTGATCCCGGTGGCGTTGGTGTTCACCTTCGGTCATTACGTGAAAGACCAGCGTCAGAGCCGCGCGATCATCGCCTGCATGCTCGCACTGTTCCTGATCGGCGGCGCGACGTCGCTGTGGGCCGAATATCAGCCTAACCCGGCGCTGAACAATGTCGCGGTCGAACAGACCGCGCCGCTGGAAGGCAAGGAAGCACGCTTCGGTACCACCGCCACCGTGCTGTGGTCGGTGACTACGACTGCGGCGTCGAACGGTTCGGTGAACGGCATGCACGACAGCCTCAACCCGCTCAGCGGCATGGTCGCGCTGGTCAACATGATGGTCGGCGAAGTGATCTTCGGCGGCGTCGGTGCCGGGCTCTACGGCATGTTGCTCAACGTGTTGATTGCAGTGTTCCTCGCTGGCCTGATGATTGGCCGCACCCCGGAATACCTCGGCAAGAAACTGCAGGCGCGGGAAGTGCAATTGCTGGTGGTGACCTTGCTGGTCATGCCGGTGGGCGTGCTGGTACTCGGCGCGATCGCCGCTGCTCTGCCTGGCCCCGCTGCGACCATCAGCAACCCCGGCCCGCACGGTTTCAGCCAGTTGCTGTACGCCTATACCTCGGCCAGCGCGAACAATGGTTCGGCGTTTGGTGGCTTGAGCGCCAACACACCGTTCCACAACCTGATGCTCGGTCTGGGCATGTTGATCGGTCGCTTCGGTTACATCCTGCCGGTACTGGCCCTGGCCGGCAGCCTGGCGATGAAGAAAACCGCACCGATCGGCCAGAACAGCTTCCCGACCCACGGCCCGCTGTTTGTGACGCTGCTGACCGTGACCATTTTGCTGGTGGGCGGCCTGACGTTCTTGCCGACCCTCGCATTGGGCCCAATCGCCGAACATCTGAGCATGGGCTTCTAAGGAGTCAATGATGAATATGCCCGCAATCAAACCCGCCGCCGTGAAGGCGCCGGAACAAGCGAAAACCGCGATCTCGGCCCTGTGGCGTCCGGCGCTGGTGCAAGCTTTCGTCAAGCTCGACCCGCGCCAACTGGTGCGTTCGCCAGTGATGCTGGTGGTCGAGCTGACGGCGATTTTCACCACCGTGCTGTGCTTCATCCCGGACAACGTCGTGCCAACGTTCGTCGCCGCGCAGATTGCCCTGTGGCTGTGGTTCACGGTGCTGTTCGCCAACTTCGCCGAAGCCTTGGCCGAGGGGCGCGGCAAGGCCCGCGCCGACAGCCTCAAGGCCGGCAGCGAAGGCCTCAGCGCGCGGCGCAAACTGGCCAATGGCAGCTTTCAGGTAGTGCCTGCCGCCAACCTGCGCAAAGGTGATGTGGTGCGCGTCGAAGCGGGGGAGATGATCCCCGGTGACGGCGAAGTCATCGAAGGGATCGCGGCGGTCAATGAAGCGGCGATTACCGGTGAGTCGGCGCCAGTGATTCGCGAGTCCGGCGGCGATCGCTCGGCGGTCACCGGCAACACGCGCCTGGTGTCCGACTGGTTGCTGGTGAAGATCACCGCCAACCCCGGTGAGTCGACCCTCGACCGCATGATCGCACTGGTCGAAGGTGCCAAACGCCAGAAAACCCCGAACGAAGTCGCGCTGGATATCCTGCTGATCGGCCTGACCCTGATCTTCCTGCTGGTGGTGGTGACCCTGCAACCGTTCGCCCACTTCGCCAACGGCAACCTGCCTCTGGTGTTTCTGGTGGCGCTGCTGGTCACGCTGATTCCGACCACCATCGGAGGCCTGTTGTCGGCCATCGGTATTGCCGGGATGGATCGTCTGGTACGCCTGAACGTGATCGCCAAGTCCGGTCGCGCCGTCGAAGCGGCCGGTGACGTGCACGTGCTGCTGCTGGACAAGACCGGCACCATCACCTTCGGCAACCGTCGTTGCAGCGCGGTGTATGCCGCGCCGGGCGTGAGTGGTCGCGAGTTGGCCGAAGGTGCGTTGTTCGCCTCGCTGGCGGACGAAACCGCCGAAGGCAAATCCATCGTCGAGTACCTGCGCGGTCTGCACCCGCAATCCGAGCCGGCACTGGATACCTTGACTGCCGTGCCGTTCAGCGCGGAAACCCGCCTGTCCGGTGTCGACTATCAGGGCCGCGTATACCGCAAGGGCGCCGTGGATTCGCTGCTGGCGTTCCTTGGTCAACAACGCTCCGATCTGGCCCCGGCGCTGTCGCGGGAAATCGACAAGATCGCCCAGAGTGGCGGCACGCCGTTGCTGGTCTGCGCCGACGGCAAGCTGCTGGGTGCGATCCACCTCAAGGACGTGGTCAAGCCAGGCATTCGCGAGCGTTTTGCCGAGTTGCGCAAACTGGGGATTCGCACGGTGATGGTCACCGGTGACAACCCGTTGACCGCTGCGGCCATCGCGGCTGAAGCGGGCGTCGATGACGTGCTCGCCGAAGCCACCCCGGAGAAAAAACTGGCGCGTATCCGCCATGAGCAGAACGACGGCCGTCTGGTCGCCATGTGCGGCGACGGCGCCAACGACGCCCCGGCGCTGGCCCAGGCTGACGTCGGCATGGCGATGAACGACGGCACACAAGCCGCGCGCGAAGCGGCGAACATGGTCGACCTCGACAGCGACCCGACCAAGCTGCTGGACGTGGTGCAGATCGGCAAGGAGTTGCTGGTGACCCGTGGCGCGCTGACGACGTTTTCCATCGCCAACGACGTGGCCAAATACTTCGCGATTCTGCCGGCACTGTTCGCCGCGATTTATCCGCAACTGGGCGTGCTGAACATCATGCACTTGACCAGTCCGCAGAGCGCGATCCTCTCGGCCATCGTGTTCAACGCCCTGATCATCGTGGTGCTGATTCCACTGGCACTGCGTGGCGTGCGCGTGCAGGCGGCGAGCGCCGCGGCATTGCTGCGACGCAATCTGCTGATCTACGGACTGGGCGGGATTCTGGTGCCGTTCGTGGGGATCAAGGCGATCGACATGCTGCTGACGGCGCTACATCTGGTGTGATCCATTCGCGAGCAGGCTCGCTCCCACAGTTGCAATGCGGTCCCCTGTGGGAGTCAGCCTGCTGGCGATGAAATCGACTCGGTCCACCTGAATTAACGCGGTATCCGCTTTCTGAATTCGAGGATTTTGCAATGTCCACAATGATACGTCCGGCCCTGAGCCTGCTGGTGCTGATGACCCTGGTCACCGGCGTGGCCTATCCACTGGTGGTGACTGGCGTCGCCCAGGTCGCCTTCCCTGAACAGGCCAACGGCAGCCTGGTGCACGATGCCGACGGCAAGGTGCGCGGCTCGTCGCTGATCGCCCAGGATTTCGTCGGTGATGCGTGGTTCCATCCGCGTCCTTCGGCGGGCGCGTTTGCGACCGTGTCCAGCAGTGCCAGCAACCTGGCGCCGAGCAATCCGGCACTGGCCACGCGGGTGATCGACGACGCCAACAAGTTGCAGGTGCCCGGCCAGGGGCCAGTGCCCTTGGCGCTGCTGACCACCTCCGGCAGTGGCCTCGATCCGCACTTGCCACCGGCGGCAATTGCCTATCAACTGGCGCGTGTCGCGCAAGCGCGCAACCTGCCGGTGTCGACCTTGCAGCAACTGCTCGATGCGCACATCGAACAGCCACTGGTGGGGCCGCCGGTGGTGAATGTGCTGGAATTGAACATGGCGCTGGAAAAGCTGTAATTCGGCGGCGCCCCATTCGCGAGCAGGCTCGCTCCCACAAGAGCAACACTGAACCTGTGGGAGCGAGCTTGCTCGCGAAGAGGCCACAACTGGCAACACATAAACATCTGACTGAAGAGATCAAGCATGAGCGACTCCGGCCGCGCCGACGCGCTGTTAGCAGACCTGCCCCGCGACGGCCGTGGTCGGCTGAAGATTTTCCTCGGCGCCGCCCCCGGCGTCGGCAAAACCTACGCCATGCTCCAGGCCGCACACACGCAATTGCGCCAGGGCGTGAAAGTCATCGCTGGCGTCGTCGAAACCCACGGCCGCGCGGAGACTGAAGCGCTGCTCGGCGGTTTGCCGCAGCAGCCGTTGGTGCGCTCGGAATACCGTGGCGTGATGCTCGAAGAAATGGACCTCGACGGTCTGCTTGCGGCTAAACCGAAACTGGTACTGGTGGACGAACTGGCGCACACCAACGCCCCGGGCAGTCGTCACGCCAAGCGCTGGCAGGATATTCAGGAACTGCTCGCCGCCGGCATCGACGTCTACACCACGGTCAACGTCCAGCACTTGGAAAGTCTCAACGATCAGGTGCGCGGCATCACCGGTGTGCAGGTGCGCGAAACCCTGCCGGACTGGGTGCTGCAGGAAGCCTACGAACTGCTGCTGATCGACCTGCCACCGCGCGAGCTGCTGGAGCGTCTGCGTGAAGGCAAGGTCTACGTGCCGGAACAGGCGCGGGCGGCGATCGATGCGTTTTTCACCCAGACCAACCTCACCGCGTTGCGTGAACTGGCGATGCAAACGGCGGCCGCGCAGGTTGATAACGATCTTGCGCAAGGCTATCGCCAACTCGGTCAGGCGGCTCCGGCGGTGCGCGGGCGGTTGCTGGTCGGCGTCGATGGCGACGCGCATGCCGAACGCCTGGTGCGTCACGCCAGCCGCGTGGCCCAGCGCCGGCATTTGCCGTGGAGTCTGGTGCATGTCGACAACGGCACGGTGCGCGACGAGCAATCGCGCCTGCGCCTGCAAAACGCCCAGCAACTGGCCGAACGCCTCGGCGGCGAAGTGGTGTTGTTGCGCGCCGGCGAAGTGGCGAAAACCCTGATCCAGCATGCCGCCGAACGCCGTGCGAGTCTGCTGCTGGTCGGCCAGTCGCGGCCGAGTCTGCGCCGTCGTCTGTTCGGTGGTGGACTCGCCGCGCGTCTGTTGCGCCAGGCCCACGGCCTTGAAATCAACGTCCTCGATAACGACCATGAACACCCGCAGCCGCGTCTGCGGGCGACGCCGACGCTGGTCTGGTTCGACTATCTGTTGGCGCTGGTTGCCACGGTGTTGGCCAGTGCCCTGGCGTGGGCGGTCTCGAGTATTTTGCCGCTGCCGAACATCTCGCTGGTGTTTCTCGCGGCGGTGTTGCTGGTGGCGGTGCGCAGCAGTCTGGGGCCGGCGCTGGCGTGCGCGGCGCTGTCGTTTCTGACCTACGATTTTCTGTTCATTCCGCCGAATTTTTCCTTCGCCATCCAGCGCGAAGAAGACGTTTTGACCTTGCTGTTCTTCCTGCTGATGGCGGCGCTCACCGGTAATCTCGCTGCGCGTCAGCGACGGCAGTTGCAGGCGCTGCGCGACACGCAGGAAGAGACCACCGAGCTGCTTGACCTGTCGCGCAAACTCACGGCGGCGACGGATCGTCAGGCCGTGATCAGCGCTGCCGCGCAGCACCTCAATGGCTGGAGTGATCTGCAATTGTGCCTGCTCAACCGCGACGGCCAGGGCGGATGGAAAGTCGAGACCGGCGGACCGCTGGAATTCAGCGAATCCGAACGAGCTGCCGCCGACTGGGCCTGGCAGCACGATCAACCGGCGGGCATGGGCACCGGCACGCTGCCGTTCGGTCGCTGGTGGTGGTGGCCGCTGTCGGTGGAAGACGGGCCGCTGGCGCTGCTCGGGGTCTGCGCCAAAGAGGGCCAGACCTTGAGCGGCCAGCGTCGACGCCTGCTCACCGCGTTGAGTCAGCCGCTGGCGCAGGCGCTGGCCCGGGCGCAACTGGCGGACGATCTGGAAGCCGCGCGCCTGCACGGCGAAACCGAGCAATTGCGCAGTGCGCTGCTGGCCTCGGTATCGCATGATCTGCGCACGCCGCTGACCGCCATGCGCGGCAGCATCGACAGCTTGCTGGCCCTCGGCGAAGCCATTCCACTGGAGGATCGCCGCGAGTTGCTCGAAGGCACGCGCGATGAAGCCGAACGCCTCGACCGCTACATCCAGAACCTGCTGGACATGACCCGCCTCGGCCACGGTGCATTGAAGCTCGCGCGCGACTGGGTAGCGCCGGCGGACATCGTCGGCAGCTCGCTCAATCGCCTGCGTGCAGTGCTCGCGCCGTTGCAGGTCAGCACCGATGTGCCGGCCGAGTTGCCGCTGCTGTTCGTGCACGCCGCGCTGATCGAGCAGGCGCTGGTCAATGTGCTGGAAAACGCTGCGCGCTTCTCGCCGCCACACGGTCGTTTGCAACTGAGTGCCGGCGCCAATGACGAAGAGATTTTCTTCTCGGTCAGCGACGAAGGCCCGGGAATTCCCGAGGACGAGCGGGCGAAGATTTTCGACATGTTCTACACCGCCGCCCGTGGTGATCGCGGCGGGCAGGGCACCGGCCTGGGGCTAGCGATCTGCCAGGGCATGGTCGGTGCGCATGGCGGGCGAATCAGCGTCGCCGACGGCATCGACGGCCGCGGCACCAGCATCACCCTGCACCTGCCGTTGCAGACGCAACCGGGGATGGACAATGAAGCCTGATCGCGACTGCGCTACTCTCTTGCCAATCTTTTGTGTTGATGTGAATTCATGAGCCAGACCGCGACCATTTTGGTCATCGATGACGAACCGCAGATCCGTAAATTCCTGCGCATCAGCCTCGCCTCACAAGGCTACAAAGTGCTCGAGGCCGGCACGGGTGCCGAGGGCCTGGCGCAGGCGGCGCTGAACAAGCCCGACCTGCTGGTGCTCGACCTCGGCCTGCCGGACATGGACGGCCAGCAGGTGCTGCGCGAGTTTCGCGAGTGGGCCACCGCGCCGGTGCTGGTGCTTTCGGTGCGGGCCAGCGAAGGGCAGAAAGTCCAGGCGCTGGATGGCGGCGCCAACGACTACGTGACCAAACCGTTCGGCATTCAGGAGTTTCTCGCCCGGGTCCGCGCGTTGTTGCGTCAGGCGCCGGCTGGCGAGGCGCAACAGGCGGCGCTGACGTTCGGCCCGTTGACCGTGGATCTGGCCTATCGGCGGGTGTTGCTCGATGGCGCCGAAGTGGCGCTGACCCGCAAGGAATACGCGGTGCTGGCGCAACTGGCACGGCATCCGGGCAGGGTGATCACCCAACAGCAATTGCTCAAGGACATCTGGGGGCCGACGCATACCGAGGACAGTCATTACCTGCGGATTGTCGTTGGTCATTTGCGCCAGAAGCTGGCGGATGATCCGACGCGGCCGCGGTTTATCGTGACTGAGGCGGGGGTTGGGTATCGGTTGTTGAGTGACAACAGTCTGTAGTTTTTGTATTGCCTGGTCTGGCCTCTTCGCGGGCAAGCCCGCTCCCACAGTGGCCGGTGTGCTACACAAATCTCAATAACACCTTAGAACCCTGTGGGAGCTGGCTTGCCAGCGATGAGGCCCTGACAGCCAGCCGGGATTTCAGCCCTGCTCACTCTCATACCGATCCAGCGTATCCCGCGCAATCTCCCGCCCCAACGCGATCAGTTCCGGCGCTTTGTAGAATTCGAAAAACCGGCACACGCGCTTCGGCACGTTGATCAGGATGTCCGGCGGATAGCCGGCGATCTTGTATTGCGCCAACGAGGTCTGCATCACCTCGAAACTCTGGTTGATCAAGTCCAGCAGTGACGCCGGCCCGACGTTGTCGATGATGAATGAACCGGTGGCGGATTTCGGCGCACCTTCGCGCTCGGGGGCCGCTGCCGGTTGCTGACTTTCCGGTTCGCTGCCTTCCAGCCACGGGTTGATGTCCGCCGCCTCCGCACGCAGGGCTTCCTGTTCAAGCAGCAGCAATTGCTCGGCCTGTTTGCGACGGAACGGCATCTTCGAACCCAGCGAACTGAGCAGGCTGTCGAAGCGCGAACGAAAGGCTGGCGGGCGCTGGATCACCGGCAATTTGTAGTGACGCTGGTTGGTGGCGTTGAGGTTGACCGCGATGATCAGGTCGCAGTGGCTGGACACCACCGGCACAATCGGCAACGGGTTGAGAATGCCGCCGTCCACCAGCATCCGATTGCCCTGCATCACCGGCGTGAACAGGCTGGGGATCGCCGCCGAGGCGCGCATCGCCTGATGCAGGCAGCCTTCCTGGAACCAGATTTCCTGCTGGTTGGTCAGGTCGGCGGCGACCGCGGTGTAGGGGATTCGCAGGTCTTCGATGTTGATTTCGCCGACGATCTTGCGGATTTGCCCGAAGACCTTTTCGCCGCGAATGGCCCCGAGACGAAAACTCACGTCCACCAGCCGCAGCACGTCCAGATAGTCGAGGGTTTCGATCCAGTTGCGGTACTGATCGAGTTTGCCCGCCGCATAGATTCCTCCGACCACCGCCCCCATCGAACAACCGGCAATGCAGGCAATGTCGTAACCGCGTCTTTCGATCTCTTCGATGACTCCGATATGGGCGTAACCCCGGGCGCCACCGGAGCCCAGCACCAGTGCGACACGCTTTTTCATCAAGCTTCCTCCCCGACAAGGCTTCACAATGCACCCATCCGGGGGCGGGCGACAATCGTCAGGGTCGTTCGGGGCCGCAGGCGCGTCGTTTTTCGCTACGGCGTGATCACTCGGCGCTATGCTTTGGTCACCGCAGATTCATGGGGCGCCAAGGCACTTTTCCCGCGCCGTAACGTCTTACCTGCACGACTGTTGACCTATTTTGAGGTGTGAGTGATGAAAGCCTGGATCTGTGTGCCGTTGATTGCGCTGGCATTGGCCGGTTGCGCTGGCAAGACTGCTTATCGTGACAGCTGTGGCAGTCAGCTCGATGCGGCGTGGCATGAACTGGACCTGGCCAAGGCCGAAGGTTTTGCCGGCACGGTCAGTTACTCCAAGGCGCTGTCATTGCTGACGGCGGCCAAGACTCAACAGCAATTCGAAGGCTTCGAAGGCTGCAGCAAAAAGGCCGAGAAAGCCCGTTTCTATATTCGCGAATCCCGCGCCGGACGCTAAGCTGCTGACTTGACGCAAGGATGCGCCTGCCTTCTGACGGCAGACTCATCCTTCAAGCCATGTGAATCAGGAGCAAGTGATGTCTGCGTTGGTTGACCGGTTGGTGGCTCATGTCCTGAGTCTGGAAGTGCGTTTGCTGGCCTGTCAGGCACGCCTGACCGCGCGTACCGACCCCGAGGCGCTGCATGACTTGCGCACTACGGTACGGCGCTTGCGCAGCCTGTTGCGACCCTTGCGTGGCTTGCCCGGTGTCGAGCAACTGGAAGTGGCGGCATCCGCGGTGGGGCAGTTGACCACGCCGTGGCGTGACCGCGAGGTGCTGGCGGCGTACCTGCTCAAGCATGATCAACCGCAAGCGGCGCAGCGGCGCATGGCGCAAATGGACGAAGCTTATCCAGCCTTGGCAGCCAGCGCCGAAGTGGCTTCGCTGCTGATCATCCTCGACGCTTTCCCGCGATTTTTGCGTGCCTCCGAGCGTCAGGGGCTGCTCAAGGGGCTGGGCAAACGCATCGAAAAACGCCTGCACAAACAATGGAAAAAACTCGACGAGGCCCTGCACGATCCGGCCCATGATCGGCATCGTCTGCGCTTGCTGATCAAGCGCGTGCGGTATGGCATCGAAGCCTATCCGGAACTCGATCGCCTGCCTGAGCCGGCGCTGGAGCGGCTGAAGTCGGCGCAGGGCGCGCTGGGCGACTGGCACGATTGCTGGCAGTGGCTGGCGCGGGCCGAGCAGGAAAGCGATCTGCAACCCTGCGTCGCGACCTGGCAGGCGGGCCTGATCAAGGCTGAAGCCAAGGCGGATCGGGTGCTGGAAAATCTCAGTTCAGCCTGCTTCAAATAACCTCGATATCACCCGGCCCCTGTAGGAGTTGCCGAAGGCTGCGATCTTTGTTTTTTAAAATCAAAAGATCGCAGCCTTCGGCAGCTCCTACAGGGGCTTTTCTTTGAGTGGGAAATCGGGGTAAGGCCTTTCTGTCAGTCCATTTGACCGGAATAGACGCTGCGGCGCTCTGCCATGCTGGTTAAGATCGCTGCATTCCTTTTTCGCTTGCCGAGGTTGTCATGCGCTTTTCCGATCTGCTCGAGGCGGTTCGTCGCCAGCCAGAAGTGACCATTCCCGCCGAGTGGGGTCAGGGCCGGGCCAGTTTTGGCGGCCTGGTCGCGGCGCTGCAATACGAAACCATGCGCGCGAAAGTGCCGGCCGAGCGCCCGGTGCGTTCGTTGGCGATCACCTTTGTCGGCCCGGTGGAGCCGGACGTCCCGGTGCGTTTCGAAGTCGATGTGCTGCGTGAAGGCAAAGCGGTCAGTCAGGTGCTGGGACGTGCGATGCAGAACGGTCAGGTGGTGACGATCGTGCAGGGCAGCTTCGGTGCTTCGCGGCCTTCGGAAGTCGCGGTCGAGGCCTACCCGGCGGTGGAAATGAAACACTGGGACGAATGCCAGGAGTTGCCCTACATCAAGGGCGTGACCCCGGAGTTCATGCGTCACTTGGCGATGCGCTGGAGTGTTGGCGGCATGCCATTCACTGGCAATAAATCGCGGCAGATGGGCGGCTGGGTGCGCTTGCGTGGGGACGTCAAGGAAGAACCGGTCAATGAGGCGCATCTGCTAGCGCTGGTGGATGCCTGGCCTCCGGCACTGTTGCCGTATCTGAAGAAACCGGCACCGGGCAGCACGTTGACCTGGACCATCGAATTCGTACAGCCGCTACGCGACTTGAGCACGCTGGACTGGTGCAAATACCTGGCGGATATCGAGTACGCTGCCGACGGTTACGGCCATGTGGCCGCCAAGCTGTGGAGCGCGGAGGGGGAGTTGATCGCCATGAGTCGGCAGACCGTGACGATTTTTGCCTGAGTCACTCAGTGCCGACGATGGCGCTCCCGCCAGGCGCGCCACCAGCCGCCGCTGAGAAAAAACCGCGGAAAGGTCAGGAACTGTTCGACCAGCAAGCGCGACACGGCATCCTGGCGATCACTGAAAGGCTCGGAGGCTTCCGCCTCCAGGCTGTGGCCGTGGCGCTGCAGACCCAGCGCCGCGACAATCCCGATTACGCCGATGGCGACACTGGCCAGGCTCAGGCTGAACACTCCGGACACAATCAACAGAAACGCGACGATGAACAGCGGCACGGCAATCAGGTGCAACACCAGATTGGTCGGGTGCTGGTGATTGTTCGGGTACGCGCGCCATTGCCACGCGGGAAGGTTGGGGTGACGTTTGCCCATGTTGACTACTCCTCGATCCATGTTGAACACATGCTTGAAGAATAGGCCGGGGCGGGTGGGGCGGCGAATCAAGGTTGGCTATTGGCATCATAGTAATGGTGAACAAAAAAAGATCGCAGCCTTCGGCAGCTCCTACATTGAAATGCGTATACCTGTAGGAGCTGCCGAAGGCTGCGATCTTTTGATCTTCAGAGTTTCAACTGCCCGATTGCCTTGTTGAGCTCCCCGGCCAACGTTGCCAACTCATTACTGGTGGTCGCCGAATCCACAGTCTGCTGCACGGTGTTTTCAGTCACATCACGAATGCTCACCACTGCCCGATTCATCTCTTCCGCCACTTGGCTCTGCTGCTCGGCCGCCACCGCAATCTGCGTGTTGCTCTCGCGCATCTGCGCCACGGCGCCAGTGATTTCCGCCAGCGCCTCGCCAGCCTCCTGTGCCTGCTGCACGCAGTCGTCGGCCTTGTACGAACTCTCCTGCATGAAGTCCACCGCATCGCGGGTGCCGGCCTGCAGCGCCGAGACCATGGTGGTGATTTCATCGGTGGAGGTCTGCACGCGTTTCGCCAGGTTGCGCACCTCATCGGCGACTACCGCAAAACCGCGGCCCATCTCGCCGGCACGGGCTGCTTCGATGGCGGCGTTCAGCGCCAGCAGGTTGGTTTGCTCGGCGATGCTGTGAATCACACTGACCACGCCGTTGATCTTCTGGCTGTCCTCGGCCAGGCGCTGGATCATTTCGGCGGTCTGCTGCACGCCGCTGGAGAGTCCGGCAATCGACTGCTGTACGCGACTGACCACTTGTTGACCGCTGCCGGCCAGACCATCGGCGGTCTGCGACAGATCGCGGGTGGCGCCGGCGTGCTGGGCGATGTGATAAACCGTGGCGGTCATTTCGTTGATTGCGGTGGCGGCCTGATCGGTTTCACTTTGCTGACCGAGCATGCCGTGGCGCACTTCGTTCATGCTCGCCGCCAGACGCGCGGCACCGACGTCGAGTTGCCGCGCGGTGTTGGCGACGGTGGTGACCACCCGTTGGTAACCGGCCTGCATCGCGTTGAACGCGTTGGCCATCTGCCCGACTTCGTCCTTGCACGCCAGCGGCACACGGGCCGAGAGGTCACCGCTTTTCTCGACGTGCAGCATCACGTCTTTCAATGTGTTGAGTTGGCTGAGCAGGAAGCGGATCAGCAGTTGCGAAGCGCCGAGCATGGCCAACATCAGGATGAACACTGCCACCGCGTAGTTGGCAAAACGTTCGCTGAACACTTGCGCCAGGCTTGGACCATAGGCAATGACTGCCACCTGCTGGCCGTCGGCACGGCTGAATACTTCGGCGCCCATTAACGGGTTATTGCCGAACAATGGCAGGTGATTGATTTCGTTCCAGCCGTTGTTGTCGCTGATCTCCAGCACCGGCTGATCGTTGAGGCGCGGCGCTTCCCCGCGTTTGAAGGTCAGAATCTGATCAGCCTTGGGCAATGCCTGCCCGGCCGGCCAGGCCTTGAGCAATTGTGCCTGGGCCTGGGCGGATGCCTGCGCCGCGTGGCTGCGCGCCTGCTGTTCCAGTTGCACGGCGTACAGCACCAGCAGCAGGGTGGTGACGAAAGCGACCGCATTGACCGCCCAGAATTTGTATTTCAGCGAGATATTGCTAAGCCAGGCACCCATGGAGGTCTTCTCTGATAGCGGAAACAGTTTTGGCAAGGTGCCAGCATTGTGCCGCTATGCAGATCTGCGGATCTTGATACACATCAAAAGAACACATTCCCCCTGTGGGAGCGAGCCTGCTCGCGAAGAGGGCGTGTCAGCCAGCACCAATGCCGTCTGA